>PMKP01000174.1 GCA_003157775.1 Myxococcales bacterium | reverse complement strand
AGACTGTGGTGAAAAAAGCTAGCCTCCCTACTGCGGCGGAATTGTGACGAAGCGGAATGTGTCCCCGCGCCGGACCCGCAGAAGGTGCCCCGCCTTGCCGGCCGCGCGCAAGGCACTCACCGCCTCCTCCGCGCTGGTGACCGGCTTGCGGTCGATCTCGACGATGACGTCCTCGGCCCGCAGACCTGCCTTGGCGGCCCGGCCGCCTGGATCCACCCCGCTGACCACCGCGCCCTTGGCCTCAGGATCCATGCCCAGCAGGCGTGCCATGTCGGGCGTCAGGGTCTGCAATTGCACGCCAACCTTGTCCTTCTCAACCTGAGCATCGGGCTCCTCGCCGGGCCGCGCGGGCAACTCGCCCAGGGTAACCTGCACCGTGCTGGCATGGCCATCACGCAGAAGCGCGAGCTTGACCTTGTCACCCACCTTCTGCCCTGATACGTAGTCCACCACGTCGGCCGCGCCTTCTATCTTCTGCTTGTCGATTTGGGTGACGATGTCGCCGACATGCACACCCGCCTGGCTGGCCGGGCTGCTCGGCAAGACTTGGTTGACCCAGGCAGCACGCGCGGGTTCGGACTTTGCCGTCTGACCCTTTGGCTCGGGTTCGCCGTCCGCTCCCAGCTTGACGCCATCCTTGACGTCACCGATGGCCACGCCCAGCCAGGCGTGCCGTACCCGGCCGTCGCGAATGATCATCTGGGCCACTCGGCGGGCCTGGCTGATGGGGATGGCAAAGCCATAGGCGCCACCCGGTCCCACGTTGATGAGGGTGTTGATGCCGATTACCTCACCCTGCAAATTCACCAAGGGGCCGCCCGAGTTGCCCGGGTTGATCTTGGCGTCAGTTTGAATGTACTCGCGCATGCGCTCGCCTGACATGTGTACGTTGCGCGTCACCTTGCCCTTGCCGCTAATGATCCCGGCGGTGACACTTTGATCGAGGCCAAGTGGACTGCCGATAGCCAGGACCCATTCACCCACCTCGATAGCGTTGGAATCGCCCAAGCGGGCAGCGACCAGCCCGGACGGCGGATTCTGCAGGCGAATCACGGCCACATCGGTCTTGGGATCGGTGCCCACGATCTTGGCGGGGAACTCGCGTCCGTCGGCGAAGGTCACCGTGACCTTGCTGGCCTTTTCCGCCACGTGGCTATTGGTGATGATGTTGCCCACGCCGTCGATGACCAAACCCGAACCGGTGCCATGCCCAGGACCAGGCATTGGCAGGCCTTCAAAGCCGTCGCCGAACTGGAAAAAGTGCTCGAAGAAACGCTCCATGTCGGGCGGCAAGTCGTCGCGCTGGAAGTTGCGACGCACTGGCTTGGGCCGCTCGATCTCCACATCGATGCGCACCACGCTGGGTCGCAAGGCCCGGGCGGTGGCCGCGAAGGCCTGTGACAACGAGCGTGCTTCCTGGGGCACCTGGGTCTTGGGGGTTATGGCCGCAGGCGACGCGGCCGACTCTGCGACGGCGTGCCGGGCAAAGCGTGCGCCCAGCCCCAAACCAGCGGCCACCGCCGCCGCCACCAAGGTTACCGAAAGAACCAGGGTCCTTTTTCGCATAGTCTGCCTTTCCAGTTTCTTGCCTGTTCTTGAGGGCGGCCCGCGCTGCTGCGGACCATCCTACGCGAACAACCGCTGGCGAGACGGGTTTCTTCCCGAATCTGCAGTCTTTACAAACAGGCTGCTCCTGCGGCAGAAGGCTGGCCAGCCCTTGTACTGGCATCAAAGAATCATCCAGCTTGCGGCCCGACCCCGGGGCTTCCACCTGGTCACGCACGAGATCGTGTCCCAGCTCCCCGAGCTGGCCTCTTTGCGGGTTGGCCTACTGCACCTGCTTCTGCAACACACCTCGGCTTCGCTCTTCCTCAACGAAAACGCGGATCCAGACGTGCGGACCGATTTCTCCCATTGGACCGAGCACGCCATCCCGGATGGCGCTCGCTATTTCGTCCACGACTTGGAGGGCGCCGACGACATGCCGGCCCACATGAAATCCGGTCTGCTGGGCGTGACACTGACCCTGCCGATCTCGGACGGACACCTGCAACTCGGCACCTGGCAGGGCATCTATTTGGGTGAGCACCGCTCGGACGGCGGTGGCCGAAGCGTGGTTGCGACGCTGTGGGGCGAGCTCAAGCCGGAGAAAAAGTGACACTACCACCCACCCTTTCACGGGCGTATACCTTCGCTGGCCGCGGCGAGGGAGGTTGACCATGGCTGATGTACCCGAGAGCAAGAAGGCGAAAATGGGACTGACCTACCGCGATGCCGGCGTCGACATTGACGCCGGTGACACGCTGGTTGAGCGCATCAAGGCACACGTGAAGCGCACCATGCGGCCCGAGGTATTGACCGATCTGGGCGGCTTCGCCGGCCTATGCGCGCTGCCCAAGAACTACAAGAACCCGCTGCTGGTCGCCTGCACCGATGGCGTGGGCACCAAGCTGAAGCTGGCCTTCCTCATGGGCAAGCACGACACGGTCGGCATCGACCTCGTGGCCATGAATGTGAACGACCTGGTGGTGTGCGGGGCTGAGCCGCTACTCTTTCTCGACTACTTTGCTGCCGGCCATTTGGAGGTCGGCGTGGCCGAACAGGTCATCTCCGGCATCGCCGATGGCTGCAAGCAAGCGGGCTGCGCCCTCATCGGCGGTGAAACCGCGGAGCTGCCCGGTTTCTACCAGCCGGGCGAGTACGACCTCGCGGGTTTCTGCGTGGGCGTGGTGGACAAGTCATCCCTCATCGACGGCAAGACCATCATTGCCGGCGATGTGTTGCTCGGCCTGGCCTCGTCCGGCTTTCACTCCAACGGCTACTCGCTGGTGCGCCGTGTGTTTCTCGACCACGCCCGGCTCGACCTGGAGTCCAAGCCAAAGGGGCTCGACGAGCCGCTGGGCCAAGCCCTGCTGCGGCCCACCCGCATCTACGTGCGCGCCCTGCGCCGCCTGGCTGCGGCTGGCCTGATGAAGGGCGCGGCCCACATCACTGGCGGAGGTCTGGTCGACAATCCGCCGCGTATGCTGCCCCCAGGCGCGCTGCTGGCGCTGCAGATCAATCTGGGTGCCTGGACGCCGCCGCCCGTGTTCGGACTGCTGCAAAGGCTGGGCAGGGTGGCTCCCGAGGAGATGCGGCGCACCTTCAACCTGGGCATCGGCATGGTGGTGGCGGTGCCGGCTGGCGCGGCCGACGCGGCCCAGTCGATCCTGGAAGCCGAGGGCGAGAAGGCCACCGTCATTGGCCAGGTCGTGGTGGCGGACCGGCCCGACGCGCCGGTGGAGTTCATCCCATGAAGGTCGGCGTCCTCGCCTCGGGGAGTGGCACCAATCTGCAGGCCCTCATCGACGCCGCCTCGCGCGGCGAGCTGGGCCCCGCGCATGTCGTGGTCGTGGGGGCCAACGTGCCTGGTTGTGGCGCCCTGGAGCGCGCTGCCCAGGCCGGCATCCCGACCTTCGTACGCTCGCACAAGGACTTCGCCAAACGCGAGGATTTCGATCACGCGCTGCTGGACGAGCTGCGCCGGCATGGCGTGGGCCTGGTGGCTTTGGCCGGGTTCATGCGCATCCTGACCCCGACCTTGCTCGACGCCTTTCCCCATCGCGTGGTCAACATTCACCCGGCGCTTCTGCCGTCCTTTCCCGGCGTGCACGCGCAAAAGCAGGCATTTGACGGCGGCGCGCGTTTTTCCGGCTGCACCGTGCACTTCGTCGACGCAGGCACTGACACCGGCCCCATCATCGCCCAGGCCGTGGTGCCAGTGCTCGACGGTGACGACGAGGAAGCCCTGCGCCTGCGCATCCTGGACGAGGAGCACCGACTCTATCCCGCCGTGATTCGCGCCATCGCTGAAGGACGCGTGAGCGTGGAGGGTCGGCGCGTGCACCTGCGCGGCACCCCTGTCGACCTGGCCGACAGCCGACTGCGCAGCTTGTAGACGGTACTAGGACCCAGCCGGGTACACGATCTGAATGCCGTTGACCGGTGCGCGCAAGATCGGCGTCGGCAAGGCCGTCGACGAGAGCGGAGTCGCAGTCAAGGTGAAGGTCGTTCCGGTCACATTCTGGAACAGGATATAGGTGCCCGTGGTCGGGCCACCATCCGGGCCTCCTGGGGCGAGCGCCGGCGAGTGTCCACCTAGATCAGAGAAGAGAGCGACGGAGTGTCCCGTCTGGCTCACGTCATGTGTCGTCGATCCGATCGTATATCGGTAGGTGCGAGTCGTCGCATTGATATTCCCATAGCAATAGACGTACACGTCGTATGCGCCACTCATTGAACTGGGCAAGGTCATGCCGATCGTCACTGAGGTAGTATCCTGCGCCTCGAGAAAGCCGTTCATCATATGCGCGTCGCCCAGTGCGGCGCCCGCATCGCCCGCAGTGTCGTTGAAGGGAACAGTGTAAGTAGCAGGCGCGTTCCAGGTAATGGACGCGGTGGTCGTGCTGCCATCTGCGGCCACCAGCGACGAAAGGGAGCCTGTGGCATTCGCGGCGGCTGTCCCGGCAGGGTTCCCGGCGCTGTTCCAATTAGTGGCCGGCTTGAATCCTGCAGATTCGGCGGCGGCCATCGTGGTTGTTCCGGGGGCGCCACCCGGGCGTCCCCCGACGAAGCGAATACTGATGATCATTGGCCCGGTCGAGCCGCCTGTCGCTGTTCCGCCTGTCGCTGTTCCGCCTGTCGATGTTCCGCCTGTCGCTGCTCCACCTGTGGCTGTTCCGCCTGTCGCTGCTCCACCCGTGGCTGTTCCGCCTGTCCCGCCTGCTCCGCCCGTCCCGGCGCCATCGGAGCCCCCGGCCCCCAGGTCCGACGGCGGACTGGTATCGCCAGAGAACGGAACGTCGATCTTGCCATCCCCAGACGGCGTCGCGTCAGCTTTGATCCCTGCGTCCACCGTTAGAGTTCCCCCTGCGCCACCGGTTGCTGTCCCGCCGGTTCCGCCTGTCGTCACGCCACCCGTTCTGGTGCCGCCGGTTCCGCCTGTCGTCACGCCGCCCGTTCTGGTGCCGCCGGTTCCTTGGTCCACGGGCAGATTCGTGTCGCCAGAGAATGGAACGTCAATCCCGCCATCCTCAGGTGAGGTTGCGTCAGCCACGGCTCCCGCGTCCAGCGCGACGTTTCCAGCCGCCCCATCGTTCGCGGTCCCGCCAGCTCCGCCCGTCGTCCCCGGTCCGTCTATCCCGCCCGTGGCCGTGCCACCTGCCGCGGCACTGCCTCCTGAACCGCCGATCGCAGCATCGGATCCCGCCGATCCCCCGCTGCCCCCGGTCTCGGCGGCCGCGCTTCCACCTGCGTCGCCAGCATCCTTGTGCCTCTCCCAGGGTGTCGTGAGGTCCACGCAGGCCGCGAAGAAGAGGATTGCGGCGATTGCTAGCGGGACGGGCGCGAAAAACCGAGTCAAGGTCATCTGATATTATAGTAGGAACGCGACGCGCTGGGAACCTTCTATATGCTCCTTCTAGGATTCTTGCGGTACGCAGGTGCTCTTGGGCGTTGACCTGACCGCGCCAATGGGCAAGATCACCCCGCTTGGCAGGGCCGAGGCGGACGCTTTAGACGCCGTGGGTCACGAGAGGTGAGAGGCACCGACGGGAAAATGGGCCAGGCAGTCGCCTGATGCAAAAACTCACTGCTTCGCCGGGGTGGCGAAATGGCAAACGCGGCGGACTTAAAATCCGCTGTCGCGAAAGCGGCCTATGGGTTCGAGTCCCATCCCCGGCACTAGCGTTCCGAGCCTTCCGGCGCGTCTGTCACCGAGCGGGCCTCGCCGTTCTTGATGATGCTTCGCCGGATGAAATGCGGTCTCCGCTTGGATTCTTCCAGAATCCTCCCTATGTATTCGCCCAGCACGCCGATGCCCAAGATCTCTACCGATCCGAAGAACAGAATTACCAGGATAATTGTCGTGACCCCCCTGGGCGCCAGGCCTGGGTAAAGGAGCCGCAAAGCCACGTGGATCGCTCCGAGGATTATGCTGCAAAGGAAAAGCAGCGTGCCGAAGAAACTGAGCAACGAAAGTGGCAGGTAGCTGAAAGAGAGAATGCCCTTCTTGGCCCACCCGATGTTCTTGAGAAGGCTGTTGGTCGTGCGGCCGAACATTCGTTTCGGGCGCAAATAATCCACACCGGCTTGTTTGAAACCGACCGAAGCGCGGATTCCGCGTAGAAACACATCGCGTTCCGGGTATTGCAGGATGGCTTTGACCGCTTTGCGGTCGATCAAAGAGAAGTCGCCGGCGTCGTGCGGGATGGACAGGTAAGAAAACGCATCGAAAACTCGATAGAATAACTTATAGGCAATCCGCATGGGCCACAGCGCCTCCCGCCTCACCCGTCGTCCGTAAACAACGTCGTAGCCTTCCTTCCACTTGGCGACAAACTGGCTGATGATTTCGGGCGGATCCTGAAGATCGCCGTCGAGAAGCACGCAGGCGTTCTTGCTCGCGATGCCCATGCCACTGCGAAAAGCCATCTGCGAGCCGAAATTGCGGGAATGGGAGATGCCGACCACATGGCGATCCCGTCCGCTGAGTTCGCGAATGACTTCCTCGCTGTTGTCGGGACTATTGTCGTTGACGAAGATGATCTCGTAGTCGACCTTGAGATCCTCGAAAGTCTTCTTCAGACGCTGGTACATAATCGGGATGGCCTGGCCGTCTTTGTAGCAAGCCACAATGGCGGAAATACTGCGTTCCTTGTCCAGCCTGAATTGCTTGGACGACTTGTAGTAGCGGTCTTTGTCCTCCAAGCCGCGGTACCACACCGCGGTGAGCGCCAAACCCGTGCGCAGATCCGTCCTGGCCTTCCATCCCAGAACCTCGCTGGTCTTCTTCTGGTTGGAAAACCAGTCCGCGAGGTCCCATTTCCGTTGCTCCATCGAACCGTAGACCGGCTGCTGCTTGATAGAAAACAGCTCGGCAGAGGTTCGGGCGACCTCGGCGATCGTCGTCTTGTTGCCGCTGCCGATGTTGAACGATTCGCCATAGTGAGGCTCGCGCAGATTGAGCGCGGTGTCGACATAGGCCTCGGCGGCGTCCTCGACGTAGACGAAGTCCCGGGAGATGCCGCCGCCCACGAAAGGCGGATAGGTGCCCTCAGATCCGTGCTTGATCACGGCGGGGATCAGGCGCGACGAATCCTCGAGCGGGCCATAGACCGAAAAGAGGCGAAGGTTGGCGCAGCGAAGTTTCTTCTTCCTGCCGTAGAATCGGATGAGGTTGGCGCAAGCCACCTTGGAGACGGCGTAATCGCTGTTGGGCTGAGGAAGATGGTCTTCCCTGGGACCGGCGAGGTTGTCGCCATATTCGGACGAGCTTCCCGAATGAACGTAGCAGGCGATTCCCATGCCCTCCAAGCGGCGGAGCAACTTGGCTGTCAGATTGAAGTTGGTCTGGTAGATCAGCTCGCCGTCCTGTTCGAAGGAATAGGCTCCATACGCCACGCAATTGAACACCGTTCGTGGGGCGGCCCTTTGCAGGACGTCGTCCAGGTTTGCATCAACCAAGAGATCCGCCGCGACAAGCTTCTTTTCGGGAACTCCGCCCAGACGCCAGGCCGGCGTATGAAGGATCGTGCCGACCACGTCGTCTCGCTGTGCATGCAGCAGGTGGAAAAGGTTGGCTCCGATGAATCCGCTGGCCCCGAGAACCAGAATCGGTCCTTGAAGTTGCCCTATTTTCGACTGCAATTCTTGGTTGGCCATCACGTCTTCTCAATCAAGGCAATTATTGACTGCGGGTCAAGTCCGCATTCTTTCCGGTGGTAGTTCTGCGAGCCATAGAATCCCGACGGGTAGCCGAGCGCATAGCGGTGCGAGAAGCGCTTGGGTGCTGCCCCGCAAAGCAGAAGGGCATGGGCCAGGGCCTGACCCACACCGCCCTCAATCACGTGTTCTTCCACCACGACAAGGTGTCCGGATCGCTGGATGTCATCGAGAAGCGCAGGGGGAATCTCGTCGGGCAGCAGCGGGAGTTCGGACAACACCCACAGCGCAGGGCGGATCTGGTCGGGCCTGTCCATGGCCGCGGCTAGAATACCGCCAGCCAACGGACCGACGATGACCAAGGCGGGCCCGCGTCCGGCCAAGAGCCGGCGCCAGGGCGCATAGGCCGGCAGCACGGCGTTCTTGGGCGTTTCGTCACGACCGAGACGGAAATAGGCGGGGCCGCCGGCGCGGACAATACGTTCCGCCGCCACGGGAACGTCGGCAGCGAAGGCCGGGACGTAGACCCTGAGGTTGGGCAGGCCCAGCAATGCGCCGTAGTCTTGCAGAGCGTGGTGAGTGGCCCCCATCACCCCATAAGCATAGCCTCCGCCATTGCCGACGAGAAACACCGGCAGCTTGTGGAAACAGACGTCGTTGCGCACTTGCTCGAAGGCGCGGGCGTAGAGGAAAGGGGCAATGCTGTAGACCCAGGGCCGGAATCCCAGGCGGGCCATTCCCGCGGCTACCGAAATCATGTTCTGCTCGGCCACGCCGGCGTTGATGAACCGCTCGCCGGCCGCTGCGCGCACCGGCTCCAGTGCCATAAATCCGAGATCGCCAGTCAGAAAGGCGAAATCCTTGTCCTTGGATAGTCCCACCAAGGCTGTCGCCAGTACACTCCTCACAACCGCTTCGCCTCCGCAACCGCCTGCGCGTATTGCTCCGCCGACATAGGCAAATAGTGCCACTCCATGCGGTTTTCCATGAAAGAGACACCATGCCCCTTGATGGTTCGCGCGACGACGGCAAAGGGCCGCGTAAGCTCCTCGACCTGCAAGGCGCACCGAATGGCTTCGGGGTCATGCCCGTCGACTTCGCGAACTTCCAGACCGAAGCCGCGCAGTTTGTCGGCCAAGCACCCGAGATCCGCCACCTCGGCCGTGGTGCCGAAGCCCTGCAACCCATTGAGGTCGATGATGGGTATGACCGAAACGAGCCTATGATGGACGAGAAAGATTAGCGATTCCCAGGTAGAGCCCTCGTTCCACTCACCGTCCGACATCAAGCAGAAGATGCGTCCGGGCTCACCTCGCAGTCGCTTGCCAATGCCAAGCCCGGCTGACAGTCCCAAGCCGTGACCGAGACTGCCGGTCGCCAAGAGGATTTCGGGGATCGCATCGGCCTGGGGATGGCCCACTAGCCGGGTGTGATCTCTATGAAACTGCAGCAGGTCCTCTTCGGACAGGCGTCCCAACGACCACAGCGTGACATAGAGCGCGCCAGCCGCGTGTCCCTTGGACAGGATGAACAGATCGTCCTTCCTCATTACGCGATGGTGCAAGGTCAAGAGCAGATCGAGTGCGGACAGGTTTCCCCCCAGGTGTCCAACCCCGCTCTCATAGTGCATGCGTAGCAGGCGTAACCGGACCCGCCGGTGCAGCTCCTTGACGGCGACCTCTTGCCGAAGATCCGGTGTTGACACTCTATTCCCCGGGTCGGCCACGCAGGTCACACCGCCTCGGGCCAGAACAGGCCCGGCGCCTCAACGTGGTCGAAGGTCGTTCTCTGCGCCACAGCACAACAATACTGGCAGTTCACGATTTCAGGTTCGAGCATTTTCGAAGCTCATCTGTCGCTCGGCTGGTTTGCCGTCGAGAAACTAGCGCGGAAGGCTCTGCCTCTTCTTGGCTGCCATGTCGGCGGCAAAAACCGGATAGCCCTGTTCCCGGATAAGCGCAATGCACGCTGCGCGGTTGGAACGGAAGATCAGGCCGAACAGCCGGGCTATCCAGTTGTTGTATTTCTTGCACTCCTTCACGTTGGAAAACTCGGCGCAATCGGCGCAGCTCTTATAGCCACGCTGCAGGCAGCAACTCCTGACCCCACACCACTTGGCTTTCTCGTTGGTGGGGCAGCCTAGGCAGCGGCCGCGCAGGTAGCTGCTGCAGGCACCGCAGTACAGGCCACAGGCGGCAATCAGATTCTGGTCAGCGACAACTTCACTCATGGAACACCGTCAGGAAGATAGCCCCCTGTACGAACTTGTCGAAGAATTCGCCACCACCACGACCAGTCAAGCGGGTGCCTGGTCAAACGAAACGAACCCCGAGGTAGATGAGCACGGGCTTGCAGATGGGCGTCGTGTTCGGATCGAAGTCCAAAGGCAGAGGGAATAATCAGATCTTCCATGCCACCACCTCCGGTTCGTGACAAGCAACACGAACTCAACCAAGTTAGGCTAGCCTTGGCCTTTTTTCAAGACCGGTGCTCGACCGGTGCTCGCGACAGCAGGGGTGGACGACGCGGCCCGAAGATCCTATAGCTATGAGTATGGCTGGATATCGTAGTCGCACCACGACCCATGGACGCAAGATGGCAGGGGCGCGCGCCCTCTGGCGCGCCAACGGCATGACCGAGGCTGACTTCGACAAGCCCATCATCGCCATCGTCAACAGCTTCACCCAGTTCGTGCCCGGGCACGTCCATCTGCACGACATCGGCCAGCGGGTGAAGAAGGTCATCGACGCCGCCGGCGGCTGGGGCGCCGAGTTCAACACCATCGCGATCGACGACGGCATCGCGATGGGTCACACCGGAATGCTCTACTCGCTGCCCAGCCGCGATCTCATCGCCGACAGTGTGGAGTACATGGTCAACGCCCACTGCGCCGACGCCATGGTGTGCATCACCAACTGCGACAAGATTACGCCGGGCATGATGATGGCTGCCATGCGCACCAACATCCCGACGATTTTCGTTTCGGGCGGCCCCATGGAGGCAGGCACCGTGGCCGGTCCACCGGATCGCGACGGCAAGCCGACCGTGCGCAAGCTGGACCTCATCGACACCATGACCGCCGCCAGCGACGACAAGGTCGGCGAGGCCGAATTGGCCCTGCTCGAACGCTCGGCCTGTCCCACCTGCGGATCGTGCTCGGGCATGTTCACCGCCAACAGCATGAACTGCCTGACCGAGGCACTGGGGCTGGCCCTGCCGGGAAACGGCACCCTGCTGGCCACGCATGCACTGCGCTGGGAGCTGTTCGAAACCGCTGGCCGCCGCATCGTTGAGATGGCCAAGCAGCACTACCAGCAACGCAACCGCAACGTGCTCCCGCGCAGCATTGCGACCTTGCGGGCGTTCGAGAACGCCATGGCGCTCGACATCGCCATGGGCGGCTCGACCAACACCGTGCTGCACATCCTGGCGGTGGCGCAAGCCGCGGGCGTGGACTTCACCATGGCCGACATCGATCGCCTTTCGCGCAAGGTGCCCAACATCTGCAAGGTCGCACCCTCATCACACCACCACGTTGAAGATGTGCACCGCGCGGGCGGCATCTTCACCATCCTGGGCGAGTTGGATCGAGCCGGGCTCATCCACCGCGAGGCCAAGACCGTGCATGCAGCGACCATGGGCCAGGCCATCGCCGAGAACGACATCCGTCGCAAGACGGCCAGCGAAGCGGCCTGCAAGCGCGCCCTGGCGGCGCCTGGCGGCGTGCCCACGCAAACCGCCTTCTCGCAGGAAAAATACTTCCCAGCGCCGGACACCGACGTGGAAAAGGGCTGCATCCGCGACGTGGCCCACGCCTACAGCAAGGATGGCGGCCTGGCGGTCCTGTACGGCAACCTGGCCAAGGACGGTTGCATCGTGAAGACCGCGGGGGTGGACGAGTCCCTCCTGCAATTCGAAGGTCCGGCGCGGGTTTTCCATTCGCAGGAGATCGCGTGCCAGGCCATTCTGGGCAACCGGATCAAACCCGGTGACGTGGTGGTGATCATGTACGAGGGCCCCAAGGGCGGGCCCGGCATGCAGGAAATGCTGTATCCGACGTCGTTCCTCAAGGGCAAGGGTCTGGGCAAGGCATGCGCCCTGCTGACCGATGGCCGCTTTTCGGGCGGGACCTCGGGCCTCAGCATCGGCCATGTCTCGCCCGAGGCAGCCGAGGGCGGCACCATCGGCCTGGTCAAAGAGAACGACCGCATTCGCATCGATATCCCCAAGCGCCAGATTGATCTGCTGGTCGACAAGGCCACCTTGACCAAGCGAAGCCGGGCCATGAAGGCGAAAGGCGACAGGGCCTTCCAGCCCGATCGCGATCGGACCGTGTCGCAGGCATTGCAGGCCTACGCGCTCATGACCACCAGCGCGGCACGGGGCGCGGTCCGCGACATCTCACAGTTGGTTCGCAAGCGATAGGTAGGGGCGACCTGCGGTCGCCCCCAGCGTCGGACGTGATAGCGAGTGGCACAAGCCGTAGCTAACAGCACCGGCTCGGGCCGTTGTGCCCCTCGTACCGATGGGCCAGCGCCTCGGTGAGCGCCTGGTCCGCGGGCAGGTTGGTGCGTGCCGCTGCGGCTTCACCTGACAGCTCCTTGGCCAGCGTGCCAATAACCACGACCGCCGTACCCAGACGCCACCAGGGTCGCGTCATCTCGGCCGACACGACCGGCTGCGGCAGCCACACTGGCTCAGTTTCTTGCAGGACCGGCGCCTTGCGCCCCGACAGGATGAGAACCCACTCGCGAATCGAAACCACCAGGATGGCGATCACCAGCCCGAGAAACACGCCCGCCGCAACCGCATCGAGATAGTTGTTGAAAATCAGCGCCTCTGTGGCCACGCGTTTGGCCGCCGGCACCCTACCCGCGGCAATGTCGGCCGAGAGCTTGCGGGCCATGGCCGCGAATCCGATGCGTGGGCTGGAATGAAAGATCTTCTGCCAAGCCGCTAAAAAGGTCACGCCGCTCAGCCAGGCCAGCGGCAGCAGCGTCACCCATACATGGCGAGCCTTGCCCATCTTGATGACGATGGTCGTGGCCAGGCACAGCGCCACGCACGCGAGCAACTGATTGGCGATGCCAAAAAGTGGCCACAGCGAGTTCACGCCGCCCAATGGGTCCTTCACCCCTGCATAGAGGAAGTAGCCCCACGCCCCGGCAAAGAGCACGCTGGCTGCGATATTGGCCGGATAAGACTTGGTGTCGGCAAACGGCTTCCAGAAGCGGCCGCCCAACTCCTGCAGCAAGAAACGCCCGATGCGCGTGGCCACATCCAGGGTGGTCAGAATGAACAGCGCCTCGAACATGATCGCGAAGTGGTACCAAAGCTTCATCGCGGTGGTGCCGCCAATGATCTCGCCGAAGATCTTCGCCATGCCGATGGCCAGGGTGGGCGCGCCGCCGGTGCGCGCCAGCACGGACTTCTCGCCGATGGCGCTAGTCAGATCCGTGATCTGGTTGGCGGTCACTGGAAAATTCCACGCTGACACCGCGGCCGCGACCGCATCAGGCGTGCTGCCCACCAGTCCGGCCGGTGCGTTCACCGCGAAGTACAGCCCGGGGTCGAGCACACAAGCCGCGATCATGGCCATGATGCCCACGAAGCTCTCCAGGCACATGGCGCCGTACCCGATGCTGCGCACATAACGCTCGCGCGTGATCATCTTGGGAGTGGTGCCGCTTGCGACCAGGGCGTGAAATCCGCTCACCGACCCGCAGGCGATGGTGATGAAGCAAAATGGAAACAGCCCCCCCGCCACCACCGGCCGCATACCGCCGGCAAAACGCGCGGGGTCGGTCAGCCAAGGCATCTGGATAGGTGGCAACACGAGCAAGATGCCCAGGGCCAGCAGCAGCACCACGCCGATCTTGAGGAAGGTCACCAGGTAGTCGCGCGGAGCCAGCAGCAACCACACCGGCAGCACACTGGCAGAGAGACCATACCCAACCAGGCAAAGCGCCAGGGTCGTCTTGCTCCAGGTGAAGGACAGCGCCAAGGTTGCGTGCTGGTTCACCCAGAAGCCGCCCAAGAGTGCCACCATTAGGAACAGCGCACCGATCACGGTCATCTCCAGCACCTTGCCCACGCGCAGAAAGCGCACGTACACGCCCATGATCATGGCGAAGGGTATGGTCATCACCGTGGTCACCACGCCCCAAGGGCTCTCGGCCAACGCGTTGGTCACCACCAGGCCCAGGCTCGCCACAATGATGATGAGAATTCCCAGCACGGCCAGCATGGCGATGGTTCCGGCAAAGCCGTTGACCTCGTCGCGCACCATCTCGACCAGCGACTTGCCGTTGCGCCGAACTGAGCCGAACAGGATGACAAAGTCCTGCACCGCCCCGCCCAGCAGGACGCCGATGAGAATCCACAAGGTACCGGGCAAGTAGCCGAACTGCGCCGCCAGCACCGGCCCGACCAGCGGTCCAGGTCCACTGATCGAGGCGAAGTGATGGCCGAAAAGTACGTACTTGTTGGTGCGCACAAAGTCGCGCCCGTCGTCGTGAACCTCGGCGGGCGTGGCCCGCCGGTCGTCGAGCATCAGCACCTTGGCCGCTATCCACTTGGAGTAGAAGCGGATCCCGATCGCGTAGGTGCACAATGCCGCCACAACCATCCACGCCGCGTTCAAAGGCTCGCTGCGCCTGCTCGCCACCACGGCGTAGGCCAGCGCACCCAGCAAGGACACCAGGGTCCAAACCACAGTTCTGAGGAGTCGCTTCATGGCTTTCGGGTGGCGTCAACCGACGACAGACATGACGCTAGCACCGACGGGCCGGGCATCACAAGCGCCGCACGGTGTGGACAACCCCTCGGCGAATGCGCCATAACTTGGTCCTGTGAGTGACAACCTCGACGTCGTGGTTCTCGGGGCCGGAATCAGCGGGCTCTGCCTTGCCCATCATGTGGCGCGGGCGGGGCGCAAAGTGCTGGTTCTCGAATCGGCGGCGCAGCCAGGGGGATGTTTCCGATCCGAACGGCAACCGGCCGATTTCTGGTTCGAGATGGGGGCGCACACCCTTTACAATTCCTACGGTTCTCTGCTCTCGATCATCGACGAGCTGGGCTTGCGGGATCGCATGCTCACGCGACAGAAAGCGCCCTTTCGCATGCTGGTCGACGGCAAACTGCGCAGCATTCCCTGGCGGTTGAGCCTGCCTGAACTGTTCGCATCGGCCTGGCACGCATTCAGTGAGCGAAAGCAGGGCCGCACCGTCGCCGACTACTACGGCCGACTGGTGGGGCGGCGAAACTGGAAGCGCGTGGTTGCGCCTCTGTTCGCCACCGTGTTCTCGCAACCGGCCGACAAGTTTCCTGCCGAGATGCTGTTCAAGAAGCGCACGCGCCGCAAGGATATCCCGCGCAGCTACACCTTTGCTGGCGGAGTCCAGACCCTGACTGATCGGATCGCGGCCGAGCCTGGAATCACCGTGCGAACCAATGCACAGGTGCACGCCCTGGCCCGCGAAGACGGTGGCTTCGTCGTCGAAATCGCCGGCGGAGACCGAGTCGTTGCTCGCCGCCTGGCCCTGGCCCTGCCGGCGCCCGTGGCGGCAAACTTGCTCGCGTCCCTGGCACCGGAAATCGCCACCGCCTTGTCCAGCATCCAGACTGCGAAGATCGAGTCCGTGGGCGTGGTGGCCGAGGCCCGCCACGTTCATCTCCCGCGCCTGGCCGGCATCGTGCCGGTCGACGACACGTTCTTCTCCGTCGTCACG
Organism: Myxococcales bacterium; assembly: GCA_003157775.1. Classification (GTDB taxonomy): domain Bacteria; phylum Myxococcota_A; class Polyangia; order Fen-1088; family Fen-1088; genus Fen-1137. Next base: position 10,906 of record PMKP01000174.1, on the reverse strand, counting down.
CGCGACGTGGTTCCGGACGAGCGCCTTCGCGCTTTCACATTCCACTTCCGCGCTGGCCTGACACTCGACCATCGCATCGACCGCATCTGCGCTGTCACCGGCCTGGGCCGCGATCAGCTCGACTGCGTCGCCACGCACTCCACGTCTTTGCCATCGCTATCCCTCGGACACGCGGGAATTGCGAAGGAGATCGACCGGCACTTGCCGGCAAGTGGCATCTACATCACGGGCAACTACTTCGGCGGCCTGGCCATTGAAGACTGCTCGTTGCGCTCGGCCAAGGAAGCGGCTCGGCTCCTGGCCGAGGCAGTGTGAGATTGTCTAGTGCGCGTAGATCACGATCTCGCGCCCGCCATCGGCCGCCTTGCGCAGCACCGCGATCTTGTTTCCACCGGCCGACCACGGGCAGGGATGCTTGTCAGGCAGCGGAATCTCGCCCAACGCGGTCACCTTGCCACTTTCCGGTTCAAGGCTGAAAAACGCCTGTGAGTACCGGCCCGCCTCTTCCATGTTGCCCTTCTCTGGGCGGTCGGCCACCAGCGAAAACACGACCCTGCTTCCCACCTGATACTGGGCGAGTGACAACACATCGTATTCCCGATGAGCCAGGTTCAAGGGCCGCACCTTCTCTCCCGGGCCCACCAGATCGAAACCAGCCTGACCCGCGGCCAGCACGATGACGGCGTCAAGCTCGGGCTTCTCAGCCCGCTTGCGGATGTAGTCGAGAAAACTGTCCAGCTTGGGCGGCATCTTGCCCGGGCCGGTCTTGCCGGTCATCACGTCGTATAGGGCGAACTGCGGGGGTTCACGTGCGTCGCTGCGCCGGTTGTACGCACCCGGCTTCTGTACCATGGCCTGCAGGTGGCTCTTCGCGAAGCCAAGGAAAGTCGCCGCAGCGTCGCCGTCGATGGTCCCGTTCGGGGTCACCACCAGTGACTTCACCCCGATGGTACCGCCGTCCGGCCGATAGGTTTGGATGGTGTAGCGCTCACCACCGTTTGGCTGCCGCTTCTGACTGTAGGTCACGAGGGCGTTGGGCGCGTGTGCCAGTTCACAGTCGTCGAACGCGCCGATCCGGCGTTTGATCCGCCCCGCGGGGTCGATGATCGCAGCCCGCCGTGACCCCTCGTTGGCCACCACGAACCAGTATCCTGCCAAGCCCAGGATCTTCTCGGGAGCGCCCGAGAACTCCGCCAGATCCGTCACGTGGGTGTTGCCCCCAGGTGGCCCCACATGCAGTTGCACCTCTCCCTGCCCGGTGAAGACGATGTACGCCAGTTTGCTGCCCTCCTGGTCCAGAGCGAAGGCATCGTGGACGGTGGCCTCACCGGCCGTGACCCGGCCGACCTCCTTGAGCAGCTTGGGCGCAGCCAGCGCGTAGCCGCTGGGGGCCACCCATGTCACGAGTGCCAGCAGCACCGCCGGTGCGGGCAAGACCGAACCTAGACGCGAACCTAGACGCGAACCTAGACGCAAACCAAGCCGCTTCATGATCGTACTTTCCACGCCCACATGATACCTCCACACACATGGCGGGGGAACATCGGCTGTTGCCCACGTGCGGCATGAAGTTCCTTGCATAAAAATTCGTGAACCGGCTTATAATCGCCGCGCGGTCAGTTCGAGCAAGGGGCAGCAACGGCGTTGGTTCCGTGGGGTACCTCGAATGGTCGCGAGAACGCATGACTCGGCTCGTTTCATCCAGGGCAAAGCGTGCACAAGCCCAGCAGGGCGCGGAAAGACACGTGACCCCTGTCCCGCATTCGGGGCGTGATTCGGATACCCCTAAACCCGGGCGCCTGCAACGCACACCTCCGCCGGTCACTGAAGCGCTCAGCCGGGCGCAGAAGCAGGAGCTCGACTGGCTCCGCAGCTCTCTCTTTCAGATTGAGACGGTGATGGACTCCATGGCGGAGGACATCTACTTCAAGGATCGCAGCGGCCGCTTCACCCGGGTCAACCGCGCGATGGCCACTCACCTGGGACTGACTGACCCGGCCCGGGCCATCGGACGCAACGAAATGGATTTCTTGTGCCGTGACGAGGCCGAGCACCGCTGCCGGGACGACGAAGAAATCGTGCGGCGGGGGCGTACTCTCGTCGACATGGAGGAGAAGTGGCACCTGCCCGGCCACAGCGAGCGCTGGCTGTCCACAACCAAGATTCCCCTGCGCAACTCTTCCGGGGCGATCGTCGGCAGCTTTGGCATCTCACGCGACATCACCGAGAAGAAACGCTTCGAGGCCGAGCTTGAACAGAAAGGGTTCTACGATCCGCTGACCCAACTTCCCAACCGCGCCATGTTCGACAAGCGAGTAGAGCGACTGGTAACCCGGACCCGGCACCTGGGTGCGTCGAGTCCGCTGTTTGCCGTGGCTTGGCTGGATCTTGATCGCTTCAAATGCATCAACGAAAGTCTCGGGCACGGTGCCGGTGACGAGCTGTTGGTGCGAACCGCCCGACGAATCGAGGCCTGCCTGCGTCCGGGCGACGTGTTGGCCCGGGTGGTGGGCGATCAGTTCACGATTCTGCTGGACGATCTGCACAGCGAGAGCGACGCGGTTCGCGTGGCTGAGCGGATCCAGAATGCCATGGCGCTGCCCTTGACCGCCGTGGGTACTGAGGTCTTCACCTCGGTCAGCATCGGCATCGCGCTGTCCAGCTCGGGCTACACGCGCCACGACGATATGCTTCGCGACGCCTACACCGCGCTCTACCGTGCCAAGGCCGCCGGCCGTGCCCGCCATGAAGTTTTCGACGCGGACATGCACCGGCGCGCAGTCGACCAACTGCAACTCGAGACCGATCTTCGCCGTGCCATCGAACGACAAGAGTGGGTCATCCACTATCAACCCATCGTGGACTTGCAGACGCGGTGCTTGGCCGGCTTCGAGGCACTGGCGCGCTGGCGCCACCCAGGCCGCGGGCTGGTGATGCCCGATGCCTTCATCCCCACCGCCGAGGAGACCGGGCTCATCCGGCCGCTCGGCATGTGGGTGCTGCGCGAGGCTTGCCGCCAGATGCGCGTGTGGCACGACATGCATCCTACCCAGCCCCCGCTCGGCATAGCGGTGAATCTGTCCACGCGCCAGCTTGCCCACGCCGATCTGCCTGCACAGGTGCGCCGCGTGCTCGATGAGACTGGTCTGCGCCCGAGCAGCTTGACCCTGGAGATCACCGAGAGCGCACTCATGCAAAGCCTGCAGGTCGGCGCAGCCGTGCTGCAAGAACTGCACGAAATGCAAGTGCACCTGGACGTGGACGACTTCGGGACCGGCTATTCTTCGCTGGCCTATCTGCAATCATTCCCGGTGCAGACCCTGAAAGTCGACCGCTCGTTCGTTAGTTCCATGCATGGCGGCGCCCAGCAATCCGAGATCGTGCGCGCCATCGTCGGGCTGGCCCACAACCTGGGCATGGACGTGATCGCCGAAGGGGTGGAGACCACGCAGCAGCTCCAGTTACTGCACGCGCTCAATTGCCGGCGCGCCCAGGGCTACTACTTCTCCCGCCCCATGCCGGCAGCGGAAGCCGAGCGCCTCATCATCGACGGCCCTCCCGCCTTCTGGAGCGAATCTGCGGCAAGCGGAAGCGTGAGCACCGGATAGGCGCTCTGCCCCTACCAGCCTTCAATCACGCCCGCGTCCGGGATCGACGAGGTGAGCGGCACGGTGTCGATGCCACGCGCACCCAGCTCGGCCAGTTGAAAGCGCACCCGGGCCAGCGGTAGCTTGGCGCTGGCCGTGTCCACCTCGATGCTGTACTCGGTGTAGCCCTGGCCACTGATGCGGCTGGGCTCATCGGCATAGAGATTGTTGTCCGCCAAGTACTTCTCCACCGCGGCGGCGCGTGACACCGGCACATTGAAGAGCAGCAAGACCTTGTTCTCGGCATTGGTGGCGCCATAGAGGTTGAGTAGGAACATGCGCAACAGCTCGTACTTCTCCCGCTGCTCGCGGATGCGGGGATTGGCCCAGATCGAGGTCCCCGATTCCATCACCTCGTCGATGATGCGCAGACCGTAGTTCCTGATGGCGCTCCCGCTCTGGGTGATCTCCAGGCCCAGATCGGCGCCGCCGTTGCGCACCTTGGCCTCGGTCTTGCCCCAGGTTTCAAAGATGAGCACGCCGCTGTCGATCTTGGGCGGCGTGCTGTATTTCTGCACTGAGAAGCGCTGGAAGCGATCGAGAAGCCCCGCATCTTTCAGTCGCCCCTGGATCCAGTCGAGGGCCAGATAGGGCATTTCCGCCACGGCAGTAATCAGAGGCTTGCGATCAGCCAGCTCCTTCAAGAAGCCGCGCACGCCGTCGTATTCTTTGTCAGGCCTAACAATACCCACCAGCCGCACGCTGCCGCGCTTGAGCGACATGACCCGACGCAGTTCCACGTCCTTGCCGTACTCGTAGCGTAGCTCGAGCACGCGCTCGCGAATCCAGTCGTCGCCGGCAATGGCCACGTCCAACTCGCCGATGGCGAGCTGGGTGGCGAATTCCTGGGGTCGGCCGTCCCAGCCGTACAGGTAGCTGACCGAAGTAAAACGGCTGGGGCCGCCCGTGTCGTAGCCGGAAATCCTAAAGCCCGCCTGCTCGAGGAGCTTGATGAGGTTGCCACCCCGGTTGGGATCCGCCAGCGAGCCCGCCGGCATACCGATTTTCAGAACTGTGTCGCTCATTTTGGAGGAGCTCTATCCTGCCGGCAAACCCCGCCCGTGTCACGTTCGGCGACAGATCTCCGTGCTAGGCTTCTGTCAATGGTCCGAAACGCCGCGCTGGTCTGCATTCTGGCGCCGGCCCTGGCGCTGGCCGGCAGCGATCCCCTACTGTGGTTCTTTCCCACGGCAGCGGAGGTGCCTGGGCTGCAGGCCATGGGTGATGCGCGCCACTGCGGCGGCGGCGAGGAGCTGACCGTGATCTACGACGGCGGTTACCAGCGCTACGTCAATGCCGGAGTCACCAGCGCCAGCCAGCGCTTCTTCCGCATCCCGGGTGGGACCGTGGAAGTGACCCTACACGAGATGAAGAACCCGGAAGCCGCAGACGCGTTCCTGGCCTCGCTGTGCAAGGACATCAAGGCGCCGGTGGAGAGCCGGGGGTTCAAGCAAGCGAAAGGCAGTCTCTGCATCGGTTCGGGCCAGGACAGCGCCTATGGCTATCTGGCGCTCGGCAAGCTCGTGGCCATGGCCTCCTTTGACCGGGGCGATGTCAAGGCAACCCGGGCAATCTTGGGCGCCGTGGGTGAGCGAGCCGCCGACGCTCGCCGACACAGCCGCTAGTGCCACCTCTCAAGAACTCCTAGCGGGTTGAACGGCCGGGGCGACGGCGGCAGAGCCGGTGGCCGGCAAGGGCGCTGGGTGAGGACGAGGCGAGCCGCGCGGGCGAAATCCTGGCAGACCTCGAACTGCGCGGGACTCCTGTCGGGATCGAGGACGTGATGATCGGCGAGACCGCCCTGGTCGGCGGTCTCGTAGTGGTCACGCGGAACGTGAAACACCTTGGTCGGATTCGGGGCCTAGTCGTCGAGAACTGGTGGGAGGAGTAGACGGCATGGGCGACCGCAGGTCGCCCCTACGGAATCGCCGCTCTGGCCCTTACTGCCCCTTCTCGATGTCCACGCGTGCTGGGTGCGCCGTCGCCGCCTCGCCCAGGGACAGCCGCTCCTCGCGTCTCGGCTTGACCAGCGGCTCCAGCAGAGCAAGGTTGTGGCGCGCGTCTTCGTTTTGCGGATCCAGGCGCAGGGCCTCACGGAAGCAGCGCTCGGCCTCGGGCAGCAGGCCAACCCGCAGCGCCACCACGCCGGTGAAGAATTGAGTGACCGCGTCGTTCGGCTCCAAACCCTGGGCCGCGTGTAGCTGGTTGAGCGCGTCCTCGGGCCGGTTGTTGGAAAAAAGCGCCAGCGCGTAGTTGTATCGCACCAAGGCCCGCTGCGGCCGTCGCTTGGCCGCGCGACTCAAGAACCACTGCGCCTCCTTGGGCTGGCCCCGGCGCAGGGCGATCACGCCCAGGTTGCCGTATGCCTCGCCCAGCATGCCCGGGTACTTCGACGCCTCGGTGAACCATCGCTCAGCCGCGTTCAGATTGCCGGCGTCGTAGAAGGCGGTTCCCAGCAGAAACGCCGGTCTGGGGTCATTGGGCGCAATCCAACGCAGCTTGCCGTAGAGCGAAGATGCCTTCCTCAAATCGCCGCGCGCGCGCGCCAGATCGCCGCACAACTTCAAGGCGGCCGCAGCGCGCGGACGGTGGCGCAGAACCTCGTCGTAGACCGCCTCGGCCTCGCTGCGCTTGCCCACGCCCAGGTAGGCCGCGCCCAGGTCCATGCGCGCGTCCACGCTTTCCGGCTGCAGGCGCACCAATTCTTCCAGATCCGCCACCAGTTCCGGACCAGCCCGCCGCGAGGCCAGCACCAGGGCCAAAGCCCGGCGTGCGCGCAGATCGTCGGGCGACGCCTCCAATACTTTGTTCAACTCGGCCTGGGCTTGCGCAAGCTGCCCGGCCTCGGCCAGCACCTCGCCATAGGCCCGGCGCATGTCCAGATCCGCGGGATCCAGTTCCACCAGACGCGCATAGCGATCGCGAGCGGCTGCCGAGCCCTCGCTGCGGTCCAGCGCGGCCAGTCCTGCCAGGGCGGCCAGGTAGTCCGGCCGTGCCTCGACGGCCACTGACCACATGGCGCGCGCATGGCCAGGCCGCCCGTTCTCCAGGTGAATGGCGCCGAGAAAGCGGCGGGTTTCAGGAACCTTGGGATCAATGACCAGCGAGCGGCCGAGGATCTTGATGGCCTCTTCCTGGCTGCGGTGGCGGCCAGCCAAACCCAGATAGGTGGCCACGCCCCGGCCGTAAAGCACGAAGGCGTAGGAATCGCGACCGAACCGCTGGGTAACCGCGGGCTTGGCAGCTGGCGCCCGATCGCCAAGTGCCTTGCGAAACGCCGCCAACGCCGCCTCGACAGCAACCGGGGCGGCGGAATCCTTTCCCCCCATGCGGGTGGCTTCCACGGGCGAAGCTGCATCACCCGATCCCCTAACCCGGACTGTGACCGCGATCTTCCAATCTGGTCGCCGCGCGAATTCGCCGCTCACGGTCCAGCGCGGGGTAGCTGCCGGCGCGTGGCCGAACAGGGTCTCAGCACCCACGAACTTGAGAGGCGCCAGGTGGCCAAGCCGCTCGGCCACCAGCGCAGGCAATCCCGTTTCCAGGTAGTCCAGCGCGCGAAAGCCGTTGGCGTTCTTGAATAGCTCGACCGCGAAGGTCTCACGCGCAGCGCTCGGCTCTTCTTGCGTAGCTTCCGCCATGCCCGAAGCGCCGACGAGAAAAGTGACAGTTGCCGCGCACCACATGGGTGCGTGGCCGGAGAACCAGCCCATGCGCCAATACTCGGAGCTTCCCGTCGGAGCGCAAGTTTTCCACGTGCATTTGCTGAAATGTTGACGGCCTCCCCCCACCGCCTCATATGAACCAACTAGAAACCAATGTCTCGCCCCCGCGCGGTCCTCCGTTCCGTCTTGCGCATTGTCGGCGGCCTGGCTCTGGGCTCGCTGTGCCTGGGCGCGGGCCTCGGGTATTGGGTGTATCGCCAGTTTGAATCCGACCTGCCCGCCAACCTGAGCGCGGTCACCGACTACCAGCCCATCCGCGCCAGCCAGATCTGGAGCGCGGACGGCGAGCTCATCGGCGAGTTTTTCGTGGAAAAGCGGGTGCTTGTACCCATCGAGCAGGTCCCTGACCTGGTTCGCAAGGCCTTTGTCGCCGCTGAGGACGGACGCTTCTACAAACATGGTGGCGTCGACTACCTGGGCGTCCTACGCGCGGCCTGGGCCAATCTGCGTGCGCGGCAGGTGGTGCAAGGCGGCTCCAGCATCACGCAACAGGTGGCGAAGATCCTCATCGTCGGCCAGGAACGCTCGCTGGCGCGCAAGGTGCGCGAGGCGCTGCTCGCCTTTCGCATCGAGAAGCGCTTGCGCAAGGACCAGATTCTCGGCATCTACCTCAACCACGTGTATCTCGGCCATGGCGCCTATGGTCTGGCGGCCGCCGCCACAGCCTACTTCGGCAAGAGCGTGGCTGAGCTCACCGTGGCCGAGGCTGCCATGCTGGCCGCGCTGCCCAAAGCGCCCGGCAGCATCACGCCCTTGCGCGACTTCGACCGCGCCCGCAGCCGCCAGCACTACGTGCTCGACCAGATGCAAGAGCTGGGGTTCATCACCCAGGCGCAGGCCGAGGCCGCAGCCAGCGAGCCGCTGATGCTGGTCGCCCACACCCGCGCCATGACCAACGTGGCCGCCCCCTACTTCGTCGAAACGGTGCGCAAACATGTGGCCGAACGCTACGGCGACGAGGATCTTCTGCGCCGAGGCTTCCGCATCTACACCACCCTCGACATGCGCCGGCAACGGGCCGCCGAGTCCGCCTTGCGTCGCGGCCTGGAGGACCTGCAGCGGCGCCTGCAATTCGACGGGCCGATTGGCCACCTCGACGTCGAACAGCGGCGCCTGCTTGCCATGGGCCAGCCGCGTCCCGTGGGACCTGGGGGCTTCAATCTGGACGAGGAGCAGTCCCCCTTTCTCATGGCCCTGCCCGACCCGCCTGCTGCGACCGTGGACGCGACCAATCCAGGCGCGCGCCTGCTCGACTCTGCGGCCAAGCGCGCCGCGGGCGAGGCCTGGGCGCAGCGCCGGCACATAGCCCGCGATGCGCCTCTTTTCGACACCGATCCAGACACCATCTATGCGGCCGCGGTGACCAGCCTCGGCAAGAAGGTCGTGGTCGCCTCTGGGGGCCTGGTGGTGCCGCTCGACCCGACCAGCGAAACGCAGGCCCTGGCCTGGGCGGGCCCACGCGGCGAGCACCTGGGGACTGGGGACGTGCTGCCCGTGTATTTTCGCACCCAGAGTGGCAGCGGCCACGGCCACCGCGAAGAGTTTCTCGCCCACCTGGCCAGCGCGCCTGCGGTGCAGGGCGCGCTCATTGCCCTCGATCCATCCAACGGCCACCTGGTTTCCATGGTGGGCGGCTACGACTACAACAAGAGCCAATTCAACCGCGCCACCCAGGCACACCGTCAGATCGGCTCGGCCATCAAGCCCTTTGTCTACGCCGCAGCCATCGACCACGGCTTAACCCCGCTCACCATCAAGTGGGACGCGCCGGTCAAGTTCAAGACCGCCTCCGGGATGTGGGTGCCTCACAACTACAAACCCGACTACCTGGGTCCCGTGACCCTGCGCACAGCCCTGGCCAAGAGCATCAACACGGTATCCGCCCAGATCGTCGCCCAGATTGGGGTCGATGCCGTCATCGACGTCATGCGCCGCCTGGGCATTGCCTCCAAGCTGCCCTATTCGCTTTCGCTCGCGCTCGGTACCCCTGATCTGACCCTGCAGGAGGTTGCGTACGGCCTCGCTGCTTTCCCGGCTGGCGGCAAGTTGGTCACGCCTCTGTTCATCGTCAAGATCGTGGATGCCGACGGCCGTGTCCTGGAAGACCACACCGCGCCCCCACCGCGCGAAGACCGCCTCTCCCCCGAGACCGCCTACGTGGTGACGGACCTAATGAAGGGAGTGGTCGAGATCGGCACGGGCAAGAAGGCCCGCGAGCTGGGCCGGCCAGCCGCAGGAAAGACCGGGACTTCCACCAACTACCGCGACGCCTGGTTTTTCGGTTTCGTACCCGAATTGCTGTGCGGGGTTTGGGTGGGCCGCGACGACTTCAAGCCCATCGGCCACGACGCCACCGGCGGTCAGGTGGCCCTGCCTATCTGGCTTTCGTACATGCAGGAAGCCCTGCGCTCGGTCCCGGTGCGCGACTTCGAGCCGCCGCCTGGAGTGATTTTCGTACGTGCCGACCCAGAAAAAGGCGTGCCGGCCACGCCGGAAAAGCCGGGTAGCCGCCTCATGCCTCTGCGACGGGGCACACTGCCGCCGGTGTTCCGCGCTGGCAGCTCGGGGCGTTTCTCCGATGAACGATTCTAGAAAGTTTTGGTTAGCGCCTCGCGTCTCTTGACACCGGGGGGCTGACCGATAAGATAGCGGCCGCTGTAGAAGAGTTCTCAGAAAAGAAAACCTTGGCTGCGAGCCCGCCCCCGCGGACTCGCGCATGCGGGTCGATGGGCTCGCGGAGGATGAGATGCAAGGACTAGCGCAGTTCCTAGAACAGGGCGGAACGCTCATGTATGTCAACCTGGGGGTTTCGGTGGTCGTGCTCGCCATGATCATCGACCGCCTGATTTTCTTCCTGCTGAAGAGCAGCGTGAATGCGCGCGCCTTCCTCGAGCAGATACGTAAGCTCGTGATGGCCAACAACGTAGACCGGGCGGTCAAGCTCTGCTCGGCCACGTCAGCGCCGGTGGCTCAAGTTGCCAAGGCGGGGCTGCAACGGGTGCATCGCGGCGAGCTCGCGGTAGCGCAAGCCATCGAGGAGTCGCTGGTGGATGTGACGCCCATGCTCAAAAAGCGCGTCCAGGTGCTCTGGTCGTTGGCGAATATCGCCACCCTGGTCGGCCTTCTCGGTACGGTTATCGGCCTCATCCGCGCGTTCGGTGCGGTTTCCGCCGCCAAGCCCGAAGAGCGGAGCAGCCTTCTGGCCAAGGGTATTTCCGAGGCGCTCAACAACACCGCCATGGGTCTGGGCATCGCCGTGACCTGCATCATGGCGCACGCGATCCTGGGTTCCATGTCCAAGCGCCAGACCGCTGACCTCGAGGCCTTCTCGCTCAAGCTGGAGAACCTCTTGGCGGAATCAACCCACAGCACCGGCGGGGCAGCGGCGTCCAAGTAAACCCGCATTTGAGCGAACCGACACATCAACCAGGCGAACATGCGATGACCAGACGTCAAGTTCGGGCCCGCATGCGGCGGATGAGGGAAAAGTACGAAGAGGCGGCGGAGGACACCGGCGAGATCAACCTCGTCCCG
>PMKP01000147.1 GCA_003157775.1 Myxococcales bacterium | reverse complement strand
GCGGAACATGGACGGCCAGGGCGGTCGGAAGGCGAGCAGTCCCGGCGCGCCGGGCGTGGTGATGGGCTTGAAGGTCTGGGCGTCGAGGATTGCCGCTTCGATGCCGGGAACCGGCTTGCCCATGGAGCCGGGCTTGATGGGCAGTCCGGGGACGTTGGAGATCATGATGGCGCCCGTCTCGGTCTGCCAGTAGGTGTCGTGAAAAGGCCGTCCCATGACTTTTTCGGCCCACAGAACTGCCGCGGGATTGAGCGGCTCACCCACGCTGCACATGTGGCGAAGACTGGCGCGTTGTTGCGCAGCCGGGGGCGGCGCCTTCATCAGCATGCGGATGGCCGTGGGCGCGGTGTAGAACACGGTCACGCGGTTGCGCGCGATGAAGTCATACCAGCGCGGGGCGGAGAACCCCGCCTCGAAGACCGCCTGGGTCGCGCCCACCGCCCAGGGACCGATGATGCCGTAGGAGGTTCCCGTGACCCAGCCAGGATCGGCGGTGCACCAGTAGACGTCTTCGGGGCGGAGATCGAGGACGTGACGTGTGGTGGCGAACTGCGACAGCACTGAGCCGTGCACGTGCTGCGCGCCCTTGGGACGGCCGGTGGTTCCCGAGGTGTAGTGCAGAAGCGAGGGGGTGTCGTCGTTGGCCGGAAATGGGGTGAAGACTCGCGCAGGCGCAGTCTCGCCGTTCATCGCCGTCTCCCCTTCGCCGAGGACAGGCGCGGCGCCCGGCTTGACGTCGGTGAGGATCACCCACGACAGCGCTGGCAAACGCCCACGAACCGAACGCACCTTCTCGACATGTCGGGCCGTGGTGATGACCGCACGGGTGTCGGCGTCGGCCAGGCGGACATCGAGCGCGTCGGCCATAAATTGCGAGAACAGAGGCTGGGCTACTGCGCCCAGCTTGAGAATGCCCAGAAAGGCGAAATACAGATCCGGGACGCGATCGAGGAAGAGACAAACGCGGTCGCCGGCCACGATGCCCAGATCCGCCAGCGTTGCCGCCCAGGCGTCGCTGTACCGGCGCATATTATCGAAGGTGAAGTCCTTGTGCAGCCCGCTATGATTTTCCCAGACCAGAGCCACGCGGCCGCCGTGACCCTGCTCGCACAGCCGATCGGAGAGCAGGGATCCAAGGTTGAACGGTTTCCCTGGCGCAAGGCCGAGCGCCAACCGGAGAGCACCGGTTTCATAGGACGGCTGGCTGCCGTTGGGAAGCGGCGCGACGACGGGGAGAGCTTTGGGGTCGTTCATGGCAGCCTCGAGACAAGAGCGCAGGCCTGCAAGATTGCTGGCGACAACCCGCGTGGGGAGCCCGCCGGCTCTGCCGACGGCGCACCATCGCGGGAGGGTTTGGGAACCCTTTGAGGGTTCCCATGTGAATCGACGGCGACGGTTGACTGAACGATAGCAAACATAGCATCATTTGTTCGGTCGGCTCACTTCACATGTGGCTTTTCAGCAAAAAGAGTCCTGCCAAGTCCGATTTTGCAACCGCGTCACCAGCCGTGGCGGAGGCACCCGGCTCCGGCAGCGTGCTGGACATGTTAAGGGCGACGGTATCGCGTATCTCTCGCGACCACCTCCCGCCCGAAAGTCTCGACCTGCGCGCTCACCTGCTCGATAGCGGCTACGTCGACTCGCTGAGCGCCACCGAATTGCTGGCCGACATCGAGCATCGGTACGGTGTGCGCATCGATGAGATGGACATTGTCGGCAGGCTGTGCACCATCGAGGCGCTGGCAAGAGAGATCGAAAGCCGCACGGGTGGTTTCACAAAATGACTGAACCCACCTGGCGCGAGTTTCGCTTGCACGTGGGCATGCCCCACCTCGTGCCCGGCCGGCTGGCCGAGGAGCCTGTCATCAAGCAACTGGGTGCCTTCCAGTGGCAGGCGGTGGCGGCCCTGGCTGCCCAGCCCGAAAACGCCGTGGTGAGCGAGGCCGGCGAGCGCCTGCACATCTCGATGATCAGCGTCGAGCTGGGCCTGCCTGCCGGCCGCGCCTGGGACGAATTCGATGAGGGCGCCGAACTCTGCTTCCGCCAGCGCACCGGGGTGTACGGCCACAAGCTCGTGGAAGGCACCTTTCTGTTCGACAGCGAGCCGATCCCCGGGGAGGAATTGCAGGCCGTGCAAGTTCGCGACGACCTTGCGCGCGGTCGCAGGCCTTGGGCCTATGTCACGCACGGATTCATCACGCGCAGCGGGGGGACCTGGGCCAAGTTGGAAACGCCCCGCGCATTTCTGGAACGGCCGCTGCCCGAACTGCCCGCCATGCCGGCCGGGATCGCCGAACACCTCGCGGTCGAACGCTCCGGGCTGATAGAGGGCTTCCTTGCCTGGCCGGACGCCCAAGAGCTGCCCCACGATTCGCGACCCGCCAGCTTCGAGTACGCGATTCAGGCTGAAACCGACTTCAATGCAGCGGGTGTGGTGTACTGCGCCAGGATCCCCGCCATCATGGCCTCGGGCGAGCGGCGTTTTCTGCGCGAGCGCTTGCTTGTCCCGCTGTCCGAGCCGCTGGTCGCCTGTTTGGCCGCCCAGCACCGCCGCATCTACTACTTCGCCAATGCGTCGCAAGAAGAGAAGCTGCAGATTCGCGTGCAGGCGCGCTTCTGTCCGCCGGCCGCATCCGCTCCGTCCCGTGTGCGCACCCTGGGGCATTTCCTATTCCGCACTGATGTGCACCGGGCCTCCGATGGCGTGCTCATGTCGAGCTCGCTCGTCGAGAAGGTCCTGCGCGTGCCCGGGCAGATGAAGCCGCTTTTGACCGAGTCCGAGCGCCTGTTTGGCCGCATGCAAGTGCGCGGCTAGGGCGAGATGGTCTTTACCTCCAACATCTTCATCTTCTACTTTCTGCCGCTGGTACTGCTGCTGTACTACGCGCTACCGTTCCGCTACCGGAATGCGCTGCTGACCCTCGCCGCGTATGTCTTCTACGGCTGGCACAAGCCGTGGTTCGTAATATTGATGATGTACTCGACGGTGTGCGACTACTACGCCGCTCGCATCATCGCGGCGCCCGGTTCGTCGCGGCGGCTGCGCAAGGGCACGCTGGCGGTAGCCGTGATCAACAACCTGTTGCTCTTGGGCTATTTCAAGTACGGCGTGTTCGCGCAGGAGAACGCCAATGCGCTGCTGCACCTGCTGGGACAGCAGGGCTTCCACATCATGCAGATCACGCTGCCCATCGGCATCTCGTTCTACACGTTCCAGACCATCAGCTACACGGTGGACGTGTATCGCGGTACCGCGCCCCCGGCGCGTCGATTGAGCGACTTCACCTGCTTCGTTGCCCTGTTTCCCCACCTGATCGCTGGGCCGATCGTTCGCTACAACACCATCGCTGATCAGTTCGGTCACCGCCAGCACACCTATGAACGCTTCGCCTCGGGTGTGGTTCTCTTCATTCTCGGTTTCGGTAAGAAGATTCTGCTCGCCAATGCGATGGGCCGCATCGCGGACGCCGTGTTCGCCGCCGCCTCGCCCGACGCGCTGACCGCCTGGTGGGGGCTGGCCGCCTACGCCGGGCAGATCTACTTCGACTTCTCTGGATACTCGGACATCGCGGTCGGGCTCGGCCGCATGGTCGGTTTCGAGATCCCCCGCAACTTCAATTCACCGTACCTATCGCGCAGCCTCACCGAATTCTGGCAGCGCTGGCACATGTCGCTGTCAAGTTTCTTACGCGACTACCTGTATTTCCCGCTGGGCGGTAACCGCTACGGCGCGCGCCGATCAATGATCAATCTCTGGCTGGTCATGCTCATCGGCGGCCTGTGGCACGGGGCTTCGTGGAAGTTCGTGCTGTGGGGCGCCTACCACGGGCTATGGCTGGCGCTGGAACGGGGTTTTGCCAAACGCGACGGCGGCCTGTGGTCGTTCCTGCCGCGGCCGTTGCAGATCGTGGTTACCTTTGCGCTGGTGCTGCTGGCGTGGGTGCCGTTCCGGGCCGAGAACTGGGCCGCCACCGTTGCGTACCTGCGGGTTCTGTTCGGCCTGGGGGCGGCGCTGCCGCACGGCCAGCTCGTGCGCGGCGAGGTCTTCTCCCTGCATCACGTGATGATGATGGGAATCTGCACCTTCGTGGTCACGCGCAAGACGCAGGCCTGGGATCTGGCCCGCGACGTGAGCTGGCCCAAGCTGGCCTGGCTGGTGCCGCTGTTCGCGCTGAGCCTAGCTGCCATGTACACACAAAGCCTCAACCCCTTCCTCTACTTCCGGTTCTGATTATGTCGCGCGCCTGCTGCAAGACTTTCGCCTTCATTTTCCTCGGGATCATCTTCGCGGTTCCGTTGTTTCAAGGTGTTTGGGAAAAGGCGGTCGAAGGAGAATCCCTGCGCGTGCTCGGCGTGTTCAGAAAGGTCCCGAGCGAGGCCAACCTGCGTAGCTTCGAGAAGGAACTGGAGGAATCTTGCAAGGTCGCCGATTGGCTCCGGCCGGCCTACCGCCAGTTGCGCTGGCTGCTGATGCGGGATCTGGGCGACAAGGCCGTGGCCGCCGCGGACGGCTGGGCCTACTACGGGCCGAACATCCGCTATCTGGGCGAAGGCTACTTCAAGACCCTCAAGTCCGAGAACCCTGGAGAAGATCCGGCCGCAACCATCGCCGACTTCGCCGCCCAGCTTCGCCGTCGCGGCATCGTGCTGCTGGTCGTGCCCGTGCCGTCGAAGCCGTCCATCGCGCCTGAGCATCTGCGCCGCGGACTTGTGCCCAGCCTGGACCTGTCGGTGCACACGCGGCGATTCATGGACGAGCTGCGCGGGCAGGGTGTCGATGTGTTCGATCTCTTCACGCCCTTGGTGCGCGAGCAGCGGGAGCACCCCGACCGGCCAAGGCTGTATCTCGCGGCCGACACGCACTGGACTGGCGACGGGGTTCGCCTCGCGGCGACGCTGCTGGCCGAGCGCGTGCGCGCCATGGTGGGCGCGGACGAGATCTTGCCTAGGCGCAACTTCCGGCGCGAAACCGTGACCGTGTCCCGGCGGCCTGACATCCCACGCATGAGCCGCCTGCCAGGCGAGGCGGGTGCGTTCCCGCCCGAGAAGACCACGGCCTATCGCGTGCTCGACGAGGAGGGCGAGCCGTACGCCGACAGCGACGAATCGCGCATCCTGTTGTTGGGCGACAGTTTCTCGCGCATCTACCAGACCGACGAGCCGGAGGCGGCGGGGCTCATCGCCAACCTGGCCTACGAGCTACAAACTCCGCTTGCCTCCATCGTCAACGACGGCGGCGCGTCCACCCTCGTGCGCCAGGAACTGGCGCGCAACCTGGAGATCCTGCAGGACAAGCGCATCGTGATCTGGGCCTTCGCCGAGCGCGACCTGCGCTTCGGCATGAAGGGCTGGGCGAAGATCGCGCTGGACGAGTAGGGCACGCGCGGCTAGCGAAGGATCCCCGCGCGAACGCCTATGGGATGGTAGCCGAGATCCTGCGTGGCCGCGGAATGGTCGAGATCCGCGTCTTGGGTCAACCCGGCGATGGTGTGTTCCATGAGCATGGAACTGCGATTAAGGGCGCCCCAGATGCGGGCGGCGATTCGGCATAGGCTGGCGGGGATGGTGAACATGGGCTTTGCCAGCCCTTGCTTCTCCAGCATGAGCCGAGCCAGTTCGCGCAGCGTGACGGTTTCGCCGCCCGAGAGGTTGTAGGTCTTGCCGAAGGTGACGGGATTGCCGGCCATGGCCAGCAGCCCTGAGAGAAGATCGTCGACGTGCACCGGGCTCTTGCGCGCCCGGCCGCCCGCCACCAGCGGTACCAGCGGGTAGCGTTTCACGAAGTCGGCGTACAGCTTGAACTCGAGGCCACCGTCGCCGTCGTAGACCAAGGTGGGCCGAACCAGCGTCCAGTGCGCCACCTTGCCGGCGCGAACGATGTCCTCCGCCTGCCGTTTCGAGCGCGAGTAGTGCGTGGTGTGGGGATACACCACCGAGGCCGAAGAGATGTGGATGAGATGCTCCACCGCGGCCGCTTCGGCCGCCGCGACCACGTTGCGCGTGCCCTCGACGTTGACCGCGTGGAACAGCTCGGCCTTCTCAGACAATAGGACCGCGGCCAGATGGTAAACGACATCGACCCCCGTGAACGCCCCTGCCAAGGTCGCGGGCTTGGTGACGTCGCCGTGGTGGATCTCGGTCGCAGCGCCCAGACGGCTGACCAGCGCGTCTCCCGGCAGCACCAGCGCGCGCACGCGATGGCCCTGTTGCTGGAACCGGCGGGCCATGCGCGAGCCGATCTCGCCCGCAGCGCCCGTGATGAGAATAGTCATTGGCAAGGGGATTCAGGCATACCCCAAAGCTGGCCCTGCCGCACGTCGGGCGGCGACGGTCGAAAAGGCTATACTCTGAGCAAGGAGGAGTTCCCGGATGTTCACCCTTCGCACCATGCGCTCGCTCTTGCCAGCCCTTGCCCTGCTGCTCTGCCCGCTTGTCGTCGAGGCCAAAAAGCCCATAGCGACCATCGACGTGACCGCGCGGTTGGTGAAGATCCCGGGCAAGTTTCCCGCAGACGATCTCTACGACTACGCCTATGTCATGCAGTACCAGGTCGAAGGCGGCGCGATGGACAAGCAAACCATTTTGGTCGCCCACTACAAGCCGCGCCGGCCGCGCGCCGAGATCGGCGATGACATGCAGAAGGTGGTAGGCGGCTCGCTCAAGCGCTTCGAGGAGGGGGCGCTGCATCGCCTGACCCTGACCGCGAGCATGCGCGAGGTGTGGAAGGGCGCGGTGGTGGATGAGTTCTTCGACACCGACCGCAAAAGTAAGCGCTACTTCTGCCTGAAGGCTGACCTGGCCGAGGGCAAGTAGCGCCGTTACCTCCGCGCCACGCGTCGGGGCAGGCCGTGGACGGGCGCGCGGCCGAGGTCGAGGCATTTGAGACAAGGCGCGCTTCGATGATTTGCCAACCCAAAGCCAACTGATCATGGATGCTGTGGAGAAAGACAAACGGGGACGGCCAGGGCGGGGAGATCGGCGAACCAAGCGAGCCGGCAAGGAGAGTTGAACGCCTACCGTTGACGGCCGGAACCTCGCGCCAGGCACCCTCAGCCGACCATGATCTCTTCCGGCGAGAGCGCGGCGAAGTTGACTTGTCCCAGCCCCATTTCCTCCGCGATGCGCAGGTTTTCCGGAACGGGTTTGTTCGGGAAAAGAGTGAACGCCCACGCATCCAGCGCCACGGGATCAACACCCGCGGCAATGGTTCTGGTGGGTTTGACGTCATCTAGATTGCCACCAGAGGGACCGTGTTCCAGCAAGACACGGGACGCATCCACGATTGTCAATGTGGGACGCATGAGCGCGGCCAGCTCCGCAATGGAGTGCTGCAAATCCGAGTGAAAGGTGATTCTGGTCTTGCCGGTGATGCCCAGCCAGTTCTTGAGACCCGCGGTGACGCCAGTGAGCTCATGATGTTTGGCCACTGGAATGTTGATGATCTTGTCGGCAATGACAAAGGGCTCAAGCACGTCCCAGGCGCCCAGGCGTTTGGAGATCTCCACGGTATAGTAGCGGCTGTCTTCGGGAAGGATGACTTCTGCACCGGCTGCCGTAGCAGCGGCCAGA
>PMKP01000401.1 GCA_003157775.1 Myxococcales bacterium | reverse complement strand
GCCCTCCTGGATGAGATCAGGCAGAGGCAGACGGCCATGGTTAAAACGCCGGGCAATAGACACGACCAAGCGGAGGTTCGCCTTGACGAACTCGTTCTTGGCACGCTTGACCACTGCCGCCTTCAAGGACACGCTTTCCACAAACTGGCGGAACGCCTTGTTTGTGGTCGGGAAGCCAAGACCCTCGACAGGACGCCCCAGCCTGGCCGCTCCGTTCAAACGATGGATCTCCGCCATGGCGGCATCGACGAATACCCGATCGATGTCCAGCTCCTTCAGCTTGGCGGCAAGGCCATCCACCAGTTTCTCAAACTTCCGGTTTCTCGCCGCACTGGCGCGCCGACCGGCCCGCTCGGCCAGGGTTCGGTAGGCCCTGAACTCAGGCAGAGGCTTGCCGATCGCAGCCTCTACCGTCGCGGCGGCGTGCCCTGCCCACGGGGTAAAGGTCAGAATGACCCGCCACAGATCAAGCTCAAGTTCCTCTATGTGGCGCGCAGTTTCGAACTCCTGTTCAGGCCGCAGCACCTCCAGCTCCGCCATATCGCGGAAGTACATCGAGAGGAAGCTCTGTGGCTCCTCGGTCTTCTTGGCCTCAGCTTCAGGCCCGGCAGGACGAGCAACGACCTCTTCCTCCTCTTCCCCTTCCGAGTCGTCATCGCCCTCCTCTTCGGGAATCGGGGCTAGCTCGACCTCAAGATCCTCTTCGTGAGCTACCGCCACCACTTTCTCGATTGGCTCCAGGTCGGCAGGCAGATCGTCGACTGCCGCCACGAAGGCAGCTTCGCCGGTCGGCGGCTCCGGCAGTCCCAGATCGATGCCAACGTCGTTGGCTGGTCGCGGTAATGTCTGCGGCTCCTCAACGATGGTTCGCCCATGGCGGCGCCCGGGCTTAACGCGGTGATTCGCCAGCCGCTGCCTGCGAGCTGCTTTCATTCTTGTTGCTGTACGGTCCATTGCTGCTTCTCGTTAAGAAATGGCTTCGAGGCCTCCCTACTACACGTATACGGGTCTGGGCGCCAGAATATTCCTGGCAGCGTGAATTCGTTCTCGTACACTAAGATGTTCGACTCCAGCTTTCGGTTTCATTAGCGTCAATAGCGGCTGGCAGGCAGCGCGAAGTCGGCCAAACGTTGAGGCTCATACGCGCTCCAGACCCGAAGCCCATGCCTATAGGACGTTAGTGTCCTGGGGCCGCCGGATTGTTCAGTCACGGCGCGGAAATGCGCAAAATGTCGCGCAGAGCTGTCTGACTATGTCGTCGGGCGCTCGCAGACTATGACCACATGCTGCGATGCGGCCCCGAGAAATGGCTCTTTGCCTGAAAGGCTTCCAGACACATCAACGACTTGGAACCCGGCTCGGCGCAAGACCCTGCCCAACTCATGCAGGCTGTAGGCACGAATCGAGATCTCGTTCTCGACCTGGCGTCCATCTCCAAACACGATGGAACGCCGGATCAAGACCCGGCTCGTATGAAAATCGAAATCCACTTCCTCCAGCACCACGCAACCATCGCCCTCCCACCAGACTCGGCTGGGCAAGTCGGACACGATGTAGTCCCGGTTGATGGTGTCAACCAGAAACCGCCCGCCGGGCTTGAGCGCGCGGCAGATCGATGAAGCGACCCGCAAGTTGGTTTCCTCGTCGAAGTAGCCGAATGACGTGAGGACGCAGTAAGCGGCGGCGAACTGGCTGTCGTAAGTCATCTCGCGCATGTCCGCATGCACGAAATTGACCGACAGTCCCCGACGCTGGGCTTCGTCGGCCGCACGGATGAGAAGCGGCAAAGAGAGATCAAGCCCCGTCACCCGGAATCCACGCTGGCCAAGCTCGATGGCATGTCGGCCGTAGCCGCACGCAATGTCCAGCAGCTCACTCTCAGGTGGCAAGGACAGCTCGTTTTCGATGAAGGCCGTCTCCCGCAGCGTTTGTTGCGCGGTCATGAATGGCAAAGTGCGCAGGTAGTTCTCGTCGAAGACCTCTTCGAACCAGGGCTTGAGCCTCTTCTTGAGAGGCCGGCGCGACAGGGCTTCGGGTATGGACAGAGCCTCTCTCGCTAGGGCTGCGGTGGCCCCGCCCGTGATCGATCCGCCCGTGTCCGAAAGAGATTCCGACCGCAGCGGCGGTGATGTGGTCGCGGGCGCGCCGGGAACGGCGGGAACCGGCGGCGGCGTAAGGGCTGTGGATGACGAAGGCGATGGCGGTTCGCCTGACTCCATGACCTCGAAATCGCCGTCCCCAACCTCGGCGGTCTCGGCCGTCCTTATCGGGGCCTCTGGCATTGCGCCGGTCGTGGACCTTGCCTGCAAGTCTGGCGGGGCGGCGCCTTCGCCGGGCACTGCAGTCGCGCCTCCCTTCGACGAGGGACGAGGTAGGGGCGCCGGGACTTGCCCGCGCGGCGCAAGTGCCGGGACAGCCTCTTGCCTGGGCGGCGGAGCGACAGCCTCTGTCGTTGGCTTGGGCGGCGGAGCGACAGCCTCTGTCGCTGGCTTGGGCGGCGGAGCGACAGCCTCTGTCGTTGGCTTGGGCGGCGGTGTGACAGGCTCCATCGCTGGTCTCGGCGGCGTTGCAACAGCCCCCGTCGCTGGTCTCGGCGGCGGTGTAGCAGCCTCCATCGCTGGTTTCGGCGGTGGTGTAACAGCCTCCATCGCTAGTCTCGGCGGCGGCGTGACAGCCTCCATGGCTGGTCTCGGCGGCGGAATCACGCCCGCCGGCTTTGCCGGCCTCCCCGGCGGCTCAGGCTCACCAACCTCTGCCGAGCCGTCGGCAACAATGATTTCTATGCTCCCACTGCTAGACGAAGACGCATCGTGGGTGGATTCTTGGATGGCCTCAGGCAACGCGCCTTTTATCGCGCTCCCCACAAGAGCCTCGGGCAAGATCGATGCCTTGAGATCCGGATCACTGGCTGGCGGCTGATTCGCGGGCGGGGAAGCCGGATTTCCAGCCAAATCCGGTACGCACCACTTGAGTGTCGGATCGCGGCCCTGGGTGGCGTCCGCCAGCGGCCCGGTCTTGCCTACGGTCTCCGGCGGGGCAACCGAAGGCGGGTCAGCGGCGGGATCATTCTTGTTCATGACGCGACACCGGAAGCCGGAGGGACAAGCCTTCCCACCACAGATCCCATGCGCAGAGTGCTCCCCACGGTCAGCTTTTCGAGAACCACATGCCCCGGCTCGAACACGGCAATGGTCGTCGATCCGAGGTTGAAAACCCCCAGCTCTTCGCCGCGCCCGACGCGCGGCGGATCGGCAAAGCTTTTCCTGCGAACACAACCTGTCGCAAATCCCGGGGCATGGGTAGCCACCTCCAAATCGTAGCTGGCGGTAATATGACCCACACCCAAAGCGGCCACCATCACCACGACCGATAGGCCGGCAGCCCCCTCGATGACGGTAACCAGGCGCTCGTTGCGCGCGAACAGCCCGATCTCGCGGGCAACGCTGCGGCTTCCCACCGGGAATAGTCGACCCGGGATGTGCGTCCACGCGGCGATTTTTCCGCTCACGGGCGCGTGAACGCGGTGGTAGTCGCGCGGCGAGAGGTAGGTCACGAGATACTGGCCCCCCTCCAGCCGAGCTGCCAACTCGCCATCTGCGAGCAGGTCGGACAGGGTGAAGAC
The DNA here is from genome assembly GCA_003157775.1 of Myxococcales bacterium. Classification (GTDB taxonomy): domain Bacteria; phylum Myxococcota_A; class Polyangia; order Fen-1088; family Fen-1088; genus Fen-1137. The sequence goes on along the minus strand of PMKP01000401.1, from coordinate 4,486 downwards.
TGAGCCTTTCGCTTCCAACAGCTTGCCAGCCGAAACCACACTCGCGTCGCACACCACGCCATCAGAAGGCGCCACCACTGCATCAGGATCCGAGTCAACCAAACGGGCTCCCGGTCGCAGCTTGCGCGTGAAAAGCTCGTGTAGGCTTGTGTACTGGTCAAGGGGCCATTCGGCCTCCGCCAGATCGATCTCGTACTTCCTGGCAAAGGACTTGAGCAGCAGAGCGCGAAACGGCCGGGGCAATGTGCGCCTCGCCCCCCATCCGACAACCATGGATAGGGTTCTTTGCGGCGCGATACGCCAAGCGGACCGCACGACCCGCTCAGCGAAGGGGAGAGTGGACATTCCGGTTTGACCAACCGAAAGAGAGCAAGACTAGACGGAAAACTCTAGGCTAGGTCTTGCTTGGTGTGCAACCGCTTTCGATGCAGCCGCCCGCCGAGAACGCCCATCTCAAGACGAAGGAAGGCGCTGACGCATCCGCAAAGAGAGGCTTTCCACCTGTGCGAGTCTGCGCCAGCGCCTTGTCGCCGGCCCTACTGGCCCACGTGCTATGCGTCGAAGTAGAGGGCGAACTCAAACTGGGTCGGGCGGAGGCGAGACGGCTTGATCTCATTCTCCTCCTTCCAGTCGATCCATGTGTCGATCACGTCCTTGGTAAAGACGTCGCCCTTGAGCAAGAAGGCGTGATCCTTCTTGAGGGCCTCAATGGCCTGCTCAAGCGAGCCGGGCGCCTTTGGCACGTCCTTCATTTCCTCAGGCGACAGGGCGTAGATGTCCTTGTCCAAGGGATTGCCGGGCTTGATCTTGTTCTCGACGCCGTCGACGCCAGCCATCAACATTGCGGCGAAAGCCAAGTACGGATTGGTGGTCGGGTCTGGGCAGCGGAACTCGATGCGCTTGGCTTTGGCCGAGGAGGCCACGGGCACGCGAATGGCGGCCGAGCGGTTGCGCGACGAGTATGCCAGGTTGACCGGTGCTTCGAAGCCGGGTACCAGGCGGCGGTAACTGTTGAGTCCTGGGTTCGTGATGGCAAGAAGAGCCGGCGCGTGCTTGATGAGACCGCCGATGTAGTAAAGCGCCGTTTCGGACAAACCGGCGTACTTGTCGCCGGCGAAGATGTTCTTGTTACCCTTCCAGATTGACTGGTGGCAGTGCATCCCCGAGCCGTTGTCCCCGAAGAGCGGNNCACGTGCTTGTACCACATGGTTCGATCGGCCATCACCACGAGCTTGTCGAAGAGCATGGAGAGTTCAGCCTGTCCTGCGGTCGCCACCTCGTGGTGGAAAACCTCGATGGGGATCCCAACAGATTGCAGGGTCAGCGCCATTTCAGCGCGCAGATCGTACTGGGTATCGTTGGGTGACACCGGGAAGTAGCCGCGTTTGTAGTCAGGCTTGTAGCCAAGGTTTCCCCCCTCTTCCTCGCGCGCGCTGTTCCAGCGGCCTTCAACCGAGTCGATCTTGTAGAAAGAGTGGTTCGGCCCTTCGCTGAAACGAACCTCGTCGAAGATGAAGAACTCTGGTTCCGGACCAAGGTACACGGAATCGCCCAGACCGACCTGCTTGATGTGTGCCTCGGCTTTCTTGGCAACATGGCGTGGATCACGGCTGTAGGGCTGGTGAGTAACGGCGTCGACGATGTCACAGATCAGGGAGAGGGTCGGCTCCTTGAAGAAGGGGTCGACGCACGCCGTGCCAGCGTCGGGCACGAAGATCATGTCGGACTCGTGGATGGCCTTCCAGCCGCGGATAGAGCTGCCGTCGAAGCCAAATCCCTCAGTGAAACACTCTTCGGTGATCCGGTGGATCGGCATGGTGGTGTGCTGCCACTGACCCAAGAGATCGACGAATTTGTAGTCTACGAGCTTGAGTCCACGGTCCTTGATCAGTTTCAAAACCTCGGCTGGTGACATTGCTACGCTCCTCTTGCGCGTTCAGTGCGCATGTTTGTCCTTGGGCGAACCACTCAATCCCTCTGGCTAGAGGGCGTCTTCGCCACGCTCGCCAGTACGTATGCGAATGACTTCTTCCACGGGCAGTACGAAGATCTTTCCGTCTCCAATGTGGCCGGTGCGAGCCACCGACATGATGGCTTCCACCACGTCCTTGACCATGTCGTCCTTGACCACGATCTGGACACGGACCTTGGGCACGAAGTCCACGACGTAGGCGGAGCCGCGATACACCTCTTTCCTGCCCCCCGTGCGCCCGAATCCTTTCACCTCCGAAACCGTCATGCCCTGCACGCCAATCTCACGCAGCCTGTCCTTCACGTCATCGAGCTTGAACGGCTTGATGATTGCTTCGATCTTTTTCATGTGTCACCGGGCGCTGAGACTAGAGGGGCTTGGCTTTGGCTTCAATCGTCTTCGTGAACCATCCGAAAGGAAGATTAGCGATCCAAGGTTTCCGGCGTATTTCGTGACGGCTAATTCGGCGTAACCCGGTGAGCCGCACGCTAGGAAAGATGCGTTGGCGCATATGCGGCATATGTGCCCAGTCTCCCCCTGTGGCTGGCCGCGGCTACTGGCCTACGGCCAGGGCACCGATGAGCTCGCGTACATCAGTCACGCCCTGGGCACGGCAGCACTCTTCAATCTCGCGGATGATCCTTTCTGCCGAGGCTGGGTCAACGAAGCTTTGCGTGCCGACCTGCACACAGCTCGCTCCCGCGAGCAAGAACTCGATCGCGTCGGTGCCGTCCTGGATACCGCCTATCCCACAGATGGGAATCGGGATCTTCGCGCGATGCACCTGATAGACCATGCGCAAGGCAACCGGCTTGATGGCTGGACCGGACAAGCCCCCGAACACGGTCGCGATCTTGGGCCGGCGGGTGCGCACGTCGATAGCCATTCCGGTGATGGTGTTGATGATCGACACCGCGTCGGCCCCGTTGTCAGCGCAGGCGCGCGCCAGCGCCACGATGTCCGACGTGTTGGGTGTCAACTTCACCCACAGGGGCTTGCGGACGACGGCCCGGCAGGCCTTCACCAGGCCACCCAGTACGAGCGGATCACGGCCAAATTCGATTCCTCCCGCCTTGATGTTGGGGCAGGACACGTTCATCTCCAGGCCATCCACCCCGTCGAGGGCGGCTAGTCGGGCGCCGCAGTCGACGTACTCGTCGAACGTGGTGCCGAAGAAGTTGACCAACACACGAGTCCCGCAGGTGCGCAGGAATGGCAGCTTTTCCCGAGCGAAGGCCTCGACGCCGACGTTCTCCAGGCCGATCGAGTTCAGCATGCCTGCGGCGGTTTCGCAGATGCGCGGAGGTGGATTGCCGAAGCGGGGCTGGGGCGAGATCCCTTTGGTGACCAGTCCCCCCAAGCCGCGGAGAGAAAGCAGCGCATCAAACTCTTGGCCATAGCCAAATGTGCCCGACGCGGTCAGCACAGGATTGCGGAAGTCGATTCCGCCGCAGGTCGTGAGCAGCGCTGGGGCCCTTTCTTCCAGCGAATCGGGGCTGGAGGTCATTGCGCGCCTCCTTCGCTCCGGCTGGTCGACGCGGCCGTCGCATGTGCCATTACTTCAGAGGCAGGAAAGACCGGACCGTCCTTGCACACGTAGCGGTACGGGCGCGTCTGCGCCGCCACTGCGCAACCAAGGCAGACGCCGATGCCGCAGGCCATCTGCTCCTCCAGTGAGAGGTAGCACTCGATGCCGTGGCTCTGGGCAATGCGCCCGACAGCCCAAAGCATCTCGCGCGGGCCACAGGCCATGATGCGCAGGAGCTGGGTCGAGGCTGCCGCATGCCAGCGCTCAAGGCGGGCCTCCAGCTCGTCTGTCACGCGTCCCCGGCGGCCGAGCGAGCCGTCTTCGGTGGCCAGGCGAAGGGCGATACCTAAGCCGCGCATCTCGCCCAGCAGCACCAAGTCGCGTGAAGTCCGACCGCCGTAGAGTATCTCAGAGCCGTTGGCCACGCCGAGGCGCGCGGCCGACTCAGCCTGCATGAAGAGTGGCGGCAAGCCTACGCCACCGGCCACTAGGAGGTCAGTCACCTCCGCAGAAGGCATTGGAAAGCTGTTTCCGAGGGGCCCGAGGACCGAAACTCGTGACCCGGGAGGCGACCGCTCCATTAACGCGGTGCCCTTGCCGACCACCTTTGCGAGCAGGTCCGCGCGCCCCTCATGAGCAACCGACAAGAGCGACAACGGCCGCGGCAAGAGAGGGTCGCGGCCCCAATCGCCGCGAAGCATCACGAACTGGCCAGGACGACTTCCTGCGAGGGGTTCGCAGCCNNGTCGAAATAGCGCATCTACGGCCTACACCATCTTCTACAACAGCGGAACCTGGTGGCGCCACAGTCACGGCGCTCCCCGGACTGGCTGACCGGGGTTTTCTTGCCCTTGGCTCCTATCTTAGGGTGAACTGCATAACTAATTGAAATTACTTGCAAATAGTAAATTAGCCATGACGCTCGACACAAAGAATGCCCTGTTTTTCGGGTGTTACGCCCTGTGATTTGTTGCACGTCGCAGTTA
>PMKP01000065.1 GCA_003157775.1 Myxococcales bacterium | reverse complement strand
AGTTTGCCAACCGGGGCTCCAATAACCCGCAGTCGTGCGATCGAGCGCATTGAGATCGCCGCGGTTGCAAGGCGGGGCGCCCGTCGACGTCGATCCGCAGAACGCCGGCTGCGTGCGAACCAGCCGCCCACCCTCGAACACGAGCCCGATCGCCAGGATCGGCACATCGATCTCGGCGTAGAGTTGGAAGGCCGGGCGCAAGGGATTCTGCGGGCTCGGAAGGATGGGGGTGAGTGCGGCGGCCTTGGCGGTCTTCTTGGCGTCCTCGACCTTTTCAGGCGAAGCCCCGGGCGATGGCGGCGCGATGGCGGGATTGTTCGCGGGCGTCGGCGCGGACGTCGGCGCGTCCGTGGACGCGCCCTTGTCGTCGGCCGTCTCGGCTCGGGCAACGCCGACCGATCCAACCCATGTCAGGACGAGCGCGAAGCAAACAGCGGTTGGGGCACGCATCAGATATTCCCTTGCAAGCCTATCGCGAAAGGGTGTTGCCGGTAAGTGGGGGTCGGACGTCGCGCGGAGTCTGCAAGGCCTGCGCCAGCGCCGTCGGCTTGGGGCGGTCGGGTTGGTTCCGGCGGAGCCGCACTCATCCTCAGGGGCGATCGGAATGCGAATTGTCACTGGGTCTTGGTTTGCGGGTTCAACCTTGCGCACGGTTGGCCTCGTCTTTGCTTCCTCGGGTCGCCACGTCCGCCGTGTTCGCTACCCGTCCGGAGGGCACAACCACCACAAGGAGACCAAATGCGTACTCAGAACTTCCTTCTCGGAGCCTCGTTGTCAGCTCTGCTGGCCATGACCGCAACCGCAAACGCCGCCGAGAATGCTGTCCAGAAAGAGGGCAACGCCATCGAAGCCAAGGGCAACGCCCAGGAGAAGAAAGCTGTGCGCGAGAAGAAAGCCGCCGAGAAAACCGCAGGCGCGGCCGCGGCCAGGGAAGACAAGGGCGAACAGATGCAGAAGGAGGCCAAGTCGCTGAAGAAGAACGACAGCACCGCGGCTGAAGGTGCGCGATTGGATCGCGCCGGGGCCGCGGAAAAGGCCAAGGGTGAGCGGATGGAGAAGTCCGCCAAGAGTCACAAGGAGCACGCCAAACGCACCCAGAAGGCGTCCGACGAAATGGACAAGTCTGGCGAGAGAGTCGAGAAGGCCGGCACCGCGATCGACAAGAAGTAGAGCCGGAACACGCATCGAATATCAGGAGGTGACGCGACAAAGGGGAACCGCAATTGTGTGCCTTCGTCAGCCCGCGGACGGCGCGCTCCTTTTCCCTACGCGTCGTCGCCGCACGGGCAGCCGTGTGTGAAGGCACGGTTTGGTAACAAAAGCGAGTGTGGTGTCACCCATAGGTGACGGGTAGAACACTATCCGGTCGAGCGCTTTTGAGGCGCGTTGGATTGACCGGAGGGAGGGAACCTGAACTTGTCGTGGCGTCTGCATCTGAGCTGGCCTGGGCTATTCAAGCGTCTCTACCAGAAGTATGAGGACAACGAGGTCGGCGACAGCGCGGCCGCGATCAGCTATTACTTCATCTTCTCGCTGTTCCCGTTTCTGTTCTTTCTCGCGACACTGATCGCCTATATCCCTTCTGCCCGCGGGTCCACTGACACCCTGCTGGCGCGCGCCCGCGCCATCCTGCCATCCGAGGCGATGGGGATCGTCGAGATGCACCTGCGTGGACTGATGGGCCGTCCCAGGCCACACCTGCTGACCCTGGGACTCGCAGCAGCGGTTTACTCTGCGTCCTGTGGGGTGGACGCCTTACGCAAGGGCTTGAACCTCGCCTACGACGTCAAGGAGTCCCGCCCGCTCTGGAAGACCGAATTGCTCGCATTCGGCATCACGGTCGGCGGGGGCCTGCTCGTGCTGGTGGGCATCGCCCTGCTGGTGGCGGGCGGCAGCGCCGGCCTGTGGGCGGCCCGCTATCTCCACATCGCCGACGAGTACGTCATCGTCCTCAGATGGATCCGCTGGCCGATCGCCGCGATCCTGATGGCGCTCGGCGCCGCGCTCAGCTACTACCTGCTGCCCGATGTCGAGCAGAAGTTCAAGTTCATCACGCCGGGTTCCGCGATCGGGACGTTGGTTTGGTTCCTGGCGAGCTTGGGTTTTGGCACGTACGTGTCCCACGTCGGCAGCTACAACTTCACATATGGCTCGATCGGCGGCGTCATCGTGCTTCTGACCTGGTTCTTCATCACCGGGTTCATCCTGCTCATGGGTGGGGAGATGAACGCGATAGTCGAGCAAGCGGTGTCCGGCGGCAAGGAGAGCGGCGCGCGGACGCCCGACCAGGCTCCGCCGCCACCCGCCGAGCGTCCGAGCGCCGTGCCTCCCGGCGCGACAAAGTCGGCCGGCGTGGCCGAGCGCTCCCGGGGCGGTACGCAACCGCTAAAGACTGAGCCAAGGAGGGGCGAGAAATGAAACCTGCCAACCAAAGAATTCTCATTGCAACCACCGGCCGTTCCGGCGGGCCCTGCCGAGGCGCCCGGGACGCTTCATCCCCACGACGCACCGGCGGCTCCGCCGTGAGCAGCACTGCCATGGGAGAAAACGCGTGAACACTTTGGTGGCGGCGCTGCTGGTTGCCGTCGCTGGCCAGGACGACGTCCCGCCCACGCCACCTGCACCGGCGCAGCAGCCACAGCCCGCGGACTGGACGCCGCCAGCAAAGCCGCAGGCGCGCGAGGTGTACGACGTGCATCTGGCCGTCGACATTCCCGTCATCGTCGTCGGCGGCGCCGCGGGGCTGGTGCGCATTCTATTCGAGGACAAGCTGGTGCACAAAGACTGTCCCTGTGATCCGTCCGGCATCAACCGTCTCGATCGGTGGACCGTGGGATACCACAGCGAGGCCGCGAGCATCGCCGCCGATGTCACGGTCTATAGCGTGCTGTCGGCGCTACCTCTCGTCGATCTCCTTGCCCTCGGGTTTGGGCGCGCCTGGGGCGAGGATCTGGTGATATACGTTGAGGCGTTGGCCGTCGACACCGCGCTACAGAACGCGACCAACTTCATCGTGGCGCGCCCGAGACCCCGCACCTATGCCGGCGATCCCGCTTTCGTCAACTCGGGCGAAGGCTATCTCTCTTTCTATGCGGGCCACGTCTCCACCACGTTCGCCGGTGTCGTGGTGGCGGCGTACACCATTCGCAAGCGGTACGGCGAGAAGGTCTGGCCCTGGATCGTGGGCGCACTAATTGCCAGCAGCGTCGCGGTCGAGCGCGTCGCGTCCGGCCATCACTTCCCGACGGACGTCGCCGTCGCGGCTGTGGTCGGCACCGGCATCGGCATCGGCGTCCCCTCGCTTCACCTACGCCGCTGGGACACACACGTCCAGATCGCCCCGGTCGGAGCGCACG
>PMKP01000269.1 GCA_003157775.1 Myxococcales bacterium | reverse complement strand
AGAGCACAGAGGTCACAGAGAGCGGAAGGGAAGAAGGGGTTCGGACGGGATAGAAACAAACCCTTTCTTTTTTCCGATCCGACTCTGTGTTCTCTGTGCTCTCTGTGGTGAACAAGCTAGCTAACCAGCGCCCCAACTCGCGCGTTCTCTCTACTCGAACTGTGCGAGGCTTGTTTCCACTAGCAAGTGCAGCGTTCTATAGAAGGTGAGCAGCTCATCTGGTGAGCCGAATCTCTCGGTCCATTCCGCAAGAGTGCGGCTTCCGTCGAGCAGACCCCACACCTCACGCGGGGTGGGCCCCAGGCGGAAGGCCTCGGGGTTGATGCGGGGATTGGGCATAGCGCGCGGCCGGAAGCCCGCCAAGGGCGCAAACCGGCCGGCCAGGAAATCGTAGCTCAAGGCCAGCACGCCCGCGCCCAGGATCTCGAAACTGTTGAGGCCGAGCGGGAACGCAGCCACAGGGTTCTGCAGGCCACGGAAGAAGCTGAACTCGCCATCGGTCCAGGTGAACAGCTCCATCACGCGCTCGCGCACCTGTTGCGACAAGAGCCGGAACACGTCGAGCGGCCGCATGAAACCGAGCCCGACCAGGGCCTCGCCTAGCTTGCCCGAAAACCGAGGCATCTCGGCCAACGCGCGTTCGAGATCGGACAAGCGCAAGAAGCCGCGCGTGACCAGGTATTCGCCGAAGCGATCGCCAGACATGTTCGAATTTACCGACTCGGGCGACCCGCGCACTAGGTATACGTCTTTCACCAGGGTGCCACGGGCGAAGCGGACAAGGCCGGTTTCGACCATGACCGCCAGGTCGGCGATGACGCGCATGGTCGAGGTGAGCGACAGATCCCCGGTGTTGTCCGGCGCCAGCGCGCGCTCGGCGCCAGGCGTGCTCGCCGGAACCGCACCCGCCGCCAGGCCGGCCTGGCGCTCACCCGAGGAGGCACGGACCAGGCTTGGGCGCAGGCCGCTTGCGCCAGTCGCGCGATAGCTGGAGCTGTCGGGGATGGGTGTCGCGTTTTCCAGAGGCGACGGAGTGCCCAGTCCGCCGGTCAGATGATCGACCGAGGCCGGGGTCCAGCCCGGTGCAGGAACCGACGCCGGGGTTGCGTATTGGTCCAGCTCGACCAGCGACATCGACTTGGCCAAAGCGTCGTCGAGCGCGGCGACCACCACGGTGGCGGCGGGCGATGGCTCGGCCCCGTCGGGAGAACCCGCATCCGGGCCATCTATGTCGATCGGGATGGAGGTCTCCTCGGGCTCAGCGCCCTCCCCCTTGCGCGACAGGGCCTGCTCTGGCTTGGAGCCCGCACCGCGCCGCCGTGCAGAGGCGTCGTCCGACTTGATCTCCCACCTGTGTGAGTGCTCCTTCAACCGCTCCATCGCCTCGGGGCTCTTGTCGAACAGGTCCGAGGCCAGCAGGCCCACGTCTGACGGGCCCACGCGCAGGCCGAACTGGAATTCCAGGTTATGCAACGCATCTCGAAACTCAGCGGCGGTTTGGAACCGCTCGTCCGGGTTCTTGGCCAGCCCCCTACGCACTAAGGTCTCGAGCGCTTGGGGAATGTCCTTGGCGTATTTGTCGAAGCGGTCCAGACGACCGTCGCGCACCATGAGCAGAACGTCGAGATCGTTCTGCGCGGTGAACAGGCGCTTGCACATGAGCATCTCGGCGAGCACGATGCTGACGGCGAAGAGGTCGCTACGACCGTCCAGGTCCGCGCCGGTAACCTGTTCAGGCGACATGTAGCCGTACTTGCCCTTCAATGTCCCGGCTTGGGTCTTGGACTCTCGCTCTTGCGCGTGAGCGATGCCGAAGTCCCCCAGCTTCACGTCGCCGCGCTGGGCAATGAACACGTTGGAGGGCGAAATGTCGCGGTGAACCAGATGCATCGGCTTGCCATCCACGTCCTTGGCGTTGTGCGCATAGTCGAGCGCGTCGAGGACCTCCATGGCGATGAACATGCAGATGGGAACGGGCAAGCGAACCTGCTTCTGCGAGGCCGAACGGAGCAAGGCCAGGCCATCGAAGCCGTCCACGAATTCCAAGGCGATAAAGTACTGGCCGTTGACCTCGCCGAAGTCGGTGACCTGGACGATCTTTGGGTGGATTAGCTGCGCGGTCAGCTTCGCCTCGTCGATAAACATCGAGACAAAAGTCTTGTCTGCCGCCAGGTTGGGCAGGATGCGCTTGATGACTAGCAGCTTCTCGAAGCCATGGCCCGAGACGATCTTGGCCTTGAAGACCTCGGCCATACCTCCGGTAGCCAGGCGCTGGACCAGGGTGTAGCGCCCGAACTGCGAGGGAAATGTGACGTCCTTTCCCTCTTCTGGCATCAGTCGCTCATTTTAACACGTGAAGATCGCACGGAGAACCTGGGCTGTGCAGGAGTTTCGTAGTACCATGATTTGGACCGCATGCGTATCCACTCGTCAGGTCAGTCGGACGTCGGCCTCCGGCGCCCTCATAACGAGGACGCCTTCCTTTGCGATGACGAGTTGGGCTTGTACATCGTATGTGATGGTGTGGGAGGGAATGCCAAGGGCGAGGTGGCCAGCGCCGAATCCGTGGATCTCGTGCTCTCCTGGGTGAAGCGCGGACGCAAGACGCTGAGTGCCTTTGCCGCGGCCCCGACCGAAGAGAACTCTGGGCTGGTTCGTCGCCTCTTGGAAAGTGCGGTGCAGTCGGCCTGCTACATGGTCTTCGGCATGGGGCAGCTCGACCCACGACAGAAGGGCATGTCGAGCACCCTATCGTCGCTGCTGGTGGCGTGCAGCACGGCCTACATCGCCCAGGTGGGCGACAGCCGGGTCTACCTTTCCCGCGACGGCAAGACGGTGCAGCTCACCGAGGACCACACCCTGGTCAACTTCCGCCTGAAGCTGGGGCTGATCACGCCCGAGGAGGCAGCATGCTCGCCTGGCAAGAACGTCATCACGCGGGCGGTCGGCCACCAGGACTACGTCGAGGTGGACACCATCAGTCTGGATGTGAAGCCTGGCGATCGGTTCATGCTCTGCTCCGATGGTCTGCATGGCTACCTGGAGGACGGCGAGGTCCATGGTTGCTTGCAGGGTGATCGCGAAACCGTGGTGAAGCGGCTCATCGATCTGGCCAATGACCGCGGTGGCCGCGACAACATTACGGTCGTGGTCTGCGACGCGGAGTAGTGCCTTCGCTTGTCCGCCGGATTCATCTTCGGCCGTCGGCGAACTGAAAAGCTGATGCCGTGTCGCTACTTGCGGGTTGGGCCGCGCCCCCCCATCTTGCGAAATATAGCGGGATCATAGAGCTCGGTGAGCAACTCCACGGTCTTGTAGGACGCTCTGCGCGCTCGGGCCTGGGTTTCGTCGGCGGTGACCAGGGCCACCAGCGTCTCGCGGCCCAGCTCCACCCGGCGTTCCTCGTCGGAGAGGATAGGATCGCGCAGCAGGCGTGCAGTTTCTCCGTCGCCCTTGTCTTCACAGAAAGACGCGAGCGCGGCCAGCCGGGTCGCACTCATGCCGGCCAAGGTCAGGAACCCCGCCGCCGCACGTTCCTCGCTGGTCTGCAGCGAGCGCAGAAACCCGAAAAGCCGCGAGTAGCCCCCTTGGCGCGGGTCGTATGAACCAGGAGCCAAGCCGAGGGCTGCCAGCCGATCGGAAAGCAGGCGAAAGTGGCGTGCCCTGTCCCCGCAGTACGACGCGCACGCGAGCTTGAGAGCCAACGAGTCGGTGTCGGCCAGCCACAGGGCCGCGATCTCAATGGTTTCCACCACCATCTTGCTCTCCCAGCGCAAGGCCTCTACCACGGTGACGCCCTCGCTGCTCAGCGCCGGCAGATAGCGGGATGAGACGAGTCCGCGGAAGGACTCCTGATTCTTGAATTCCAGTTCGGAAACGTAGACGTCAGCGGTCACCATGACAAGCCGCGCGGATCTTCCTCCCCGGGATGCCGCCTCGTCAAGGCACAAGAAATCAAACCAACCGCTACTCGGGCGGCACGAGGTCGCCGACCAAGTGCTCAAAGTCGCCGCGGGTCACGTTGCCGATGAGGATGCGGCGCAAGTGGCCCTCGCGGTCGTAGGCAAAGAACGCTGGGATTTCGCCTTCCCAGCTCGGAACGAGATCGGCGACGAGATCCTCGATATGGTCCGCATTCAAGATGGGGCTCCATTGTGGGTTGCCAGTCTTGGCGGCAAGAACGCGAGCCACCAGGGCCGCGCTCGGTTGGGTGGGGTCGTCGAGCGAAACCGGCAGAAAATCGATGCCCCGGCTGCTGGCTTCGCGCGCCAGCTTGGCGAGCAGAGGCAGTTCCTTCAGGCAGGGCAGGCACCAGGTGGCCCAGAGGTGCAGCACCACCACGCGGCCCTTGTGGCTCGCAAGCGTCGCTTTGAGCTGGGCCGGAGTGATGAAGCGCGCTGAAGGCACAGCGGCCGGCGTAGCGCCCGCCTGTTCGCCTGCCAGATTCGATATCAGCAGCGCGCACAGACCGAGAAAGAGACACCGTTGCCGCATCATGGGCCGATGAGGGGCAACGACGCGCCGATTCCCTCCGGGACAAAGTTGCCTCCTGAGACGACGCACTTCAATGCCTCACGGGTGGGCACATTCAGGAAGCGGCAGTCGGCACGGGGCACGAAGTACAGGCGGCCGGCGATGGGATTGGGCGAGTTGGGCACGAACACGCAGAGGGTATCGGTGCTGCCCGGGACAGGCCGTCCCGAGGTGAAGCCCAGCAAGCGCACGCGCCCCGATTCGTCGGGGATAAGCACCACGCGCGCAAACACGCCCGAGTCCACATCCGGGGTAACCACGACTTGCTTCCAGGTGCGATAGAAGTCGCGCAGCCCGGGAAGTCGGCCGAGCACCCGGTCGAAGAGCCGCAGGACGTGGCGACCCACCAGGCTGGTGACGAAAACGCCGAGAAAATAGATGAGCACCAGCCCAGCCGCGAGACCCACGAGCGGATAGCGCAAGGGAAGAATCCGCTGCGTGATCGCGTCGACATAGACCACGACGAAGATGGTGATGCCGACGGGAATTGCGGCCAGGACGCCCGCCAGGAATTTCGAACGGAAGTGTGCACTCACGCGATTCATTGGGATCCCCCAGGGCTGAGCATACTACGCCGCTTGCGGCTGCCACGTGCGACCACGAATTGGGTTTGACAGCCCGGCTGACGGTTCCTACCCTGCTTCCGCAGTGACCCGACAAGGCTTTCTCTTGGCCGCGTGGTGGCTGGGCGTGGTGGCTGGCTCGGCCATGCTTCCGCGCTCGGCGTGGACGCAATCACCGCCATTCCAGGCCCTGCCCGCGCCTGCCATCTTTCCCCTGTCCGAGGTGCACCCTGGCTTGGTGGGCGAGGCGCTCACGGTCTTCGAGGGCGTCAAGCCCGAGCCCTTCAAGGTGCGCGTGCTCTCGGTGGTGCCGAACTTTCTGCCCAAGCAGGACATCATCCTGGTGCGCGCTGAGGACCCGCGCGTCGCTAACTGCGGCATCGCGGCGGGCATGAGCGGCAGCCCGGTCTACGTCGACGGCAAGCTCATGGGCGCGATCGCCTACGGCTGGAGCTTTGCCAAGGAAGCCTTGGCCGGCGTGACCCCCATCGAGAGCATGCTGGCGGGAAAGCAACGCCCACGCCGTCCGCCTGGCGATCCATTCTTGGTCGACAATGGCCCTGCCCTGGTGCTGGGACAGCCGGCCCAGCCCGCTGCCGCGCCAGCACTACCTGACGGCGAGCCGCGCCTGCAGCCCGCGTCGCTGCCACTGGCCATTTCGGGCATCTCCGACGCGGCCATGCGCGAGCTGGGCGAAAGTTTGCATCCCTTCGGACTGGTCCCGGTGCGCGCGGGCGGCAGCGGCGGGAGGAAACCGACGGCCCCGCTGGCCGAGGCTGTGCGACCGGGCGCAACCGTGGGGGTGGCCTTGATTCGCGGGGACATCAGCGCGGTGGCCATGGGCACCCTCACCCAAGCGGAGGGCGGAACCCTGATCGCGTTCGGGCACCCCATGCTGGGCTTGGGCGAGGTCAATCTGCCGCTGGTTTCTGGCGAGGTGCACGCCATCGTGGCCAGTTTGGCCAGCTCCTTGAAATTGGCCTCGCCGCTGACCGAAATCGGCGCGGTGGTGCAGGATCTTCCGACCGGCATCGTGGCCGAGCTGGGCCGCAGAGCACCCTCGGTGCCGGTCGAGGTTCTGGTAACCGCGCGCGGCGAGAAGAAGAGCCTCTTCCATGCCCAGGTGGCGTTGCATCGCCGTCTGCTTCCGTTGCTTGCGGGCACGGTGATCAGCAGCGCTCTCGGCGAGGCCGAGCCGGATGTAACCGACATGGTGATCGCCATGGACACCCGCCTGGAAGTGCGCGGCGCCGGCAGCGTGGAGATTCGCGACCAGCTTTTCTCGACCGAGGGGCTGTCGAGCCGCGTGCTGGGGCAGGCCCGCGGCACCAGGGCGCTGGCGGACCTGCTCGGCAATCCCTTCGAACCCGCGGTGATCGACCGAATCGAGGTGGACATTCGGGTGGAATACCGCGACGACGTGGCCGAAATCGTCGGCGCCTCCTTGCCCGACGAGCGGGTGCGGCCGGGTGAGACCCTGCCCCTGCGCGTAGTTCTGCGCCCCTACGCGGGCAAGGAATTCGTCGAGGTCGTGCCGGTGTTGGTTCCGCGCGCCCTGGCCGGCAAAGCCATCAAGATCGACGTGGCCGCGGGGGCACTGGTGCGGCCCGATATGCCAAAGCCCGAGACCCTGCGCGGCCTGATGGAGAACTTGCGCGTCTCTTACCCGGGCAAGTCCATCGTGGTCAGCCTGAGCACGCCCGATAGCGGCGTCTCCTTGCGCGGTCGTCTGATTCCCAGCCTGCCCGACTCGGCTCTGGACACGCTTCGCTCTGCCAGCCAGACCCGCCGCGCTGACGCGTACCGGGTAGCGAATCGAACCTTGCACCTTTGCGACCGCCTGGTAAGCGGGCGGCAGGAGCTGACGGCGCGGGTTCGCCCCGTCGGTGGCCGGTAACTACTACTTCACGACACGCAGTTGCGGCCTCCGCCGTCGGCGCACCTGCGTGCGCATGACCATGCCGTCGCTCTCGATCTCCGCTTCCTTCGCTTCGGCAGATGGCGGGACGGAACGCAACCAGGGCTCGTCGATCGGCAGCGTCTCTGCGCCATAATTCACTCGGCTCACGGGCGCCGGCAAGCAACCGTCATCCCCCTGGCTGAAAGAGCACAACTCGCGCGGGACGTCCTCGCGGTAGAGCGCACCGCAGCCGTTGGTACAAGCGACGACGTAGACGGCCGACCAGGGCACGTAGGTCCGATGCGAAACTCGGGAAAATGACAGGGTGGCGCTCACCCCGGCAGCTGTCACTTCCAGGTCAGGAATGGGAACCGGCATGCTGCGGCCGTACTGCAGGACCAGATGTGCCTGAGAAGAGAACGGGGCAGGCACCACCACGCCGGGCCGGCGCGCGTCCAGGTGCAAGGACACCCAGCCTTCGCTCAGCAAAGTCAGAAACGCGTCCTGTTTCGATGGTCTCTCGCTGCCGTCCATGGCTGCCCCCACGGGCCAAAGACTCGCGGAAACCTTGATCTCTTACCTCCCCAAACCGGGCTGTGCCAGGACCAGATCGAAATCGGGAGCAAAGCTTTGGACCCGAACGACCTTCTGCGCTACTCTATTGTCCTTACAGTGTCGGCAGGCTTGTGACGTCTTCGTCTTCCCGCCGCCGACCGCGCGATTCGCTATAATGCACCGACCTTGGCCTTGGTTATGAATCGGCCGCGACTTTTCCCCACCTCACTCCCCCTCTCCTCCCCACCCCGGGCACTTTCGGGGTGGCGGGCGCGCCTAGCCAGTGACCCCATTCCGCGCTTGCTGCGTGAGGGTACTCCCAGTGTGCTAGCGCGCGTGCGTCGCGATCTCATCGACGATAGCGAAGCGCCCACGGCGCGTGAGATCGCGGAATACCGCGAGGTTCAAGCGGTGCTGCGCAAAATGGAGCGCGACGGCAGCTACTTGCCGCGCGCGCCGGAAAAGGGGATGGGCAGCGAGAAGTTCGCGGTCTGTCTGGCCACTGTGCGCGCGCTTGACCGCTTGGCCGACCTGGGCCTGCGGGTCGAGGATGAAAGCGGGGCCACCCCCCAGTTGCGCAAGATGGCGGAGGTCATCCTGGCTTCCCAGACGAGCGACGGCGGGATCGCGGATCTCGCGCTTGCCGAGACCCCCAAGGCCCGTGCCAAGACGGTCGCCCTGCACTTTCACGGCTGGGCCATCTCGGCACTTTGTCGTACAGGGTTCGAGGCCGACCCACGGGTCGAGAAAGGCTTCGAGCTCATCTTGTCCCAGCGTCAGGACGACGGGGGCTGGGCCTGGCGGGGCGTGCGCACGGACTCGGCGGCGCGACCGTCGAGCCACCTGGTGACTGGCATGGTCTTGCGTGCCTTTGCTTCTTCCAGCCAGCGCTGTACCTCGCGCGAAGCGCGCCGGGCGGCGGAACTTCTGGCCACGCGCTTCTTGCAGCCCGACCGCTATGAGGACCGCAAGGCACCCTCCTATTGGGAGATCCTGACTGAGCCGCGCTTTTACACCGACGTGCTGGATGCTCTCGATACCATCACCAGCGTCGGGCTCGGCAAGGAGAACTCGGGCGTGCGTACCGCCGAGGCCTATCTGCGTTCACGCCAGTCGTCTGATGGCTTGTGGTACCCGGGCACCCCGGTCAAGGGCGAAGTCTCGACGGCGCGCTCGGCGGGCAAGGTGGGGGGCAAGCCAGCCGGCAAGGACAAGGACGTGGCGGACGCCATTTGGCTGACCTTGCGGGTGCTGGTGGTCCTGCGCCGGATCAACTAATAAGCCGAGTCGCATGACCGCTGAGCTTCGCCACGACTTTCGCGTCGAGGAAGTCCGGGCTATCCACGATCTGCCCTTGCCTGAATTGCTCTTCCGTGCGCAGGAGGTGCACCGCCAGCATCATCGGCCCGACGAGGTGCAACTCTGTGCCCTGCTTTCGGTGAAGACCGGCGCGTGCCCGGAAGACTGCGCCTATTGTGCCCAGTCAACCCGTTACGCGACGGGCGTGCCGCCGACTCGGATGCTGAGCCGCCAGGACGTGGTGCAGGCGGCCGAGCGAGCGCGGGCTGCGGGAGCTACGCGTTTCTGCATGGGCACCGCCTGGCGCGACGCCAAGGACGGGCCCGCCTTCGAGTCTGTGCTGGACATGGTGCGCACCGTGCGTGCTTCCGGCCTGGAGGCGTGCCTGACCATGGGCATGCTGACCGACGAACAATGCCGCCGCTTGGCTGAGGCCGGGCTGACCATCTACAACCACAACATCGACACCTCACCCGCGTTCTATGGGTCGATCATCACGACCCACACCCAGGAAGACCGGCTGGCGACCCTGGCGCGGGTTCGCCGCGCGGGCATGCGCATCTGCTCGGGCGGAATCATCGGCATGGGCGAATCCGTCGACGATCGCTGCGCTATGCTGGCCACGCTAGCCCGGCTAGACCCGCACCCGGAAAGCGTGCCGATCAACGCCCTAGTGCCTATCGCGGGCACCCCGCTGGCTGACCGGCCGCCCGTGGACCCGTTGCAGTTCGTGCGCGTGATCGCCACGGCTCGCATCATCATGCCGCGCTCACAGGTGCGACTCTCGGCCGGTCGCGCGGCCCTGACCCGCGAGGCACAGGTGCTGTGCTTCGTGGCCGGGGCCAACTCGATCTTCTACGGCGAGAAACTGCTGACCACGGGCAACCCTGACGTGGAGGCCGACCAGCAACTGCTTAGCGATGCCGGCCTGCGGCCAGCGCCGCCCACGCATTGAGATGGGAAGCTAGCACTGCTGATTGAAATTCGGACTGAGCCGGCGCGTCGCGAGGGCCCCGACCGCCCGACGAGGGAGAATACTCGACGTATTTGACCGAGGAGTGAGGGGGCGGGCGACGTCCGCAGCAGCGACGGCGACGGGAGAATTTCAATCAGTAGTGCTAGGCTCGCAGTTCCTTGCCGCGCACCAGGCGGCGGATGTTGTCCTTGTGGCGCCAGAAAACCAGGAGCGCCACTGCTGCGGCGAAGGTCAGGTTCGCAAGGCTGCCCGCGTGGAACAGCCAAAGGAAGGTGGGGAAGCTGGCCACGGCTGCCAGAGAGCCGATGGACGAAATGCGAAAAATGGCAAATAGCGCGACCCAGACGGCCACGCAGACCAGTGCGGGAAGAGGCGCGAGAGCCAAGCCGGCGCCGAGCGAGGTCGCCACCCCCTTGCCACCGCGGCCTTTGAGAAAAATGGAGAAAACCTGTCCAAGCACAGCGACCAATCCCGCAGCTGCCGGCAGCCAGGCTAGTCGCGTGGGGAGCCCGCCGGCTTCGCCGGCGGCGAACCATCGCAGGAGGGCACGGGAACCTTGCCAGGGTTCCCATATGGGATCGAAGAGCTGAGTCG
Source organism: Myxococcales bacterium (assembly GCA_003157775.1). Lineage (GTDB taxonomy): Bacteria > Myxococcota_A > Polyangia > Fen-1088 > Fen-1088 > Fen-1137. The sequence continues at coordinate 19,213 of PMKP01000269.1, read as the reverse complement.
CCAAGACGACCGGAAGGGCGCCCTTGCCCGCGTCGACCAAGAGCACCAGAGCCGCCCAACGCCGGCCGAGTGCGCGGCCGACATTGGTGGTGCCGATGTTGCCGCTGCCCACCTTGCGCAGATCCACGCCCTTGGCGCGCGCCACCACCACGCCGGTGGGGAACGAGCCCAGCAGGAAAGCGCCGACCAGAAACAGGATGTGCATGGCCGCAATTGTAGCCCCGGCGCAACCAAGAGTGGGTCGCGCTGAAAAGCGGAAAGCCCTGCCCTGCCACGATGGATGGCTATCCCGGCATTTATTTTCGTCCTGGCCAAGCACCGGGCCGCCAACTCGACTCTGAAGTAACTCACAAGCTCGGCAGGGCGAAGAACCGCCCCACCTCCTCCAGCTCCTCGGTGCGCGGGCATTCGGCGGGCAGACTGGCGAGTAGCATCGGCCCGTAGCGGCGGCGGGCGATGCGGCCGTCGAGGATGGCCACCACACCGCGATCGCTGCGCGTGCGCACCAGGCGGCCGAAGCCCTGCTTGAGCGCCAGCGCAGCGCGCGGGAGTTGGAAACTGTTGAAGGGATCGCCACCATCCTCGCGGATGCGCTCGATGCGCGCGGCGGTGAGCGGATCGTCGGGCACGGCAAATGGCAGGCGATCAATAACCACCAGCGACAGCGCCTCGCCGGGTACGTCCACCCCGTGCCAAAAGCTCTGCGTGGCCAGCAGGACCGAGCCGACCTGCTGGCGGAGGGTGGCGAGCAGCACGTGGCGCGGTCGTTCGCCCTGCACCAGCAGGGGGAAGCCACCGTCAGCGCGCAAACGCTCTTCAGCTACGTGCAGGTTGCGAAAGCTGGTGAAGAGTAGCAGCGCCCGGCCTCGCGAGTGCCGGCACAACTCGAGGGCGCGCTCGGCGGCCGCGGCGGCGAACGACTCGTGGGTGGGATCAGGAAGATCGACAGCCAGATAGAGCAAGGCTTGCTCGCTGTAGTGGAAGGGCGAGGGAAAGTTCGACTCGCTGGCGGTGTCGGTTAGGCCGAGCCGGCTGCGGATATAATCGAAGCGTCCGCCGGCGCTGAGAGTGGCCGAGGTGAAAACGATAGGTCCCGGGTGGCGGTCAAAGCTCTCGCGCAGAAGGGGCGCAGCGTCCACCGGCGAGGCGCGCAGGGTGAGGTTGCGGCGCGACACCACCACCCAGCGGATCGAGTCGCGCCGGGCCGTGCCCACGATCTCCGCAAAATCAGTACGCACGGCATCGGCCCGTCGGGACAACCCGGCCAGCGCCGCCGCCTTGGTCTGCGAAGGGGGATGCGGCCGCTCGGCGTCGCTGCCGTCATCTTCGCTCAGACGTCCACACAGGGTGGCTGTTTCCTCGAGGACGTTGTCCAACTCATGGTAGCGCTGCAGAACTTCGGCGGCACACAAGTCGTCGGGCATCTCAACGCGCACCTCTTCGCCGCTGCCGCCCAAGGCTGGCAAACGGCCGCGCAGGGCCTCGTCCAGCACGTGGGTCGCGGCCTCGATCCGGCGCGCCGCGGATTCCACCCGGCCGACTTCGAGTTGGGGCGCCGGTGCGCGCAGCAGATCGCGCGCCAGAGCGAAGAGCCGGGCGTTGGAAACCTGAACGCCGAAAACCTCAGTGGCCACATCCTCGATCTGGTGGGCTTCATCGAAGATCACCAGTTCGTAGGGCGGCAGCACCTGGGCGTCGGGCCAGCGACTGCGCAGGGCGAGGTCGGCGAGAAACAGGTGATGGTTGACCACCACCACGCGGGCGCCCAACGCCCGCCGTCGCATCTGGGTGATGAAACAGCGTTCGACGAAGGGGCAACGGCTACCCAGCCGCATCTCCGGGCTGGACGTGATCTCGCGCCAGATGGGGGCGCTGTCGGGCACGCCGTCGAGATCCGCCCGGTCGCCGGTCGTGCTGCTCGCGGCCCAGGCGCGCACCAGCTCGGTCTCGCGCGACTTGGTGGCAGCTATTTCCAGTTGCTGGCTGTGCTCGTCGAAGCGGCGCAGGCACAGGTAGTTGGCCAGCCCTTTCATCACTGCAAAGGTAAACGGCTCGGGCAGCACGCGTTGCAGGCGCGGCAGGTCCACCTCGGCGATCTGGTCCTGCAAGGTGCGCGTGCCAGTGCTGACCACCACCTTGCGGCCGGAAAGAATCGCCGGCACCAGGTAGGCGATGGTCTTGCCTGTGCCGGTGCCCGCCTCGGCCAGCAAGCGCTCGTCCATGTCGATCGCCTGGGCCACGCGCTTGGCCATGGCGAGCTGGCCTGGGCGCGGCTCGAAGCCCGGCAAATGGTCGGCCAGCAGGCCGCCGGGTCTCAGGATCCGGGCAGCGGCTTTGGCGAGCGTCACAACCTCCGCGTCGTCACGTCGCAGCCACCGGCGCTGGGCCGTCGTCTGCTGCCAGCCCGCTCGCGGTCACGCTGCGGAAGAAGCAAGAGGTGGCGTTGGTGTGGCACGACGGCCCGTTGGCATCGACAATGTAGAGGACGGCGTCGCCGTCGCAGTCCAGGCGCAGGTCGGTGACGCGCATGGAATTCCCCGAGGTCTTGCCCTTTTCCCACAGCTCGTTGCGCGAGCGGCTCCAGAACGTGGCCAGGCCATTCTGTACCGTGGCCCGCAGCGCCCCGGCGTTGGCCCATGCCAGCATGCGCACCACGCCCGTGGCGCGGTCTTGTGCAATCACCGGCACCAGGCCCTTCGAATCGAACTTCACGGCAGAAAGCAACGCGTCGGCATTTCCGATCATGATGAACATGTCTAGCGCACTTTTGCTTACAGGGTGATTGCGAAGAATGGCTGAATTCACACCGATCGTGTTGGTGTGATGGTGTACAATTCATCCTGTTGTCGCGACGGCATCGCCAGCAACCATAGCCAATAGCAAGAACCGCGCCTCAAGTCTGCGCAGCATTGCCGCAGGACGGAGACTCAGAGATGAAAGGAAGCACCATGACAAGGGAAACACTGAAGGCCTTGTCCAGATTGTTGGCCCGAGCCGGCCTGGTCTTGCTGATGTCTTCGATCGGCTGCAGCCAAGGTTCATCGGCTAACAGCAGTGGCAGTTCTGGTGGATCCACGCCCGGCCAGGGCGGCAATGTTGCTCCGCCAGTGGGCGGCAGCGGGGCGGGCGGATCCGCGGTCACGGGCGGAAACGGCGGCTCGGCAGGCTCTGGCGGCGCTCTGGGTGGCGCGTTCGGCACGGCTGGCGCAGGCGGCATGGCAGGAGGCACTGTTGGTGGGACAGGCGCAGCCGGCAGCGGTGGTATTGCGGGGAGCGTCGGCTCCGGCGGCACCTTGGGGAGCGGAGGTTCTGGAACCACGACGAGCACCGCAGTCACCGGCGGTGCAGGAAACTTGGGTGGCACCGGTCGTGCCGGCGGTACTACACCAACCGGCGGTACTACGCCAACCGGCGGTATTCCTACAAACGGTGGAGCGGCAACCGGCGGAACCAAGGCAAACGGCGGTGCTTCTTCGAGTGGCGGAGCCACCGCGGCCGGGGGTACCAAAGCAACCGGGGGTACCACCGCAAGCGGCGGCACGACTTCAACAGATGGCGGCACCGGAGCCATTGGCACACCTGTGCTGGTGAGCAAGTTCGACTTGAAAGGCGTGAGCGGCTGTCCGGGAATGCGGCTGGGCGACATCAACGGCGACGGCAAGATGGAGATCGTCGTGGGTCAGCCCGTAGACCAGACCACCCTCGACAACTGGACTCCCCAGAGGGTCGTCTGCATCACGGCGTTCGACCTCAAGGGCAACCAGCTTTGGCAGTACGGAACACCCGGCCAGTTCCACACCGCCAGCTCGGACGTCCCGATTCAAGTCTACGACCTCGACGGGGACGGCAAGTCCGAGGTCTTCGCCAACATGAGCACCACCGAGATGACCGTGCTCGACGGAACCACCGGGAAGTTGTTGCGCACGATTCCCTTGCCGGTCAAGGGCGCCAACGACGGCATTGCTTTTGCCAATCTGCGAGGCAAGCCATGGCCCCAGGACATCATCGTCAAGACCCGTTACTCACAAATATGGGCGATGGTAGGCATCGACGACATTACCACCACCCCCACCACCAAGGCCGGCACCTTGCTGTGGACTCACCAGATGCTTTCCAGCGCTACGGGAATGTCGGACCTTGGTACGGGGCACTATCCGCTGGCCTATGATTGGAACGGTGATGGCAAAGATGAAGTCATGTGCGGCTACGATTTCCTGAATAGCGCTGGCGTGCTGCAATGGACCCTCAACAAGACGTCGCACCCGCCACTCACCATGCACGCTGACGCCATCGCCACAGGAGACATCGATGGCAATTCAGCAAACGGAAAGGAGATAGTCGTCTGTGGGAATGTGGCTGCGGCGTTCGATTGGAGCACTGGCACACAGTTGTGGCAAGACACTCACACGACAGAAGCTCAGCAAGAGGGAATCGGTGATTACCGTCCGGACTTGCCAGGTCTCGAGGTGGTTCTGCTCGATCGTCTGCGCACCGCCGCGGAAGGCTACAAGAGCGACAACGTGCTCGTGACCTACAACGACACCATGTTGTGGAAAGAGGACCGGCCGAAGAACTCCGGCTGGCTGACCGTGACGGAAAACATGAACAACTGGGACGGGAACGGCACCGATTTGATCTTCTCCTATCGTCGTGACGGAGCGTCAGATGGCAGCGGGGGCACGGGGACCTACCTCTACGACGGCAATGACAATCTGGTCGCCAAATTCCCCTATGACGGCTCCAGCGCGCAGAGCTTCGCTCAACACGCCAATCTTTGCGGGGACGACAAAGAGGAAGTCATCGTGTACGACGAGTCGACGGTTTGGATCTTCGCCAATGGCGGCTGCAATCTGGATGACCAGCCGGCCCATCCCGGTATCCCCCAGCAATTCCATATCTATGACTGGAGCATCTACTCGGGATGGACCAACCCGGACGTGAAGTTCTACACACCCGGAACGCCACAGTAACCCGCGAAGGTCCGTGACTGGCCATCATCCTTCGCGCACGGGCACGCCACGGGCGCGAAGGTAGTCGCGGGCCTGGCCCACGGTGTATTCGCCGAAGTGGAAAATCGAAGCAGCCAGAACCGCATCGGCGCCGCCGATGACCACACCCTGGTAGAGATGTTCCAGCGTCCCCACACCGCCCGATGCAATAACCGGAATGGGCACGCGGTCGGCCACGGCGCGGGTCAGGTCCAGGTCGAAGCCGTCGCGCGTGCCGTCGCGATCCATGCTGGTAAGCAGGATTTCTCCTGCACCCAACTCGGCCATGCGCGCGCACCAGGCAACTGCGTCGATGTCGGTGGGCTTGCGGCCTCCGTGGGTGAAGACCTCCCAGTTGCCGGGCCGGTCGGGCCGGTGCCGGGCATCCACCGCGACCACAATGGCCTGGCTGCCAAAGGCGTCCGAGGCGCGACGAACTAGCTCGGGATCGGCCACCGCGGCGGTGTTGATGCCGGCCTTGTCAGCCCCGGCCAGCAGCAACTTGCGCACATCCTCCACGCTGCGTACCCCGCCGCCCACGGTGAGCGGCAGGAAAACCTGCTCGGCGGTGATGCGCACCACTTCCAGCATGGTGGCGCGGTTGTCGGACGAAGCGGTTATGTCGAGAAAGCAGATCTCGTCGGCGCCCTGCTGGTCATAGGCCGCAGCAACTTCCACTGGATCGCCGGCATCGCGCAGTTGCTTGAAGCGAATTCCCTTCTTCACGCGGCCAGCGTCCACGTCGAGGCAGGGGATGATCCGTCGCGCCAACATCCGCTAGACCTTTCCTTCAGCAGCGCGCTCCAGCGCCTCTGCCACGGTGAACATGCCCTCATAGATGGCCTTGCCGATCACGACCGCCTGGGCTCCGGTGGTCTTGACCAGATCGATATCCTCCAGGCGCGCCATACCGCCCGAGGCGATCACTGGACAAGGAGCGATCTTGGCCGCGAGTCGCGCGGTGGCCTCCAGATTGGGGCCGCTGCGCATGCCGTCGCGGCCGATGTCAGTGTAAAGCACGGCGGCCGCACCAGCTTGTGCCACAGCCAGGCCGACATCCAGCGCGTCGCTCTTCGTGTCCTCGGTCCATCCCTCGACCGCCACCTTGCCCTCGCGTGCGTCCACCGCGACCACGATGCGCCTGGGGAAACGGCGGCAAGCCTCGGCCACCAGTTCAGGCGTCTTGATGGCGGCAGTGCCCATGACCGCGAATCGCGCGCCCAGCGTAAACAGCCGCTCGCAGGCCTCCAGCGTGCGCACGCCGCCGCCAACCTCCACTTCTATCGTGGTCGCGGCCAGGATGGCCCTTATGGTTTCGTGGTTGTTCTGCACGCCGCCGGCAAAGGCCGCATCCAGATCCACCACATGCAGGCGGGGAGCGCCGGCCGCGGCAAAGGCGCGCGCCAACTCGGACGGATTGCTGGAATAGACCTTGGCGCTGTCGCGGCGGCCTTGTTGTAGGCGCACCGCCTGGCCATTCATCAGGTCGATTGCGGGAAAAACCAGCACGCGCGGACCTTCTATAAGGCAACGAAGCGGCTGAGCACAGCCAAGCCTGCCCGCTGGCTCTTTTCGGGGTGGAACTGGCAGGCGAACAGGTTGTCGCGCGCCACCGCTGCGCAGAATTTCACGCCGTGCTCTGCGGTGAGCGCGATATCGGAGGCGCGGATCGGTACCGGGAAGTAGCTGTGTACGAAATAGAAGTAGGTGCCATCGGGCGTGTCGCCCAGCATAGGCGTGCGTGCGGCAGCAACGCCGCGGCGGCAGGCGTTCCAGCCCATGTGCGGCACCTTGAGCGGCGGCGCGATGGCGAAGCGGACCACCCGGCCAGGAAAAACCCCCAGGCCCTTGCAGGACGGATCTTCGTCGCTGCCCTCGAAAAGCATCTGCATGCCGATGCAGATGCCCAGAAACGACGTCCCCTTGCCGATGGCTTGCATGACGGCCGCGCGCAAGGCACCACCCGCGCGGTCGAGCCCGGCCACGCAGCCGCCAAAGGCGCCCTGGCCCGGCACCACGATCTTGTCGGCGCGGGCCACCTGGTCGGCGTCGCTGGTGATGAAGGCGTCGGCGCCTACGCTCGCCAGCGCCTTTTCCACGCTGCGCAGGTTGCCGCTGCCGCTGTCGACAATCGCGATGCGGGGCTTGCTCATGGATGACTTCCGGCCCGAGGCCAGGGCTAGGCGGTGAGCGTCCCCTTGGTCGACGGCACATCGCGCTCGCGCGGATCCGATTGCACTGCCGCACGCACGGCGCGCGCAAAGGCTTTCCACAGCGCCTCCATAGCGTGATGTCCGTTCTCGCCGTACACGGTTTCGAGGTGCAGGTTGCACAGGGCCGCGGACGCGAACCCGGCAAAGAACTCGCGCGCCAATTCGGCATCGAAGTCGCCGATGCGCCGGCCCTTGAGGTGCTCCGCGCGATAGACCAGGCAGCCGCGGCCCCCGAAGTCCACGGCCGCGCGCGCCAGGGCCTCATCCATCGGGATCGCCGCGTCGCCAAAGCGCGCAATGCCGCGCTTGTCGCCCAGGGCCTCGCGAAAGGCCTGGCCTAGGCAGATCCCCACGTCTTCCACGGTGTGGTGCCCGTCAACCTCGACGTCGCCGCGAGCGTCGATCTCGACATCGACCAGGCTGTGCCGGCCGAACGAATCCAGCATGTGGTTGAAGAACGGCAGAGGGGTCGCGATCTTGCGCTGCCCCGAGCCGTCCAGGTTCAAGACCACGCGGATCTGGGTTTCCTTGGTATTTCGTTCAACAGTAGCCTGGCGCATGCCCCCCAACTATGGCGGTCGCCGGTGGTCCCGTCAAACTCGTGCACGTCCAAGGCGGTGTCGCAAGCCCAACCCGCCGTCGGCGCGGCGACGGCCGGAAGCCTAGATCGTCGGGCGACTGCCTAGCCCACGTGCAACTGCCCGATCTTGTTTGGGCAGGGGCTGGCACCTCCGATGCACCCAAGGGCAAGTGGAGGTGCGACAAGTGTTTCCCCACAACAACCCACAGCGTTTCCCGACGGCTGGTCTTGGCGACAAGGTAGGCTTGGCCGTCCTTCCACTCGTTCTCGTCACAGCGTTGCTGAGCGCCGCCGGCTGCGCCGGGCCGCAGGTCTACGTCCCCTTTGAACGGAAGACCCAGGAGTCGGCTGCAACTCGCTGGCAGGCGCTCGAAAGCCTGGCCAAGCGCGACCAGTGGAACGTGGTCCTGGCCAACAAGGGCTACTCCATGATCGGCTACCGCGATTCCACCGGCACGTCGGGAGTACGCGACCGAATCAAGGTCGAGCTCTTTCCGGATCGCACGGTCGTCGAGACACAGACCGAGATCGAGGATCGAGGCCTTTGGCAAACCAGCGAGGGTCGCTGCGAGAACTACACTTTCTCGCGCGAAAAGTCGCTGGCTGAGCAGATCGAAGGCAAACGGAGCGCCACCGGGAGCCCGGCGGTTCCCCGCAAGAGCACGGAGCTGGCGGCGCGCTGAACCGAGGGCGTTCAAGCTAGTTGGTTCACCGCATCGGGCAGGAGCCAACCCGCTCACCGGCACCATCTCTGTGGTGGCCGTGGCACGGCAGATGTAATCTTCCCTGACATGAGCTGGGTTTCGACAGCCTCGTCTCCGACAGTCGTCGGGCTAGGAGATTGGGGCGGGCTTGCGAGAATCCCCCTCGGGCTGCTTCTGCCCCTAGCCACAGCCATGCTTGGCTGCCGCGTCTACTCGATTGGCCTTGCCAATGACGGCGCCGCGGGCGACTTCGCTGACATGGATGCTTCGGATTTGGGCGGCGGGCAGGAAACCTCAACTATCGACGGGTCGGGTGGGCCGGCAAGCGATGCGAATGGGTACGGGGGCGATGAGCCCGTAGACCTGGCACCGACGATCAGCGATCCTTTGATCGTCGGATGTTCAGACGGGACGCGCGAGGGCTTTCGCGATATCAAAAACTGGCCGAGCATCGCTGGATGCGCCGGTGGCTGGACGCAGCAAGGGTTGCTCGACCCATCCTCGCGCACGCCCGAGTGCCTGCGCGTGGCAGGGAACGACAGCAGCAACCCAGAGGGATTTCGCTGCTCCGTTTCTGACCTGTGCGCCCCGACCTGGCACGCTTGTCTTGACGGCCCGGACGTCACGAGCCATTCGCCTACTGGCGGCTGCGAAAGCGCTGTCTCGCCCGGCGATGAGGCCCTCTTCGTGGTCATGGTGGGCGCCTCGCCCCAGGGTGTGTGCTACCACGATCCGTCGGCGGCAAACGATATCCACGGCTGTGGGTCTATCGGACAGCCGGAGTCGGGTGGGTGTCCTCCTCTCGATCGCCGCATGAGTTTCGCTGACTGCGCTGCAACCGATGTATGGCAGTGCGGGACGGCGGACGATAGTCTGCGCGAGGCCGAGGTGGTAACCAAGTTTAGCTCGTCGAAGGGCGGCGTCCTGTGTTGCAAGGACTGAGAATGCTGTGACCCTCTCCGGCACGACTCGTGGCTAGCGCTGGGGCGTGGCCGATGGCGTTCGACACACTCACCGCGAGAAATCGAGACACGGGGCCGTGGTACACGGCGCTGGCGGTTTCGTTGTCCTTGCACGTCGCGGTCGTCGTCTACGCGGTGACCGCTTCGACCACCCGGCACGACAAGCCCGCGGCCGCGCCGATTGTGGTCACAGTCCTGCCAGAGGAGACTGCGCCCTTGCCTCCGCCTGCCCCCGCAGCAGCGGTAGCAGCCACAGCGGTCACATCTGGGCGCGCGGGCAAGCCGGCCAGCCGGCCGCGATCTGATCGTGCGGCCAATCGGCTAGCGCCTCCACCTCTGGCACCTCCATCCGCAGACAAATTGCCGGCAACTGCCGGCGTGGAGACACCCGCAGCCGTGGAGACACCCAGCCTGCAGGGCGACGTCCAAGTGGCGAGCGCGCGGGTTGGCAACGGCGCGATTCCAGTTGGGAGCGTGGCACATGCGGCGCACGGGCCCGAGGCGAGCACCATGCCCAGAATCCTGCCGCCCGCCGAGGGCAACGGTCAGCTAGCCATCGATCCGAACGAGGCGCGCTATCAGCCGGTGATTCCTCCTCCCTTGCGCAAGCCCGGGGCTAGGTTCGCGCCGCTGCTCAAATTGTGCGTCAGAAAGGACGGCTCGGTGGGCGATGTGACCGTGATGCGGCCCTCGGATCCGGCGGTTGACCCGGCGATCGTCGAGAAGATTCGCCTTTTCAAGTTCAGGCCCTATCTCGACCACGGCCGGCCGATCCCGTTCTGCTTCTTCCGCGAGTATCGACTGTCGGTCGAGGAGTAGTCGCGTGGGGAGCCCGCCGGCTCTTCGGGACGGACAGCCCGCCCTGCCCGCCCCGCGGGCTTCGCCCGCGCCCTCGCCGGCGGCGTACCANNGGCGGGTGGGGGCCGAAGGGCGAAGCGAACCCTTTCAGGGTTCCCATGTGAATAGTCAGTGCCTCCGTCCGCCATGTCGGACATTGGCCGGCCGGCAGGACAGTCGGGCGGCCGAGATCTGCTCAGGTGCGCGTTCGATCCCCGGATAATGCGAGCGCAAGTAGCTGGAAAGCCTAGCCTGCCCAAGTGGCACCGTTCTCGCTTTGGGCAAGCGGCGTGCTGGCTCGCGTACTTTCCGCAACTGTCATCGGCATCCAGGCCGCGCCTATCAATGTCGAAGTGGACGTGTCGCAAGGCTTGCCCGGCTGCAATATCGTGGGCTTGCCGGATGCGGGGATAAGAGAAGGAAGCGTGCGCATTCGCGGCGCACTGGAAAACAGCGGATTCAAATTCCCTCTTCGTCGGATTACGGTCAACCTGGCGCCTGCCGATCTGCGCAAGGACGGTGCGGCCTTTGACGTGCCCATAGCCATGGGCATTCTTTCGGGCGCGGGACTTCTGCCCCCTGAGAGCTTCGACGATGCGCTGTTTGTCGGCGAGTTGGCCCTCGATGGCAGTGTTCGATCGGTCAAGGGCGTGCTGCCCATGGCAGCCTACGCACGAGCCCGGGCCGTACGACGGCTATTCGTACCCCGGGACAATGCGGCCGAGGCCGCCGCGGTGGGCGGTTGCGACGTCGTGCCGGTGGGCCACCTGAACGATCTGCTGGACGTCTTGCAGGGGCAGCCGGCGGCGACCATAACGGCACTGCCGGCCCGATTCGCGCCAGCGGCCACAACTGACCTCGCCGAGGTACGCGGGCAGGAAGTCGCCCGTCGCGCTCTGGAAATCGCGGCGGCGGGCGGGCACAACCTGCTCTTCATTGGGCCACCCGGGTCTGGCAAGACCATGCTCGCCCGGCGCTTGCCAGGAATCCTGCCCACCCTGTCGTTTGACGAGTCGCTTGAAACCACCATGATCTACTCGGTAGCCGGATCGTTGGCCGGGCGATCACTCATTACCGAGCGGCCCTTTCGCGCGCCCCACCACACGGTCAGCGTGGCCGGCCTGGTAGGGGGCGGGCCCATGGTGCGGCCGGGGGAAATTTCGCTGGCCCACAACGGGGTATTGTTTCTCGACGAGCTGCTGGAATTCGGCCGGCACGCCCTGGAGGCCCTGCGCCAACCGCTGGAGGAGCGGGAGATCTCTGTGGTGCGCGCCCGCCGCACCGTCACCTTTCCCGCCGACTTCATGCTGGTCTCGGCGCTGAATCCTTGTCCCTGCGGCCATTATGGAAATCCACTGCGCACGTGCACCTGCTCACAATTGGCCATCAACAGCTACCGGGCGAAGCTGTCCGGGCCACTGCTCGACCGCATTGACATGCACGTCGAAGTGCCGGCAATCTCGTATCGTGAATTGGCCGGCAGCGAGGCCAGCGAAACCAGCGAGACGGTACGAGCCCGCGTCGAAACTGCGCGCGCCACCCAACTGAAACGCGCCGCACGTTGCAACGCACGACTGGGATCGCGGGAAGCCAGAGCTTTCGCCGCGCTGGACAGCGACGGCCATCGCATCATGGAGCGCGCGGTGGAACGATTGGCCTTGTCGGCGCGCTCGATTGAGCGGGTGAGAAAACTGGCGCGGACGATCGCGGATCTGGATGGGAGTGAGGCTGTGCGTGGGCCGCATCTCGCCGAAGCGTTGCAATACCGGTTCTTGGATAGAGAGGTGACATCGTGAAGAAAGAGTGCTGGGTTCTCACAGAGGGCACAGAGGAAGGGGAGGACCGAGGAGGGTTGAATGGGCTCTCTGGGGCGATCATTGGGGCGGCGATCGAGGTTCATAAGTACTTGGGCCCGGGAATGTTGGAATCGACGTACGAGGCATGCCTTGAGTTCGAGCTGACAGCGCGGGGCCATTCGGTCGAGAGACAGAAGGCGCTTCCGGTCACATATAGGGGATCGGTCCTCGACTGCGTCTTTCGGCTGGACATGGTCGTCGACGGAAGGGTGCTGGTGGAGCTCAAGTCGGTCGAACGCCTGCTGCCGGTCCACCGCTCTCAGACGCTGTCGTACCTACGACTCTCCGGCCTTCCCCTGGCGCTGCTCATCAACTTCTACGGCCCGACCCTGAAGGAGGGCGTGCGCCGCTTCCGATCCTTCCAACCCAACTCTGCGTCCTCTGTGGCCTCTGTGCCCTCTGTGAGAAACAGCTAACCCAAAAGGAAATGACCCATGGCTACCATCAAGGAACAACTGAAAGAGAAATTCAAGGCCCTATCTTCCGCTCTTTCCGCGATAGAAAAACAATTTGGCAAAGGCGCCATCATGTCGTTGGGCGGCGGCGAGACCACGGACATCCCGGTGATTCCCACCGGCTCTATCGGGCTCGACCTCGCCCTGGGCGTGGGTGGGCTGCCGCGCGGCCGCGTGGTGGAAATCTTCGGCCCCGAGTCGTCAGGCAAGACCACCCTGACCCTGCATGCCATCGCGCAGGCACAGCGCGCCGGCGGCATTTGCGCCTTCATCGACGCCGAGCACGCGCTCGACGTGACCTACGCGCGCAAGCTGGGCGTGCGCATCGAGGACCTCTTGGTGTCCCAGCCCGACAACGGCGAGCAGGCTTTGGAAATTGCCGACAAGCTGGTGGGCACCGGCGCCGTCGACATGATCGTCATCGATTCGGTGGCGGCCCTGGTGCCCAAGGCCGAGCTTGAAGGCGAGATGGGCGATGCACACATGGGCCTGCAAGCGCGCCTGATGAGCCAGGCTTTGCGCAAGTTGACCGCAGCCACCTCCCGCAACGCGACCTGCGTGGTCTTCATCAATCAGCTTCGGCAGAAGATTGGCGTGNNGCTCAAGTTCTACGCCAGCGTGCGACTCGATATCCGCAAGATCGGCGCAGTAAAGAATGGCGAGCAGATCGTCGGCAGCAGGGCGCGGGTCAAGGTGGTGAAGAACAAGGTGGCGCCGCCCTTCCGCGAGTGCGAGTTCGAGATCCTTTACGGCGGTGGGATAAGCGCTGTGGGCGAAGTGGTGGATCTGGCGAGTGAGGCTGGCCTGCTGGAGAAGTCGGGCGCCTACTATTCGTGGCAGGGCGAGCGCATTGCCCAAGGCCGCGACAAGGCCTGCCAGTACATGGCCGAGCACCCGGCGCTGGTCGATGAGCTACGAGAGAAGCTGGTTGCGCAACGCAAAGCCGAGAACGCCCGCATGGGCGTGGTTCTCCCGCCCGCAAGCGCAGAGGCCACGAGCGCGGACACCGCAGCCGCCTAGCGACAACACGCTGTCGCGGACGTGAAGCTCGGATGTAGTCGAGTGTGCACCACCAAGCCATCGCCGGTGGCCATGAAGAGTCTGTCATCAGGCTCTTCCTCACGGGATTCAGCCCGTCCAAATGTGTGACAGAAGTCAGGCTCGGGCCAACACCTCGCCGGCCTGAACTTGCTTTTCCTTTTCCCCTCGGCCTGCGTTCAAGTGCTTCAATAGCTCCCGGCTCACCTTGAAGAAGGGCACACGCATGGGCTTGACCTCGACGGCTTGCCCCGTGCGTGGATTTCTCCCCCGGTGGCCCTCGTAGCTTCGAACCGTGAAGACCCCGAAGCCGCGGATCTCGACACGCTCGCCCCGGCGCAAGGCTCCGGCAAGACACTCGAAGAATGCGACGACCAGCGGAGTGGCTTTGCGCAGGCTGATGTGCCGGCGTTCGGAAAGACGATCGATCAGATCTGCGGTGATCATCCCGCCGCCTGCTCTCGGCGCGCGAGGGCTCCTGGGGCCGATTCGACGTCGCGTGGCCAAGGCCACCGTCGCGGGGTATTCAGTCGTCTTTGAGAGTTTGGGGATCTTCCCCGCAGCCTTCGCGATCTTGACGAGCTGACGTCGCTTTGCGATGGCGGCTCTCTTCTTCCTCTTCGGCCAGGTGATGATCGCCTGCCGGATAGCCTCGCCGCTGACCCCGTACTTGTCACCGAGCTCCCGTAGGGACCAGCCGCTGGCGTTGAGCTGGACTATCTCGGGCATTTCGCCGAGCGGTATTCTCGGGCCGCGCTTGCCCTTCTGTCGCACGCCGGTCGCGTCGAGAATGGAGCGTACCCAGGTCGGCGTGAGGTGTTCGGATTTGGCGATTTCGGCGACGCTCTTGCCGGCGTCGAACATCTCCGCCATCTGGAGGTCACGCAGGTAGCGTGCTCGGGATTGCATGGCCCGGAAGCCGAAGCGGGCCGGCTCGTTCCCGTTCTCCGGTTTTCCTGGGGCGGAAGGATCCCCCGTTGCGCGAGGCGTGCTGGAGAATCGATTAGCAAGTCCCTTGGACATCAGAGACACCAACCGGCGGTTCCGCTCAGAACTCTATGGCGTCAAAGAATTGACCCTACGTGTCATCAACTTGTCTGTCCAGTAAACATGACACCGAGATGGCCTGCGGGTAGGGGGAAGCAGATTGGCACGAGTGGGAGGAATGAGGAGCGCTGGGGTCGGCAGCATTCAGAGATAGGGGCCTGCATGATTCCATCGACGGACACGCGACCTTCTTGAGAGCATACCCTCGCCCTGCATCTTCTTGAGAGCATCCACTCACACTGCGCAGACAGTTAGTCCTGTTACAAAATATCGATGCACTTTCCTCTCATCTATGGACCCCGACATTTTACAGATCATGGTGTTGTGACGTGAGAATCACACGCTTGCTCTTGACACTGCGACCGCACCCAGGCTAGACATCATCTTCGCGAGATAGGTTGTGGCTCGCTTCCACGTTCGGAGGGATCTTATGAACCGGAAGCAAAGCACGAGGTGTCGCGCGCGAAGTCTACGGAGAGCGGCCTGCCTCCAGGACACGCCCAAACCTGGCGCCCGAGGCGGTCGCGCGCAGCGCGGCCGAAAACCCCGCACGATCAGAAGGTCGCCGCCACATCTGTTTCCCGACGGTGGAGGATATCGAGAACGGGTCGGGCCGCGAGGGTCCAGCCGTGTGGCAGCCGATCGGGGAGGTGGGATGACCGCTTTTCGAACGACAAGCCAGGAAGCCGCGTAATCGATCGACTTCTCGACGGACAAACGTGTCTGCGAGCAAGGCTGACCGACATCCTCACGTGCTGATCATCGACGCAAGCCAGCCCGACGGCGGACGTTTGCGACGTGATCTCGAGAGTGCCGGATGGTGTGCCTCGTTCATCCAGCCAACCCAAGCGCTGCCCGACCTCCCCGTGCCCTTCGTCCCTGAGGTTATCGTAGTCGAGCCGGCTGCCGCCCGTGACGGGCGGGGGCCGGTGGGCTGCCCAAGAGCCCTACACCAGCTTCGCGATCGCTTTCCCGGGGCCGGCATGGTTGTCGTGACCGACAGCCCCTCCCTGGCGGATTGCTTCCATGCCGCCCGCCTCGGCGCTCGCGCATACCTGGCCAAGCCGGTGACCGCCGAGATGATCGTCGCGTCCGTCGAGGGTGTTCCTTTCGCCAGTCAACCTGAGTCCCCCAAGGCCGCCATTCATTCGCTCGCGCGCTACGAATGGGAGTACGTGGCATGGGTGATGGCCATCAGCGAAAACAATAAGTCCAAAGCGGCTCGTATGCTGGGGATTCGCCGCGGATCGCTACAGCGCAAGCTCGCCAAGCGGCCGCCAGGTCTGTGAGGGGGTGCCTCAAATTGAGGCAGTTCGCAACATGCGTCTTGCAGGACGCACCTTCAATCGCGCAAAGTCGGCTGCACGTTCAGTCCGCACATCCCAGCAGGTGCTTCACTGCACGCAACAGGGGCCGCGTCGTTCTTCCAACACCAATCGCCAGCCGGAGGTGTCTCATGCGTACAATCCGCACTCTTTGCTTCGTATGCGGTCTCGTGATCCCGTTGTTGCCCGTTCACGACAATGCGCTCGCATCCAAGACATTGGTTGAGGTCGAAACTGTCAACTCATACACTCCATGCTTTGGGGGAGGTGATTTGTACAATGCGAATCAAAGCGGCGTGAATTTCTACACGGAGCTTCTCAGGGTCAACAGTCTGGGGTTTCAGATCAATGGCGGCGGCTCGTGGCAAGACGCGTGGACCTGGAATACTGACTATCTAGATCCGGACACGCCCAATGCTCCGCCCGGCTCGATGGACTACGCTTTTGGCGACGCTCCGAACATGGCAATCTCATTCTTTCAGGGGCACGGCATCCAGAACCTTAGCGACGATCGGCCATGCACAAGTGTGGCAACATGCACAACCTACCAGCTCCCGGCAACCTGCGAGTCCAACCCCTGGACCTACCAACAGCTTGGGCAGGGGAAGGGAGCCTGTATGTACGCCACACCGCGCGCCCTCGTAACTTGCGGGAACCGCGACGCGGGGAGCGCCACAACTCCAATCCACTATGCCTACCTAACCGGTCCGAACATGGTCCTCGGCGAGAACCCGAGTGAAGGCGGTTGGCGCGGTGCTGGCACGAACGGGGGAACATCGCTCGCGATCTTCCACATAAGTCAGGCACTCAACGTGTGGTTTCCGAATACCGAGTGGAAGAGTATGTTTGGTGGGATACATATGGTCGCTGGTCTCTTGCTGGGTTGGGGAGGCGACACCGCTGATTCCCTCGGGTTTGGCAACGCCGTCGCAAGTCCCTACAGCACCAATCCAAACGGCCCAGTGGCCCAGTCCTATGCAAACGCAATCAGTAGCATTACCGACGGGACCGGCTGTTGGAACGGGTACTCGTACACCGGCGGAATCAACGGTTGCGGATGCCATGTAGTCATTGCCTATGGCAATACTCTTCGAGCGCCGGCGAATACATTGAACCATGAGCCGTGGGCAGGTCTGACATCAGACCAAGGTGGAACGGCCACCTCGACAGCATACAGTGGGTTCATGCTCGGCTGCAACTATAACGTTGCGGAGTATTTCTGGTCCGGGACGACTCATTGAGGTCCTGCCTCACAGAAGCGTGGCGAAGCAATTCCCTCCTGACAAAGGGTGACTACAATGTTTCAGAATGCGATCGAGAACGCACGTTGCATGGCTGCTGGTCTTTTCCTTCTGGGTGGGTGCGCTGTGGGTGCGCCGAGCCCCGTGGGCGAAAGTGAGCAATCGCTGACGACCGCAACGGCCGTGCCAATTGTGGGCTATATTCATGACCTGAGCCGATCGAGGTTCCGCATCGGCCAGGCCACCACGCTAGAGGTCGACCTTCCCACGATGCAACGGTGGCGTGGGAGTTTTGGGGCCTTCGCGGTCGACCCCACGAACAACGCGGCCAACGCGATTCCGAATGCGGATTCGCCGACCGGGCCGTATCTCTTGGACGTTCAAACGCACAATCAAATGGTGAAGGACTATTTCATCAGCGCTGGACTCCCCGCGGATCAGGTGGCGGAGGTTCAAACGATCTATATCGCGACAGGTTCAGGCTCTGGGGATTCGTCCACACGGCCAGTACTGCATAGTATCAACTCGATTTTGAGGCGCGCAATCCTCGGTGTGCGCGTGATCGAGTCGATAGCCTGGGCGAAATTGACGACCACGGGCGACGTCGATTGGGAGTCCGTGTTTTGGCCACCGATTGACGCGGCGGTTGCCAGCAGCGCGGCTGCCTTTGCGGCGAGCCTCGCGGATTCCACAAAACATGCCGCCTTTCTGGCGAAGCTTCCCGGCAAAATCTACAAGGAGGGCGGTATCGTAATTCACCACACAGATCCGTCTATTCACGCCGCGCCGAGGGCTTATGTGTCTTTCGACGCACAGACGGAGGCTCGATTGTCAGCCGCCATGCGGCACTTCGACGTGAACGGCGTCGAGTTCCGCCTCCCGCAGGAGCAAGCCGCCCAAGCGGCCAGCCCCAAGCGGCAGTTGTGAGTCAGCAAAGGCCTGGCACCCCTTGGTGTTGCTGTTCCTGTCACGGCTACCTGCTACGAGTTGACCCCAGCCAACCGGCGTGCCCCGAGTGGCGGCTTGCCATTCCAGTCGTCCCGGATCATGCTACCAAGTAGGGTGCTGTCACTAGGGCATCGAAGAATCAACCAAGGAGTGCCATGAGAAATCCTACTGCATTCCAGGCTTCCTGCCTTTCGTTGCTTTCGATAGCTACCCTTGCCTTAACGTCGCCCGGTTGCACGAAGACCGATGCTCTGGGAGGGACTGGCCAGGATGACAGCGGGGTGGACGGGACTGCACCGAGTGCCACCGGCGGAGTCGCTGGCGCTGGCGGGACAACAACGGGCAGCGGCGGCGACAGTGGCGGGGCCTCTGGCGCAGCCGACGCGAGCCTAGCTGAGGCCGGCTTCGACGCATCGAACTTGGTCCCCAACACGTGCCCATCGGCGATTCCCGGTACTGGTGCGCGCTGTATTTCTGCAGGTGAAACATGTGCGTATGACGGCTGCACTGCCTGTGTCTGCATGTCGGACGGTACCTGGGTGTGCACGCCAGGCCCAGGCGATTGTGCTTCGTGCCCAACCACGTTCACGGCGGACTCGCCGTGCAGCAGCAATGGGCTAAGCTGCGTTCGCTGGGCCTTTTGCGGAGGCCAGTGCACTTGCGAAGGGACCGTTTGGTCCTGCACTCCGTGCGGCGGTGGCGCATGCGGAGGTTCGGCTTGCTCTTCTCCTCCCTCCTGTCCAGGTACGCTGCCCAACGATGGGGAGACGTGCGTAGATTCGGGCAACTCCTGCGTCTACGAATGGCCAGCGGGCTGCGTGAAGGCAACATGCTCATGCACTGCCGCGGGCTGGTCGTGCTCCTATGGAAGCTACTGCCGGGACGCTGGGGGCGGCGCTGCAACTGACGGTGGAACGTCACCAAGCTGTAGCGGCCTGGCCGCGACCTGCGGGCCGTCTGGAAACGAGGACTGCCGCACGAGCCTGCTGGTCTCCGGCGGAACATTCTATCGGAGCTAC
>PMKP01000460.1:169-6678 GCA_003157775.1 Myxococcales bacterium | reverse complement strand
TACCAGCACCCAATCGCCGGTGAGAGGATTCTGGCGGCGGTGGGGATACTGCTTGGGTTCCATCACAGTCGCTCCGTTCCGCAATGGGGGGCGCAACTGTGGATCTTTGGGGGCTTGCCGATCTTGGCAAAGGCAGGCGCCATGCCTTGCACGAAGGCATCTTCCGCGCCGGCCTCCACAAGGTTGATGGTGCAGCCTCCGAAGCCTGCCCCCATCATGCGCGCACCCAGCACGCCCGGGAGAGCCGCGGCTGCCTCTGCCAGCACGTCGAGTTCGGGGCAACTCACTTCGTATGCCTTGGAAAGGCCCTGGTGGCTCTGATTCACCAAACCACCCAAAACCGCCAGCTCCTCCCTTTCCAAAGCGTCGCAGGCGGCGATGACCCGCAGATTCTCCTCGACGACGTAGAGACAGCGACGGTAAACGACAGGGTCGAGCTCCGCGCGGTGAGCGTCCAGAAGTTCTAGACTCACGTCCCGAAGACTGTGGACCTCCGGGGCGTGTTTCTGCAACAACGCCACGCCCGCTTCGCACTGGCTCCGGCGCTGGTTGTAGCCACTGCCGGCCAACGCACGCTCCACCTGGGTATCGCAGACGAAGATCTTCACCGGGCTGTGAAAGGGCACGAACCGGCAGGAGAGATCCTGGCAGTCCAGCATCATCACGTGATCCTTCCGGCTCATCAGGCTCGCCATCTGGTCCATTATGCCGCACTTGACGCCCACGAAGCTGTGCTCCGCCGCCTGGGACAGTTTCGCCAGGCTGAGGCGATCCAGGCCCAGGCCATAGAGTTCGTTTAGGGCGAAGGCGAGACCGCACTCCAGGGCGGCACTGCTGCTCATGCCCGCGCCCATGGGCAGATCCCCGCCGTACACCAAATCGAAGCCGCCAATGGATTTTCCCGCTTTCTGCAGTTGATCTACGACACCCAGCAGATAGTTGGGCCAGCGCTCGGTATGGGGAGCCAATTTCCTAAGATCCCCTTCCAGTCGTCGATCCAGATCCAGGGAGTGCAGAACATACCGGTGATCGGATCGGGGACTTGTAGCCATAGCGATCCCGCGATCCACGGCGGCAGGCAGCACGAAGCCCTGGTTGTAGTCGGTGTGCTCTCCGATGAGGTTCACCCTGCCAGGGGAACGGACTAGGACGGCCGGCTCGCCGAATTCTTGGCGGAAGCTTGCCAGAACCGGAACCAGGAATTGCGGCAGGATTTCGGTGGGGCCGAGGCCGAGATGTTGCATGGTCAAACCAGGGAAAGGGACTGAATAGCACGTGGCGCGGAGGGCGACAAACCGACCGGGACCCGGCGGCTGCTAGACGGCCTTGGGCGAGTTCAACAGGGATGCGGCCATCAGCGCGCCGTGCTCGGTGCTACAGGGACAGCCAGGTGCGACCTGGAGTGGGGTGGCGCCGTAGGCGCCTGGTAGCGAGTCTCACGAGAAGGAGGCATTGGTGCGACCTGATCGCGTTGGCGAGTGCTTGCCTTTAGCGGCGCTCGCGGGAAAATGATGAAGTCTGCAAAATTCAAGTCACAAAGGAGACCGCCATGGCTCGCTACAAAGTCGCGCAAATCGGGGCTCTTGCCGATCTTCGGAAGAAGACCTTCCTACGTGATTTGCTTGAGCTCACGGGCGCGGAGATTTCGATCAACCGGGTCCCGCCCGGCGAATTCATCCCCTTCACCCACACCCATAAGGAAAACGAGGAGGTCTATATCGTCCTTCGCGGCTCGGGCTTCTTCTTCATTGATGGCGAGGAGTTTCCGATCCAGGAGGGATCGGTTCTCCGCGTTGATCCCGCGGGCGAACGCGCCTGGAAGTCTGGTGGTGAGGATATGTATTTCATCTGCATCCAGGCCAAACAAGGCTCGATCAGGCAAACGACTCGCCAAGATGGCGCCCGCGGAACATCACGGCCCTCCTGGATGGCTAAGGAGGCATAGGGCCCACATACAAGAGTGCCTGACTGAGAACCCACTGCATGCTAGCGCATGGTTCGGTGGTTCCATCCGCTCAAAGATGCGCCTGCGCTGCTCCAAGCTGGTCACCCTGACCGCTGTGCAGCGCCGTGAGACTCCCGAGATCCTGCTAGAGCCCGAGTGATTTCGCCGTAGCGAGGGCGTTGCCAAGAGCTTTTGGCAGGATTGCCATGGCCTCCTCGCCGGTCATGATCGGCGTCACCTCGAGATTGGCGCCGGCCACCAACTGCACGGCGTGGGCCGCTTCAGTCAACAGCGCTGGATCATTGCTGTTCACAATCATGAACAATTCGCGCTTGAACACGGAAACATAGAAAGCTTCTGGTTTGAGAAGCTCAAGGATTCGACCGATCGCCGCCCCTGCGCCTCCGGGCGAACGGTCAACTCTGCCACCGGCCTCCATGGAAGCCTCAAATCGGATGAGATATCGCATGTTCATCTCCTCTCGCGCCTTTGCTCCGTCACAACCGCTATTACGATGTTGGCCGATCAGCCAAGGTGACACGGTAGTCAACCCACGACAACAAACGCGCAGCAACTGCGCATGATTCCATCGCAGACGCAGGAATCAGCGCTGCCTTGCTGCCATGGCCGGCTGTCCGCGCACCACTTCAGCTACTGCGTGTGCGCCAAGAGGTAGCTCTGGACGGTCGAGCCCCAGGTCGAGGGCGTGAGGCTGGTGGCGCTTTGGGTGACGTTCAGCAGATCCGGCGCGCAGTCGCTGTAGGGGTCGAAGTCCCAGGCCAGATTGGGAATCTGTTTGGCCTCGATGTCGGCGTAGAAACTGGTGCTGTTGGTGAGGCTGCCGTATTCACCGATGATTACCGGAATGTTGGAGTAGGTGTACGAACTTGTGGCGGGCGGATACCCGTGAACTTCGTAGACTACGTTGTCATAGGTGATGGGTGCAGGGCTGCCCGCGTAGAAGCTGATGTCACTGGTCCACGAATTGCCTTGAACCGACACGACATGATGGGGCACGGCGAGGCGGTCTTCCTCGGCCCGGATGACTCCGACCGCATGGCGCATGGCCGCCGTGATGGTCGCGTTGGAGAGCTTGTTGCCACCTGGCTCGTTGGTCAGCCCGAACATCACGAAGCTCGAATTCGCGAAGCTGTCCACCAATGCGACATAAGTGGCATCGGTTCCCGTGGGGTACGCGGTCGCATTCGGAGTTGTCGTGCTATCCGAAGGAAGGCCGGTCGCCTCGGGATCTCCGTCGACTTGATCCTGGCCAATCATCGACACATCACTGCGCAGGGTGAGCAGCACATAGACGTTGGGGTGGGCACCGATGGCGTTGATCACGCTCGTCATCGGCGTTTTGTACTGGGCCGGATTGCTGAGCCAACTGGTCACGGTTTGATTGCTATCCATGGACAGCGAGATCCGCACGAAGTTCGGCTTCCACCCGCTCATCAAGCCAGACACGATGCTTTCCAGCGTCTGTTCAGACGAAGTCATCCACAGCGTGTAGTTGTAGCCGCACAGATAGATGTCATCCAGATTGACTCCGCGGCCCATCCAAGGTGTGCCTGCGCCGCTTCCGTTCGACACGTAGACCTTGTTGCCGCTGGTGTAGAGCCAGCCCGCCGGCGTGCCGGTCCCGCCCCCCGCGTCCGCGCCGCCGCCCTGCCCGCCACTCGAAGCACCTCCGGTGGCCATGCCCCCCGTGTTGGTGGTGCCACCCGTGGTTCCGCCGGCGCTGGTGGTGCCTCCCGTGGCCTTCACTCCACCGGTCGTGGTGTTCCCGCCCCTGACCGTGGTGCCGCCTGCGGTTCCCCCAGTGGTGCCGGCACCGCCCGTCCTGCTGGCCGTGGTGCCACCCGCTGCTGTGGCTCCTCCGAATGCCACGGTACCGCCCGCTGCTTTCGAGCCGCCTGTAGTCGTCGATCCACCGGTGGCCATGGAACCGCCGCTGCTTGTCTCGCCGCCGGTTCCGCTCGTGCCGCCCGCGTTGGTCGCACCACCTGCGCTGGTTTCGCCGCCCGTCGCGCTGTCCGCCGTGCTGGTCTCACCGCCCGCGCTAGTGGTCCCACCTGCGCCCGTGGCTCCGCCGGCCTTGCCTTCCTCGCAGCCCGCAAGTCCGAAAACGATCACTCCGGTTGCCCAAACGATCCTAGCTTTGTTCATATGGTTTCCATTGTCGCCAGGGGATCAAAGATACTACGCCAGTCCAGTTGGGTCTACCGAACTTGGGGGTGCTGTGAGGCACTGCCTCTAGGCCGCGCGCCTCATGTCCAAGGAAGGCAATAGGAACAGCTCCACGTCGTGTTCAGCCAATCGTAGTTGCACGTGCCCCAGTTGGTGCAATCGCTGTCATCCAAACAGGTGTCTTGGGGTGTGTGGCAGAAGTAGCCGTGACCACAACTGTCCCCGCAGACGCAAGGAACTGGCGTGTCGCCAGCCCAGCAATGCACATCCGGTCCGCACAAAGCGGTGCTCAGACAGTCGCATCCGCCGCTGACTTGGCTGGGCGAGCAGTAGCCGCCTGGTCCGCAGTCCGTGTCGACGCGACAGTTGCTTCCCACCAAACAGTAGTTCTCGATCGTACTAGACGCAGAGGCGCGGCAAGCACACGGCTCTTGGGGGGAGCAGTCCGAGTCACTGAAGCACGTGTCGTAGGTGCAGCCCACGTACAAAAAGGGGGCATTCGCCAGCAGACAGCGACCGTTGACGCCCGCCGTGCAGTCCGAATCCTGGCTGCAATTGCCTTGGACGCAGGAACAACCTCCATCGGAGCCGGGGCAGCGGCAGTCGAGAGCGCCGGGAGCGCGTTCTGATGGACAGGTGCTGCCGGCAGGACGATGCAAAAGCGGTATGCGCACGGAAGTATCCCGGCTGGCATCCGCTGGCGGAACCGCATCCACTCCACCGTCCTGCGGGTGCAGGGCGGTGCTTGGCCCGCCAGTGGTCCCTCCAGTCGTGACTGTCGTGGCTCCTCCCCCCGAGCCTCCGGTGGTGTCTGTGTTTCCTCCAGTCGTGCCGGTCGTACCTGCGGCGGAGCCAGGCGTGCCTCCGGCGGCACTGGTCCGAAGGCCTCTGCCACCGCTACACCCGGCTGCAGCGACGGTGAAGACCAAGATGGACACCAGGGTCAATTGCACGAGAAGAAATCGGGTGGGGAAAGGCAGCAAAGGGTCTCGCCTGGAATCGAACGAGTCATGACCGCCTCCGGGTCGAGGCAGGTTATCAGCAAGTTCGAGGCCAAGGCCCAGTCTGCGCCTGGACCTGTGAACACGCCAGATCTTGGATGGGTGCCCTCAGAATTCTGAGGGTGATCTCAGACCGCCTGATGGATCGTGGCAAGTATCACCGGCCGGGGAAGACTCCGGCTTGGCCTCTAACTTGCTTATAAGCTGTCCAATTGACCTGGAGACATCCATGACACACTCGATATCGGTGAGGGCTGGTGGTTCCGTTCTCTCCGCTCTTTTCTCCATGGCGCTTGCTGCCTGTGGTTCAAGTGGAGGCATTGGCACATTCGGCAGCAGGGCTGACAGTGGCAACGCGGGTGCGGGCGGGTCCATCGTTGCCAATGGGGGAGACGCTTCCAGCGGCGCTGCGGGTGGCAGCAGCGGGGACGCGTCTGCAACCGGCGGTTGTTCCAGCGCGCCAGTCACATTCCAGGTGATGCCAGCACCCAGCGCTGTGACGCATTGGTGCCTTGGGCAGCCAGACAGTTGCTCCGGAATCACGTTTGATATTCGCGATAATTCTGGGGTGCTCAACGTTGGGAGCGTTTGGTGCGGATTGTCATGTGATACTTGTACGTTTGAGCCCTGCCCTCCCTTGGCGTGTTTGATGGCAACCGCGCTTTCCGACCAGGGGACAATTGAAGTCTGGCGGGGCACCTACGTCACTTCGAGCACTTGCGGCGCCTCAGCAAAGAGCTGTGACCTTACGAACTGCGCTGCTCCTGGGCAATACATTGTCGACGTGTGTGGCTTCCCCAATCCAGATCCCAGTTCGCCCAGTGGTTGCACTCAAGCATCGAGCACGACAAGTCAGACGTGTGTGGCTGCAACTTTCGAGTACCCAGCTACTGCGCCAATCGTCGTGACGATGCCGGTCGAGTAGTCCCCTTTGCCTACTCCCGATCGGGTCGCGATTTCCGACGGTTGCGGCGAGCGCCCAGCACTAGCAGCATGCCGAGGGCGAAAGCCGCGCTGTCCGACAAGCCGGTGGCGCGGCCTGCAAGTCGGCAGGAGCAGCCACCTTTGTCTGCGGCCCCGGTTGCGCTGCTTCCACCGTTGTTGCCGCCCGAGGNNCCCGAGGCGTTGTTGCCGCCCGAGGCGGTGATGCCCCCCGAGACATCGTTGCCGCCGGAGCCCGTGATGCCACCGGAACCTCCGTTCCCGCCCGAGCCGGTGATGCCGCCCGAGCCGGTATTCCCCCCCGAGCGCGTGATGCCGCCTGAGCCGGCATTCCCTCCGGAGCCCGCGTTGGCCCCGGATCCGGTGATGCCGCCCGAGCGGGTGTTCCCCCCGGAGCCAGTGTTTCCCCCCGAACCGGTGATGCCGCCCGG
>PMKP01000460.1:0-160 GCA_003157775.1 Myxococcales bacterium | reverse complement strand
AGCCGGTGTTGCCACCCGAGCCGGCGTTCCCCCCCGCGCCCCCGGTGGCCACCACGCTAGCGTCCTTGGGCGGGCCCACCGCGCCATCCGTCCTGCCGATCACGCCACCATCCGTCAGACTGCCGGCGGGCAATGCAGGGGCATCGGTGCGGAACGGCGA
>PMKP01000472.1 GCA_003157775.1 Myxococcales bacterium | reverse complement strand
CTCGATGCGCGCGTCCTCGGATTCTTCGGGAACGATGCTGATGCAATGGGCGGGGCAAGCGGTGGGACACATCATGCAGGCCACGCAGCGAACCTGTCCGTCAGCCCGTTTCATCAGGCGATGCAGGCCGCGGTTGCGCGGCGGATAGGGTCGTTTCTCCTCGGGATAGGCCAGCGTCACGATGTCGGACTGCGCACGCCGACCAAAGAGATTGCGCGGCCAGTTGCGCAGGAAATGCCCCAAGGTCACGCGCAGCCCCTGCACGGTTCCCCACAGATAGCTCTGCCGCTTCCATCCCGCGGGCCGGTCGACAACTTTCACCGTCGTGGCCATCAGTGGATCCACATCTGCCAGCACGCGGCCAGCACCACGTTGGCGATCGACAACGGCAGCAATCGCTGCCACCCCAGACGCATCAACTGATCCGCGCGGAGACGCGGCAATGTCCAGCGCACCAGCAACTGGAAGAAGCAGAAGAGAAATACCTTGCCGCCCCACACCAGCATCGACAAGAGAACATGGGCCCAGTTGGGCAAGACGCTGGCGCCCCAGATCTGCCAGCCGCCCAGGAAGATGGTCACCATGAGCGCGGACGAGCCGATGACCTCGAGAAACTCCCCGAGATAGAACATGCCGAAGCGCAGGCCGGAATACTCGACGAAGTAGCCCACGATCTCGGAGTCGCCTTCGGGCACGTCGAAGGGCGTGCGCTTGGTTTCGACCATGGCTGCGGCAAGGAATAAGAAGAACGCGATGAAGTGCGGAACCCCTCGCATAATCCCCCACTGCCAGGGTGCCGGTCCCTGCTGCGCCACCATGGCGCCCGGCTCCAGGGTCCCGTAGCACACGAACATGGCCAGCACCGCCATGCCCATGGTGACCTCGTACGAGATCATCTGCGAGGCGGCCCGCAGCCCGCCCATGAGCGCCCATTTGTTGTACGAGGCCCAGCCCGCCAGGGTGGCGCCGTAGATCGACAACGAGGCAAACGCAAAGTAGAAAAGCACGCCCACGTCGAGCCGCGCGATCTGCAAGTCCACCGGTCGCACGCAGGTGCCGAGCAGAACCACCTTCTGCATCTGCCCCCAACAAAGCGGCGCGCCGAAGGGAATGATGGCCAGCACGATGAGCGGAGGCGCGAGAGCCAAAATGGGCGCCAGGGTAAACAGAAACCGGTTCGCCTTGGGCGGAATGAAATCCTCCTTGAACATCATCTTCAGCGCGTCGGCGACGAAGTGAAGGATCCCCCAAGCACGCCAGCGCCAGATGTTTGCGCGGTTGGGGCCCAGCCGGTCCTGCATCATGGCTGACTGGCGCCGCTCCAGCCAGGTGAGCAGGCTGGCCAACCCCAAGGCAAAGATGACCACGAACACCAAGATCTTTATGAGGGCCGCCGCGATGCCGAAGCCGGGCCGACCGTATGCGAAGAATTGCGCGTCTGACATTGCCCTAGCCTCTCGAGTTGGCGAAGCGAAGTTGCACCGGCATCTCTGCTTTGCCCCAGTCGGCCCCACTCATCAGGGTGACCTTGTCACGCGCCTCGCTGAACACCTGCTTTGCGTTCGCATACGTCCACCCAGCCCCCAACGCCTGTCCCAGCCGAGCCGCAATTCCCCAGCCGGGGCGTGCCTGCCCCGCCGGTGGGATAGCCGCGTGCAGGCGCTGCACCTTGCCTTGCCGGTTGGTGAAGCTGCCGTCAACCTCGGCCCACATGGCTAGGGGCAGCGCCACCTGGGCCGCGGCGACCGGCGCGCCTTGATGCGAAGTCAGGACCACCAAGCTTTGCAGCAAGCCGAGCGAACCGACGACGTCGGCTTCACCGACGAGCAGCAGCGCCGTCAGAACTCCGGTCTCCAGGTCCTGCTTCAGATCCGCGGCGGTGCGCAGGGTCAACCCGCCGATCAGTTTGGCGCCCGTGGTGTTGGGATTCTTGTCAGCACTGACCAGGATGTCGTCGCGCCAGCCCTCCCCTGCTCCCACCAGGTAGACGCGGCTGGTTCGCAGGTCCTCGCCAGCCAGGCGCGAGAAAGCGAAGAGATCCTCATTGGTCATCTGGGCGGAGAGAACCACGCCCAGGGTCGCGGGTGATTTGTCGCGAGCCTGGGCGAGCAGGCGAGCCGCCTCGGCCAGAGCAGCGTCCCAACTCGCCGGCGAGCCGGCCACCATGGGCGAGACTAGCCGATTGTGGTGCACCCGCTGGTAGATCAGCCGCCCTTCGTCGCACATCCAGTACTTGTTGACCGCCGGGTTGAGCCGCGGGATGAGGCGCCGGATCACGTCGCGGGCCGCGTGGATCTCGATGTTGCAGCCGGTGGCGCAGCCGGGACACACGGACGGCGTGGCCCACAGTTCCCAGGCCCGCATGGAAAAACGGAAGTCCTTCGCGGTCAGCGCGCCCACTGGACAAACGTCGACGGTGTTGAGCGAATAGGGATTGTCGAGGCGCTGCCCCGGCGCGGTGGTCAGAAGCTGGCGATCCCCGCGAAAGGCCATGACCAGATCCTGCTGGCGCGCCACCTCGTTGCACACCCGAATGCAGCGCGAGCACAAA
Source organism: Myxococcales bacterium (assembly GCA_003157775.1). GTDB lineage: Bacteria > Myxococcota_A > Polyangia > Fen-1088 > Fen-1088 > Fen-1137. Next base: position 38,684 of record PMKP01000472.1, on the reverse strand, counting down.
ATGCAGCGCTCCTGATCAAGCACGACATGCCGGCCGACGTCGACCACCTTGGCCTTGCGCAACTTGCTGCCATCGTTGCGGGCGAGGCGCGCGTCCCAATCGAAGTAGTGCTTCTGCAACATGCACTCGCCCGCCTTGTCGCAGATCGGGCAGTCGATGGGGTGGTTGAGCAGGGTGAATTCCAGCATCTGCCGCCGCACATCCAGCACCTTGGGTGAGTTGGTGATGACCTCCATCTTGTCAGCCACCGGCGTGTAGCAGGATGGAACCGGCTTGGGGAATCCCTTGATCTCGACCAGACACTGGCGACAGACAGCCGGCGCCGACAGCCCGGGGTGCCAGCAGAAGAACGGCACCTGGACCCCCACCCGCTGGCAGGCCTCCAGAATGGTCAAGCCCGCCGGGAACTCGTGGGCTCGCCCGTCGATCACGATCTTCACCTTGGCCGGCGTGCCGGACGAGGCTTGGTTCTCGCCCGCCATCAGCGATCACACTCCCCGCCGATCATGTTGATCATCCCGAAGGTGGGGACCACATCGGCGACAAACAGCCCAGGCAGGACCTGGTTGAGCACGGCGAGGTTGGCGAAACAGGGCGGCCGCACCCGGCACTTGCAAGGCCGGCCGGTGCCATCGGATACGATGTAGAAGCCCAGCTCGCCGTTGCCACCCTCGGTGAACGAGTAGATCTCGCCCGGTGGCACCACGATGCCGTCCATGATCAACTTGAAGTGCGCGATCATGGATTCGATGGTGTTGTAAACCTCGCGCTTGAGGGGAAGCGCGACCCGTGCGTCGTCGACTAGGACCGGGCCTGCCGGCAAGAGATCCATGGCCTGTTCCAGGATACGCATCGACTGCCGCATTTCTTCCAGGCGAACCGCGTAGCGATCGAAGTTGTCGCCCTTCGAGCCCACTGGCACGTCGAAATCGAAGCGATCGTAGACCAGGTAGNNGGATGGTCCTTGCGCACGTCGTAGGCCAGCCCGGCCGAGCGCCCTACCGGCCCAGTCAGTCCCCACCCGATGGCATCGTCGCGCGTGATGATGCCAATGCCGTCCATGCGGTCTCGGAAGATGCGGTTGCTGGTCAACATCTTGTCCGCGTCGGCGATGGCGGCACGAACGCGGCGCAGAACATCGCGCAGCTTGGGGCAGAAATCATCGGTCAGATCCGCGACCACGCCGCCGATGCGCACGTAGCTATGGGTCAGGCGCGCGCCCGAGACCTCCTCGAGAAGCTCCCACAGCCACTCGCGCGCCTTCATCAGGTAGAAGAACACGGTCAAGGCGGCCAGCTCCATCGCACTGGCCGCCAGGCAGGTCAGATGGTCGGTGATGCGCGAGATCTCGCCCACAATGACCCGGATGAACTGCGCGCGCTCGGGAACCTTGTCTTCGATGCCGAGCAGTTTCTCCACCGCCAGGGCGTAGCCCACATTGTTGAGCATGGGCGACACGTAGTTGAGGCGGTCGGTGTAGGGGAAGATCTGCGTCCAGGTCGCGTTCTCTGCTTCCTTCTCGAAGCACCGGTGCAGAAATCCGATCTGCACGTCGACGCTGCGAATCTTCTCGCCCTGCACTTCGAGAACCATGCGTACTGTCCCGTGCATGGCCGGGTGCGATGGCCCCATGTTAAGCGGCATGGATTCCGTGGGCAGCTCATCAGCCTCGGGAAGATTGGCAGCGTCGCCAAACCCCATCACTACGCGGCGGGAAGTCTGGGATGGGTCGTCCATGGCTTCCCTAGTCCACGCTGCCAGGCAACCGACGCAAGAGCGGTTGCCGCCCTTCCTTGGGAAAATCCTTGCGTAGAGGATGACCGACGAATTCGGGGTACATCAAAATGCGGCGCAGGTCAGGGTGGCCCACGAAGCGCACGCCGTACAGGTCAAATGCCTCGCGTTCGAACCAGTTGGCGCCCGGCCACAGCGCCACCAGGGAATCGATGCTGGGATCATCCTCGGGCAGCCCGGCGAGAAGCCGTACCCGATGCTTCTTGTCCACCGAATAGAGGTGCATCACCACGTCGAAACGTGGCGTCCGGCCCAAGCGATCCACGCAGGTCAGATCGATGAACATGTTGAGAGCGGTGACCGGATCATCACGCAGAAACTGCGCCACCGCGCGCCAGTTTGCCGGCGCCACACGCGCCCACTCGTTGCCATGCTGCGATCCAGTTTCCAGAATTTCGCCGGCGACGAACTTTGCGGCGAGCCGGTCGAGGATGATCTTGGCCATGGCTACACCGGACCTAGCGGCCCGCCCCCGTGTCGCCCTCCGGCCGGATGGCCGCGTCGGGCGCGACATAGCCTCGCTCGGCCCTCAGCACCACCTGGCTGTGCCCCTCGCCTTTCTGGATCCGCTCCTGCAGCATCACCAGCGCATCCAGCATCTGTTCGGGCCGCGGCGGGCAGCCGGGAATGTACACGTCGACCGGGATCACCTGGTCGGCGCCCGGCATGGCCGAGTAGTTCTGGTAGAAACCGCCGGTCGAGGCACACACTCCGTACGCGATGACCCACTTGGGCTCGCACATCTGATCGTAGATGCGACGAAGCACCGGCCCCTGGCGCTCAGTGATGGTCCCCACGATGATGAGTAGATCGGCCTGGCGCGGAGAGAAGCGCGGCAGCTCAGCCCCGAAGCGCGCGATGTCGTACTTGGGCGCCCAGGTTGCCATGAACTCCATGCCGCAGCAGGCGGTGACGAAGGGATACTCGAAGAGCGAGAACTTGCGCGCCCAGTTCACCGCTTGCGCGAGCTTCGAAGTGTAGACGCTAAAGGGCACTTTCTAGTCCCATCCGATGGCGCGCTTGCGCCACACGTAGGCGAGAGCGACCAGCAACACCACCATAAACAGCATCAGGGCGCCCAAGCCCAGCCAGGAGACGCCGGCCGTGCATGTGCCTTTGACCAACTGTCCCGCGCACGACAGGGACGCGAAGTTGACCGCCCAGGGGTAGAGGAACGCCACCTCGATGTCGAACACCAGGAACAGGATCGCGACCGGGTAGAAACGAACCGGCATGCGCACCCGCGGGCTTCCCACGGGGTCCGAGCCAGCCTCGTAGGGGATCTGCTTGGCCCGGGTCACGCGACGCTCGCCCACGAATCGGGCCAGCGCACTGAAGGCAACCGCCATCCCGACCCCGGCCAGGATGGCAAGCGTGGCGGCTGTGTAGTCCGACCCCATGATGGTGTCGCCCGGCTCGCGCCCAGCGACGGGCTAATACTGGCCGGCGCGGCGAGCTTCGTCAATTCGAGTGCAGGGTCTGACCTGCCGTTTGACTTGCGCCGCGGCGGTTTCTAATCTTCGCCCTGATGCACCCCTTCCTGTCTCGCTGCAGCCTTGCGTTCGGATGCCTGTTCTTTGCCCTACCTCTGGTTCGGCCTGCCCTGGCCGCGCCCGCCGATGAGAAACCGGCCGACAGCAAGGCCTCCGGTGACCTTGACACCTCGCCCCCTCCTGGCATCGACCTCTCCAAGCTGGACGAGTACGAACGCAAGGTCTTCTTCCGCGTGGTCAACCGGGAGCCATCGAGCTGCGGCAAAGGGCACAGCCTGATCTACTCGGTCAAGCATGACCCTGGCTGCAGGCGCTCGGTCTACGCGATCAAATACGTGGCGAAGCTGGTCAACTCTGGCTACACGGACTCGGAGGTAGGCGATGAGCTGCAGAATCGGTATCGCGAGGCGGTCCACAAGGACATAGACGTTGCTCGGGCGCCCAACAAGGGTCCGGCTGACGCGCGGGTCACGATGGTCGAGTTTGTTGACTACGAATGCCCGCACTGCCGCATGGCTCAGTCGCTCGTGCGGCAAGTCCTGGACACCTACCCACGGCAGGTGCGGCTGTGCTTCAAGCACTTCCCCCTGAACTCCCACACCACCTCGCGTCTTGCGGCCGAGGCCGCGATGGCCGCGCACAAGCAGGGCAAGTTCTGGCCCTTTAGCGACAAGGTGTGGGAAAACGCCGACAGCCTCACCCCCGCGGTTTTGGAAAAGATCGCCAAACAGGTAGGCCTCGACGTCGCCCGATGGCGGAGCGACATGAACTCGGACGAGGTCAAGGCTGCCGTGGCCCAAGACAAATCCGACGGCGCCGCGCTCGGGATCGACCACACGCCCACCATCTTCATCAACGGTCGCAGGTACGCCGGCCGCCACGACATCGAGAGCATCTGCGACTGGATCGACGAAGAGCTGGGAAAGTAGAGATCTGCGTGGCTGACCGAATTCTCGCCCAGACCCCTTTTCTTCGCCTGGTGGACCGCGATGGCTGGAGCTTCGTGGAACGCGCCAACGCGCGCGCGGTGGTGGTCATCGTGCCGCTGACCGCAGAGCGACGGCTCCTGTTCGTCGAGCAGCACCGGGTGCCTCTCGGCCGCAGCGTGATCGAGTTTCCCGCCGGGCTGGTCGGCGACGAGCCCGGACGCGAAGAGGAAGACCTGATCGAGGCCGCGCAGCGCGAGCTGCTGGAAGAGACCGGCTACCATGCGGCGACGCTGAACCTGGTTTCCACCAGTGCCACCTCACCCGGGCTGACTAGCGAGCTGGTGCGATTCGTGCTGGCGTCTGACCTCACCAAGGTCGGCAAGGGCGGTGGCACGCCAAGCGAGAACATCCGTGTGCATGAAGTGGCGCTAGCCGAGGCGCGCGCCTGGCTGACCGAGCGCGAGCGTGAAGGCACGCTCCTGGCAGCGAAGATCTTCGCGGGGCTCTATTTCGCCCACGAAGCCTGGGGCCATGAGTAGCTAGCTCTTTTCACCACAGTCTCGCCTCCGGGCCGCTGGCCCGGNNCCTCTGTGGTGAAGAAGCTTGCCTTCCTTCACCGACGGGCGCCGGTCGTGATGCGGGGCGGGAGGGCCCACCCATGGCGGCGACCGCAGGCCGCCCGAAGTGCCGGTCAGATACCCGTGGGGCGACCGCAGGTCGCCCCTACGCGAGACGTGCCTCTACTGGTACAGGAAGATGATTTCGATGCGGTTGTTGCGGCTGCGGTCCTTGCCGCTGGCGACTTGCTCGGCGCCGCCCTGGCCGGTAGCCATGACTCGCTTACTGTCCACGCCACGTGACATCAGCCCGGTCTGCACCGACTGCGCCCGGGCCAGGGTCAGCGCCAGAAGCGAACTCGAACTTCCGCGCGCGTCGGCAAAACCCACGATCTGCACGGGGTAGTTCATATACTCCTTCTTCTTCATCAGGGTCGCGATCGGGTCGAGCATGGCATCCCGGCCCGGCGTGATCATGGTCTGCTTCTTGGTGAAGAGCTGATCCGCCGGAATCATCAGCACGATACGTTGCAGAGCACCGCGCGCATCGCGACGAACCTCCACCCCTGCGATGGTGCTGGCCTCTCTGGTCAGCATGTCGGCGCGCGCCCGGTTGTCGTCCGCCTTGGTCTTCTCGGCATAGATCGGCTGCGCCGCCGCCACGGCATCCTCGGCCTTCTTCCGGGCGATGTCCGCGCTCATCTGCGCGGCCCGGAAGTTCCCCTGCTGCAACTCCGCCTGGGCACGCGCCAAGGTGTCGGCAGCGGCAGTGTACTCAGCCTTGGCGTAAGTGGACGCTTGCACCGTGTCGGCCGTCTTGAGGGCCAGCTCGGCTGCGCTGACCTTCTCGGCGGTATCGGACTTGTCGGCCGACAGCTTCCGGTCGGCTTCCATCTGCGCCTCTATCGACTTCTGCTCCTCTTTCGCCTGAGCGGTTTGGTTGAGCAGACCAATAGCCTCGTTGACCGCATCCAAGTCCTTCTGCACGCTTGCCTGCTCGTCAGCCACGTCGTTCAGATCGTCATCGGCCTGGCGAATACGCTGCTCGCCCGCATCCTGGTCGGCCAGCGCGATGGCGTGCATCAGTTTGGCCCTTCCCATGAGTGCCGCATCGGTTGATTCGTCCAAATCGCTGCTGCGCCACTTGTCTTGTGATCGCTTGAGCAGCTCGTCGGAGCTCTTGACCAACCCTGCGGCGGTCTTCGCCCTGGCGCTTTTGAGCTTGAGAGCCGCCGCAGCCGATGGACTCGCCCGCAACCTCTCCAGGGCTTCCAGTTCGCTCGGCTTGGGCTTCAGGGCACAACCCTGGGACAGCACGAGGGTTGCCGCCAGAGGCAGAATCGATAGTCCTCTTGTAATCTTGTTCATGACAAAACTCCGTATGCGCAGGTTACTCATGCCTTGCCCCCCAAACGAATCTTCTGGACCTTGGCATTCTCCAACGCCTTCTTCGTGCGGTCGAGAATAGCGCGTTTGTGCGCCACCTCGGCCTCCTTCTGGGCGGCTTTTGCCCCAAGTTTGGCGGCCGCGATCTTCTCGCGAATCATGTCGGCTTGGGCCTTGCAGCGATCCGTGATCACACGGACATCGTCGTATTTCTCCTGCGAGCGCAGATTCCAGGCCCGATCCAGCCACGTGCGCAGATCGTTCAGCTCCGTTCCTGCAGCCTTCTGCTCATCCAGGCGCTCAAGGTCATTCGCCGTCTGCCGGTTGTCTTCGATGATACGTTGCAGATCATCAGCCTCCCCGGCCCGTGCAAGCGCCGGAATGGACAGGGTGGCTAACAACAAGAAACAGGTCGCGTATCTATGCATATGTTGCCTCACCGGGTTGAAGAAGGCCCTATGTTCGGAGGTAGAGGCTCTCCTCGTCAACTGCAAAAAGTTGTCCTAGCGCGCCTCCCCGCTTGACGACCGGGCCGATCGCGGGCCATATGTTCAGTTCCCCGAAGAGGGGATTCCGGTGGACGTAGCTCAATGGTAGAGCATCGGACTGTGGCTCCGACGGCTGGGGGTTCGATACCCCTCGTCCACCCCGATCTTGATGGATTGCCTGCCGGTCTGCTCCGGCGAGCTATACTCTTAGGCTGTATGTGCCGGCGTGTCCTTCTTTCTCTCCTTCTGCTCGCCTCGTGCCATAGCATTCCGTCGCCCGTGGTAGACGCGGGGCCAGACAGTGCGCCCCCGGACGTGGCCCTGCCCGCCGATGTCGGTCCGCTTCCCCTGGCCGTGGACTTCACCGTGGCGAACTGCCCGCGGCTCGATCCCAGCGTGCCGTCCTGTAGCGGCACGGCTCCTTTCACGGTCCAGTTCGTGCCCATCACCACCACCACCGTCAGCCAGTACCGTTGGCGCTTTGGCGACGGCACACCCGACGACCCATCCGCCGCCCCGTCCCACACCTTCAGCACACCGGGACCATTCGATGTCACGCTGTGGGGTTTCGGCTCGACTGGCATAGTGGTCACCAAGACGCATGCCGGCTTCATCATCGTGTTGGCTGACGGAATTGGTGCGCCTTGCCAGACCGACCAGCAGTGCGCTCCCGATCTCTCTTGCCTCTGCTCGGCCGCGAACCCATGCACCACCGGTCCCATAGGCGGCATGTGCACCTCCCTGTGCCAGAAGAGTGACTGCCCTGTCGGAGCTGTGTGCACGAATCTGGCAACCGCAGCCGCAAATTCCGGTCACGCCGAGCCGTGGCAAAGCCAACTCTGCCTGCCTAGCTGCAGTTCCGATGCAGATTGTACCGCTGGGCTTCGTTGCCGTCCCCTGCCCGGCTGGCCCAACGGCACACTTTGGGTCCACGGCTGTTTCGCGGACGTCCCGGCCGACCTGGGCGGGCCTTGTTCCGATGCCACCGGGGTCCGCCGCAACGACCTTTGCGTGACTGGCTTGTGTGCCGATCTGGGCGCCTTGGGACTATGCTCGCGTAACTGCACCAACGCCTTGTGTCCCGCCGGATCCGACTGCGCGGTGTTCGGCGATGGCCGCGAGCTCTGTCTGGTCGCGTGCTCCTCCAGCTTCCTGTGCGACCAGGATCCGCTCCTTGCCTGCGTTGCGCCCGGCCCGTCTCTCTTGGGCTTCGAGCTCACCACCCCGCCCAGCACCGGCGCAGGAGGCGCATACTGCGCACCCAAACCCTGTGCCAGCAACACCGATTGCGGCGCTGCGGGCCTATGCCGCGCAGATTCGGGGGGCGGCCATTGCGTCGCCCGCTCGGACTAGCTTTACGGCAAGCCCGAAGGTCTCGATTGTTCCCGGATCGCTTGGACGAGGCTGGGCGTGCCGCAGGTGGAACTGACGTCGTCGCTGCCGCCAGCCGGCGGAGCTGTTCGCGCATCGGCCAGGAGCGGGTCAAGCAAGTCCGCGCCCCCTTCCTTGGGCGCACCTTTTCCCGCCGCGGCCCACAAGCCCAGCCGCGCAATTGATGCCCGGCGCGCGACAGATGGATCGGTGAAGGCTTCGACCACCTCCACCGGCCGCGCGCTGCCTAGGGCGCTGACCACCACGCCGAAAATGACGAGGCTGTCGGGCCTGGCGTGGACCCAGCCCAGCTTCGCAGCAAAAACCCGCGCGTGCTCCTCGCTCGCCATGGCAACGTCGGTGAGCGATGGCCGCACGTCCACGCGCGAGGCAGGCGCCGACCTCCGGCTGTCCTGCCGCTCGCGTCGCGCGGCCAGCAGGGGTACGCTCGAGGCGTAGGCCGCGAGAGCCGCCTCCGCGCGGACGCCGTCGGGCAACCAGACGGCATACTCCGCACGCGCCAGGACCCGCCCCAACGCCGCCTCGGATCCCTGCAGCGCCGCCGCAGCAAGAAACTCAATTCCGGCCAGCGAGACCGCGTTCAGCCGGCGTAGCAACTCGGCCGGGGTGACCTCGTCGCCTAGCTTCACGTCCAGTAGCTCACCCAGCGACGGCATTCCCAGACCCAGCGCAGGCCCGAAGCAAAAGCCGGGCTTGGGATGGAAGCCACGCGAATAGGCGACGTCGAGTCCAGCGCGCCGGAAGATGCGCGGCAGGTGGCGCACCAGATCTAGATGCGCCAGGTACGCGGCCTGGCCCAGTTTTGTGTAGCGCAAGCGATAGCGGCGGGCTTCGGCCTCCACGAAGCGGGTGAGCGGCCGGGGCGCAGCCAGGCGCTTGCCCGCGGCCGGACGAGCTGCCGCTGCCGGATGCTGAACCGGTGCCCACGCGTTCATCCGCCGCAGAAAAAAGAGCCGCTGGCGCTTCATCTCGTCAAGGTCGCAGGCCACCCCGCAGTCGTAGCAAACCAGTTTCTCGGCCCCAGCCGCGACCGCCTCGGCGACGTTCGACGGGTGCAGCAGCCGCTGCACGGACTTGCCACAGGGAGGCGACAGACGGTGCGTGAGCGCTCTTCTGTATTCCACGCGCAGGAAGTCGGTGTCCACACCGGTGTCGATGTGGTCCCAAGGCAGCCGGCTCTGCTCTCCCAAGCTGCCGAGATAGCGTTCCGGATCGAAGCCCGAGGCTGCGCGCTCCTCGGCCATGGCGCGTTCCCACAGGTCCGCTCGCAAAGCATCGTCCCAGCCGTCAAAACGACAGCCGAGGCGAAAAGCCCGCTCCAGCAAGCCCGCGCAGGCGCGATCCCCGCGGGCAAAGATGGCCTCCAGGTGCGACTGGGTGTTGTCGTGCATCCGCACGGCCACGCCCAGACGACGGCCGTGTTCGGCCAGCAGCGCCTGTTTGTGCGCCGTCAACTCACGGCCGTCCATGGCGCACCACTGCAGGGGGGTGTGCGGCTTGGGCACGAAGACCGACACCGCGGCCGTCACCTTGGCCCCGCGCAGATAGCGGTGGCCGATCTCCTGCACGCGCGCCGTGGTCTCAACGATACCGATCACGTCGTCGTCAGTCTCGCTGGGCAACCCGATCATGAAGTACAGCTTCATCCGCTGATGGCCCCGCGAAAACACGCGGTGAGCGGATTCCAGGATGTCAGCCTCGGAGACGTTCTTGCTCACCACGTCCCGCATGCGCTGGGTTCCTGCTTCGGGGGAAAAGGTCAGGCCCGACATTCCTAGGCTCGCCATCTCGCCCAAGAGATCGTCACCCAGCCCATAGGCACGCAGCGACGAAACCGACAGCGACACCTTCCGCTCGCGCAGCCTGCCGATGGCGGTATTCACCAATGGCGAGATGCACGAGTAGTCAGCCGGCGACAGCGAGGCCAGCGAGGTTTCGTCGTAGCCACCCTTGCGGATGCCTTCCACCAGCGCGTCCACCACTGCCACTGGGTCACGCTCGCGCACCGGCCGGTACACCACGCCGGCCTGGCAGAAACGGCACCCTTCTGTGCAGCCGCGCGCGATCTCCACCGCCATGCGATCGAACACCGCCTCGGCATAAGGCAAGGGCGAGTCGTCGGGAAAAGGATAGCGATTGATGTCGCGTACCCAAACCCGCCGCACCGCCGCCGGCGCGCGCGCATCGAGCGGCTCCGCCACCGTGTGCAGGCCCGTCGCTGGGTCACGGGAAGTGCGATAAAGGCTGGGCACGTACAGGGGAAAGCCGGCGGCAAGCCGGGCCAGCCTTTCTGGCCGCGGCACCTGTGCGCGGCGTAGCTCGGCCGCCTCTAGACAAAGCGCAGGCAGAAGCTCCTCAGCCTCGCCGATGAAGAAGGCGTCCACGAATGGCGCCAGCGGCTCGGGGTGCGTGGCCACGGGACCGCCGCCCAATACGAGCGGCGCACCGTCGGGCCGGTCGGCCGTGCGCAGGGCTAGGCCGGAGAGATCCAGGATGTTGAGCAGGTCAGTGAAGTTCAGCTCGTACTGCAGCGAGAACCCCACCACGTCGAAGGCGTCCAGCCGGCTTGCACTCTCCAGGGTGAGCAGCGGCAGAGCGCGACTGCGCAGCTCTGCCTCCATGTCGAGCCAGGGGGCAAAGACGCGCTCGCAAGCGATCGTGGGCGTCCGGTTGAGCAGCGAGTAGAGGATCTTGCTGCCCAGATGGGACATCCCGATCTCGTAGGCATCGGGGAAGGCCAGGCACACCCGCGCCCGGACCGTCGCCGGATCCTTGCGGACCTGGTGGTATTCGCCGCCCACATAGCGCGACGGCTTCTGTACCTGGGCCAGAAAAGCCGCGTAGGGGTGGCGGGCGGACGTGTCGAGCATCACAGGAAGTGTACTTGCCCCCGCGCACCCGTGCGAGGGTCCGCGACAGGCAAGGCAGGCAAAAACTGCGATGGGCCGGCGCCGTTCACCGGCTCATGTCGGCATAGGAAAGTCCCCCGCGCGGCTTCGCTTGGACCCGTTGCTATCCACCCTGCAGGATGAGCGGAAAGGTTGTCGCGTAGTCCTCGGCGTTGGCCGGGAAGTGCCAGTGCCGGATGGCATTCTTGATGCAACCTTCGATGATCATGAAGTCCGACGGTCCATGCACCTGCACACCCTGCACAACGCCCGTTGCACCGACTGACACGGTGATGTCCAGTCGGCCCGTGCGCAAACGCTCATCGCGCTTCAACGCTCTGTCGTAGCACATCTTCAAGTTATCCTGGTTCTCCTTGTTCCGCACGAACGCGCCGATCTGCGCCTGGGAAACCTCCCTAGCCGCAGCCACCGGCGATCCGGGACGCGAGGCGCGTGACTGGCTGGGCACCTGGACCGGCACCGGACGCTCGGGACGACGGGATGACGGAGATGGTCCCTCAAAGGGATCTTCGCCCACCGCGGCCGCCTTGCCCGACCGGCCTGCGGAACGACCAATGGCTGACCGCTTGGACGCGCGCCGCGCGGTGGTTCGGCCTTTGGGCGCGGCTTCCGATCCAACCGCACCCTCTTTCTGCAAGCCAGCCGCAACCTCGTCCTGCGGCGGCGGGGGCGGCGTCTCAACCTCACCCAAGGATGGGGCCTCTGGGACACGCGCTGTACTTGGCAAGGCAGGTGGGGCAGCTTTTCCACTCTCGCCCCTCCACGAAAGCAGAATGACCAGGACGACAAGAACCACCACCACGCCTGCCGCAGCCGCGTACTTGAGGTGTCGGTGCCGCTGGGCCAAAGCCGCCAGGCTAGCCAGCTTGGACAAGTCAGAATGGACGTGTTCCTCTGGGAGAGGCCCGACGGGCAGCGCCGTCACATCGCCAAACAAGGAACCTGCTGACGGGGCTGGCGCGTGGGCCAGGGGCGACGACGGCCAACTCGCCCCTGCAGGACCGTCGTCCACTGGAGCCGCTATGGGCGGCAGGGGCTTGCCAGGCAGCGGCGTCTTCTGCGCCTGGTCGAATTCGTCGTCGCTGAAACCCTCAAGCGGCACTGTCGGCCGCGCGCTCACCGGCAAATCCGTGCCGAGCGCCGCGACGCCTTGAGCCCTGGACGGACGCTCTTCGGGCTTTGGCGCAGGCGCCTTGTCGAACTCTGTCGCCAACCCTGGCGCAACCGAAGGCGAAGACGGCCCCGGGCTTGAAGGCGTCAAACCCGGCAGGGCTGGCCCCTTCCCCAGCGACAGCCCACCGGGCGGAGCCTCGGAATCAGAAACCCGATGTCGCGCCAGTTCCAGGCCAGAGCCTGCAGCCGGCGCAAGCTTAGGCCCGGAGCCAAGACCCGGCGGTGGTGCCGTCTTGGGGCCAGAGCCAGGAATGGGCGGCGGTGCCGTCTTGGGACCAGAGCCAGGAATGGGCGGCGGCGCCGTCTTGGGACCAGAGCCAGGAATGGGCGGTGACAGCCTAGGACCCGACCCGGAAATCCTGGGTTGCGGCAGCTTCGGGCCGGAGCCGGAACCTCCAATCGGCGCAGGCTTCGGCCTCGAGCCCGGGACCTGAAGCCGGGACGCCGAATCGGCCGCCGAGGGCACGGGGTGACGCGCCGACGAACCGTCGGTCGGCACCACTGGCATGTGGGACGACGCCCTGGCCGGCGACAGCCTCAGCGCACTGATTTCCTGGGCGATGATGGCCACGTCCTTGGGTCGCTTCCAACCATCCATGCCTTCTTTCCAGACATGGACCGATTGTTCCGGTTTGAGCGACACGATGTACCTCGCCGCGTCTGCGCAGCTAAGCGGGCCTCGCTCTGCGCCGTCGACGGCCACGAACCACTCGTGTGGGCTCGTGGGAGCCAGTGACGGCTTCGATGGAGGGCGTGCGGCCGAGGGAGAGCCGGCCCCGGGCTCCTGCCGCTTGGGCGAGTCCGGAGAACTAGAGACTACCACGCCGGCCTGCACCGTGATGACGTTGCCGCAAGTCTTGCAGCGGATGCGAAGGATGCGCTCCCTGATCTTCTCATCCGCTATCGAGTAGCGGGTCTGACAGCGATCGCAGACGAACTTCATGGCAGCCTGGGAGCCCCTCGGCCCATGAGGGTAGCACAGCCTGACTTGGGGACGAGGTGTCTCAAATTCAACTACTAGCCGCCGCGAAGCAGCCACACTAGTCCAGCGGCGGCAGCGGCGAGAAACGCAATGACGAACAATATCGCCCCCACCGGCGGCGACCTGGGCACCTTGTCCTCTGTGACGGCGGCTCGCTTGGCGCGGGCGACGCGCTCCATAAGAGGCGTCTGCCGCGGAGGTGACACTGACTGCACCGCTGGCGGCGCCGCAACACCGGAACGCAATTCCGCGGGCGAGTCCGGAGTCGCCGCCGCATTGGACGCGGCCGGCTGCCCCTTGTCGTCCGCCGCGGGCGCGGCGCTGTCCAGGCCTGGAGACTGCTTGGCCACCGGCAATTGGTCGTCAGAGTCTGCGGGCACGCGAGCGTCGACCTTCAGGGCTGACCCAGTGGCGCGCAAAGCCCTAGCCAGCGCCGCGCCCGGGCCGTCGGCCGTAGCCTGATCGAAGTCGAGAGGCTCAGCATCTTCCTGCCGGCCATCCTCATCTCCTTCGGCAAAGAGACGCGCCTGCCGGAGGCCGTCCTCGGTGATCTGCGCCTCCGCCTCGGGCGAGTAGATCTCACGCAGGTAGCGCGCCAACTGGTGGTGGCTGCGCATCCTGGCACCCGAATCCTGCAAGAAATACTGCAAGTCCTCGGCAAATTCGCGGGCCGACTGATAACGGTCCTCCGGCTTCTTTTCCAGCGCACGCATCACAATCATTTCAAGGCCGCCGGGGTAGTCGTGCCGCACGTAGGTGGGCGGTGCGGGCTTCTCTTCGACGATACGGCGTGTGGCGTTCTCCTTTGAACCACGCCACAACCGACGACCAACGGTGATTTCGTACAGGATGGTGCCCAGGCTGAAGATGTCAGAGCGCCCGTCCAGCGCGGCTCCCTGCGCCTGTTCGGGAGACATATAGGATGCCTTGCCTGGACGAATGCCCGCCTCATCTTTGATTGCCGTACCCTGTCGCGCAATCCCGAAGTCGATGAGCTTGACCTGGCCCGAGGTGCCGATGATGACGTTGGTGGGTGAAACGTCCCGATGCACGACCTGCATCGGCCGGCCATTCTCGTCCGGCGCCTCATTCATATAGGCCAGCGCCGATGCCACCTCGGCCACGATATGTGCCCCAATGTCCAAATACAGGAGCTGCGAAACCTCGATGGCCCGACGAGCGAACTCAGTCAGCGTCTTGCCACGGATGTACTCCATGGCAATGAAGTGCATTCCCTCTTCGCTGGCGACGTCATAGATGTCGACGATGTTGGGATGGTTCAGCATGGCGGCGATGCGCGCCTCGCCCAGAAACATGTCCACCACGGCCTGATGTTCCGCCCAACGTGGCTGCAAGATCTTGAGCACCAATTCCTTGCGGAATCCGCCCGCGGCCTCGTGAGAGGCAAGGAAAATCTCCGCCATTCCGCCGGTTGCCAGATGCTCGACCACGGTGTAGCGACCGAGCTGGGTACCCTTGAGGTTCTTCGCGCCTGCCATGCGGGCTGCCGACATTTGCCTTGGCACGCTATCACAATACATCGCAACTTTGGGACAGCTACCTGGTGAGTGGTGCCTGGTGACCACCCTCCCCCGAGAACACAGGGCAGCCTCGCGGCGGCAACCAAAGGGCGCGAGGCTGCCCGAAAAGCTGAGGCTGAAGTACTAGCCCCCGTCCGGCGTCCCAGCGTCTACCTCGGGATCGAACCCGACGGTGACCTTGGCTCGGCCGTTTCGGTAGAGTGTCAGCGACACGCTGGTGGAGTGCGTCAGGCTCACTGTGACAGAAACCTCCTCGCTTATCCACGAGGGCACCGTGCTCTTGGTCACCGAATCGCAGGTTTGCGAGTAGGCCGCAGCCTGGAACACGACCTCGCCGATGGGCAAGCCGGAGAAGGATTCTGTCACGCTCTGGCCCTCCGTGACGTCGAGGTCGTGCACCACCTGACGGTCGGTGCCGCTGCCGGTAATGCGCAAGCAGGCGACATCCGAGGGCACGTCCTCGATGTGCAGCGAGACCTGCTCCGCCGGCTGTGCCCCGGCGGAATTGCCATTGCACGCCGCCAGGGGAAGAAGTGACAGCGTGAGCAAGGGAACGATTGTGTGAGCTAGTCGAGAGATCGGGTTCATGTTCGAGCCTCCTTGAAAGACGTTGACGGACGCAAAGGTTGTCGGCAGGCCGGCCGCCAAGTTGCTTGTCGATCGACGAAAAGAAATGCCGACGCGTTCCTTGCGTTGACTCACGCCCCCCGCCGGAATAGCTTGCGGGGCCATGAAGTTCGTCGATGAACCGTTGTCCGTGACCGACCCCAAGGTCCTGGAGCTGATTCGCGCCGAGGAGCGCCGCCAGGCTGACAAGATCCGGCTGATTCCGTCGGAAAACTACGTCTCGCGCGCCGTCCTCGAGGCCACTGGCTCCGTCTTCACCAACAAGTACAGTGAAGGGTACGCCGGCAAGCGTTACTACGAAGGGCAGCAATTCGTGGACCCCTTGGAGACGCTGGCCCAGGAACGCGCCTGCTCGCTCTTCGGCGCCGATCACGCCAACGTGCAGCCGTACTCGGGATCGCCGGCCAATCTGGCGGTCTACTTCGCCTTCTTGAAGCCTGGTGACAAGGTCATGGGCCTGGCTCTGCCCATGGGCGGGCACCTGACTCACGGCTGGAACGTGTCCATCACCGGCCGCTACTTCCAGTCTGTCCAGTACGGCGTGCGCAAGGACACCGGGCGTATCGACCTCGACGAGGTGCGGGACCTGGCTCGCCGTGAACGGCCCCAACTGTTGTGGGCCGGCGGCACAGCCTACTCTCGCCTGTGGGACTTCGCCGCCATGGCCGAGATTGCCCGCGAAGTAGGCGCCCGTTTCGCGGTGGACATGGCGCATATCGCGGGGCTGGTGGCGGGCGGGGCCCATCCTTCGCCGGTTCCTCACGCCGATGTGGTCACCACCACAACCCACAAGACCCTGCGTGGTCCACGGGGCGGCATGCTTCTGTGCCGCACAGCCCACGCTGCGGCCCTGGACAAGGCCGTGTTTCCGGGCCTGCAGGGTGGACCGCATGACCACACCACGGCCGGGATCGCGGTTGCCCTGCATGAAGCGTCGCAGCCGGCCTTCCGCGAGTACGCACAGAACGTGGTCAAGAATGCCGCTGTGATTGCCGCCGAATTGATGGCGCGTGGCTACCACGTAGTTTCAGGCGGCACGGACAACCATCTCATCCTGGTCGACCTGACCAACAAGAACATCACAGGGAAAATCGCGGCCAAAGCCCTCGACAAAGCGGGCATCGAGCTCAACTACAACTCCGTGCCCTACGACACGCGCAAGCCGTTCGATCCGTCCGGCATCCGGCTCGGGTCTCCCTCGGTCACCAGCCGCGGCATGGGCCCCACCGAGATGAAACAGATCGCGGCTTGTATGGACCGGGTGATGTCCAACCCAAGCGACGAGAATGCAGCCCGCGTCGCGGCCGAGGTGTGCGAGCTGACCAACCGCTTCCCAGCCCCCGGGATCTCGGTGAAGGGATGACGGCCATGGCGTCGACTCGCACGATCCGCTTTTCTATCCTCCTGGCCGCGGCCTTGCTTGCGGTTTGGACTTCTGCCGCGCGCGCCGAGGTCTTCGAGCTGCTCGATAAGACCAAGATGAGCGGCAAGCTCATCCACTACTACGACGGTATCTTCACCGTGGAGACCCAAGGGCAGACCGCCAAGGTCCCCAAAGAAAAGATCAAGAGTATTTCCTTCCAGCTTCCGCCGGCGCGGGCCGAATTTTCCACTCCCGAGAAGACCTTCGAGCGGTGGCGCAAGGCCCTCGTCGAGGGCAACATGGAGAAAGTGATCGACTGCTACGCCCTCATGTACCAGGGCATGCTAGCCACGCAGATGGGCCAGGCGACCGAGGGCCTCAAGAAAATGCAAAAGGAGGTCGAGGGGACCAAGTTCAGCATCAAGAGCTCTGCGGTAAAGGGAGAGACCGCCACGCTCAAGATCGCGCGCCAGAAAGGCGACGAGTCGGATACCGGTGATGTGGTCTTCGTGCACGAGAACGGCGAATGGAAGATGCTGCCGCCGCAGCCGTGAGCCGCCCGCCGCATGAAACAACCTCGTCTCCTTCCGCCAGCATCGATTGCGGCAGTGGCCATCGCGGTCGGGCTGTCAGGCCACGCCTGGGCGGCCACCAATCTGGATCCGTTTGTCCGCAACCCGCAGCCCCATGCGCTGTCGCCGTTCCGCACGGCACAGGCCGAGGAGGAACCGACGCCGGTGGGGAAACCGCCTGCGTCGAAGCTGGAGTCGGAGACGGGAGAATCGGCCACCCCCTTCGGGGGCTCCGGGACGGACAACCCGCCGCAGCAGCCCCCGCGCGCTTCGCCCGCGCCCGTCGCGGCCACGGGACCGGCATGCAGCCGGGACGTTGAGTGCCCGGTTGACACCATTTGCGAACAAGGCGCCTGCCACCCCTTCCAACGGCGCTTTACTCTCCTGCTCTTCCGCAAGGAAGGCGCGACCGTCGACTTCATTCCCTTCTACTGGTCGCGCCGGGGCAACCCGGGCTACCGCGTGCTGGCCCCCTTGTACTGGCACTTCTGGAGCCCTGAGTCCCGCACCCAAATCGTGGCTCCCTTCTACTGGCGGGTCGAGGACCATCTCAAACAGCGCGTGGTCACGGTGGTCGGGCTCTACTCGCAAACCCGACAGCCTGACGCCCGTTCGTGGGCAGTATGGCCGTTCTTCTACACCTCGACCAAGTTTGGCTGGGCCGCGCCGCTCTTGGGCTCGTTCAGCATCGGGGATCCGGACAAAGGCCGCGCCTTAGGCCTGGTAAGCTTCCTCTACTTCTGGAAACGGTCGGCTGACAGCAAGTTCGACGTCTGTCCTCTCTTCGTTTCGTCGCGATCGAAAGAGTTCACCTTCACCTACGCCGTGCCGCTCAACTTTTACTGGCGTAGCGGGCATGAGTCGACCCTGCTGATCGTGCCCGTGGGGTTTCGCCACACCGACCCCAAGGGCGGCTACTTCGGCTCCTGGCTGGGCTACTCGTCGCTGGATGGCGACAACAAGGCCGGCGCATTTCTCTGGCTGTACTGGTTCGGCCGCAGCAAGGACCTCAACTACGATGTCGGCTTTCCCCTGCTCTGGTCGTTCCGCTCACCCGAGGCGAGCACCACCATCATGCCGCCTGTGTTCCACGTCCGGCGCGGCGCTTGGTCCATCGGATCAGCCGCCCTGCTCGCCTGGTGGGGACGCGATCGAGAAAAGGGCTCAGGCTGGCAACTCATCCTGCCGCTCTTTCTCGGCAGCCGTGCCGACCACGGCAAGACGGCCCAGTATCTGTCTCCCCTGGGCGGGTATCGCCGCGACGACAACGCCGGCTCGCACGGGCTGACCTGGCTGACGCCGCCCATCCTGCGCTGGCACAATCGGCAGAGCGAGCTGGATTCGTACCTCCTTCTGTACTGGCGCTATCGCGACATCCCTGCAGACGCCACCACCACTGTCGTCGGTCCCTATTACCAACGCGTTGATCCTGCCGGGGCCACACGCGTGGTTTTCCCACTCTTCTGGTATTTCCACGATCGGGCTCAGGCAGCGACCGCACACAGCTTCTTCCCCCTATATTTTCACCGCCATTCCCCGGACGAGAGCACCACCGCGGCCGGCATTTTCCCGTTGTGGGCCTACCACCGCCACTTCTCCGACGGCGGCAGCAGCGGCGGTCTTTCCCCTTTCGTTTTCTTCGGCAAGCACGGTGACCGCAGCCACCTTGTCGTGGCCCCGCTCTACTGGCATTCCCGCAACCAGTTCTCCAGCACCACGCTGGCCTTCCCACTCTGGTATCACGCGAGCGACACCACAAGCTCGCTTGTCGCCATTTTGCCCCTGCTCTTCTTCGCGGGCCACGATCACGAGGCCAGCTTCCACATCCAGATTCCGCTGCTGTGGCATTTCGCCGATCCCAGCCACGGCACCTCTACCACCATTGCCCCCCTCTTCTTCCGCGATGTGGATCGCAACGGCTCGTCAGCGGGGATTGTGCCTCTGGTATTTTGGGGCGGCAGCAGCCAAAACTCCCACTTCGTCTTCTTTCCCCTCTTCTGGCGGTTTCGCGACGACGCGGCCGCGCGGACCACGACCGTGCTGGGGACCTACCTGCACCGCAGTTGGGGTGGCGAGACCACCGACGCCTTGTTTCCACTCTTCCACTATCGCCGCGGGGCACGGCCGGGCGGCCATGACGAAACCAGCTTCACCCTCTTTCCCTTTGTGCACTATCGCCGCGACATCCGGAGCACCCTATTCGCCTCTCTCCTAACGGCCTGGATTCGCCGTCCGGGCCTGCGAGCTGGCTTCGTCCTGCCCTATTTCTGGTACCGCAGCGACACGGTCCAGGCTCGCGGTGTGCCTCTGCTCTACCTCGACCACTATTTCCGGGGCTCAGGCCAGCGCACGCGCATGTTCGGGCCCTATCTCATGGTTGATGGCCCTGACGTGACAGCGCGGATCTTGTTTCCTTTCTACGGACGCTACTGGGAAGCGGGAGACACTGGCACCTATGTCTTCCCCCTCTACTTCGGCCGCCGCAGCGACGATGGCTACCGACTGGACAGTTTTCTCCCCTTCTTCTGGTCGAGCCACGATCGGAACCACCGCACCCTCACCGTCGGACCCTGGTTCCGCACCCAGAACGACCAACAGCACAGCCACGCCTCAGGCCTGCTCCCCTTGTTTGTCTCGGCCGACAGTCCGAAACGCCACCTGCTGGTGACACCACTCTTCGTCTACCATTCCAACCACGAGGCCCAAACCAGCCACGTGGTGTCGCCCCTCTACTTCCAGTCGAGCCGGCCCGACGGAAGCACCCATGTGGTCTTCCCCCTCTGGTGGCAGGGCCGTCAGGGCGGCAAAAGCCATGCCTTGCTCCTGCCAATCTACTGGCATTTTGCCAACCGCGAAGAGCAAAGCTCGTTCAACCTGGCAGGGCCCTTCCTCTGGTCGCGCCGGGGCAACGAAACCACCCGCGGTCTCTTGCCGCTCTTCTGGTATTCGCGCGACCGCGCGAACCAGGCCGGCAGCGAGGCGGTGTTGCCGTTGTTCTATGAGAGACACTCACGCCTATCGCAGACCTTGGCCACTGCGGTCTTCGGTTTTGGCAAGGCGCCAGACAGCCTGTGGTGGTACGCGGGCAACTTCGTCTGGCGCGACAACTGGAAGACCCGCTTTTGCACTTTCTTCCCGCTCTGGTTCTCATATCGCGACAAGGTCACCGAAACCACGACCTGGGTGTTCCCACCGCTTTTCCACTACGCGCATTTCAATCCCGAGCGCTCGCTTTCGACCTGGCTGTTGCTCTTCTGGCATCGTAGCGACATCACCTCGTCCACCACCCTGGGCCTGCCGCTCTACTACGATGTGCACGCGTACCACCAAAGCCGGCTAACCACGTTCTTGCCGCTCTTCTTGCGCTACCGCAACGAGGTCAGCGAACAGACCTACACCATGCTGCCGCTTTTCTACCGGCGCAGTGGCCCCAACGACTCCAGCACCATCGCGTTCCCGCTGTACTGGCGTTTCTGGAGTGAAGAACGCAGCACCACCGTGTTCTTTCCCTTCTATTTCGCTATTCGTCGCCCGACCTGGGAAGGGACCTTCATCTTCCCCAGCCTCTGGGTCAGCCGGGGCCTGGGCCCCGAGGCCGGAACCTCGCACTTCTGGTTCGTGCCGTTCTGGGAGTCGCAGGTCAAGCGACCGGGTGACTATATGTGGGAAGTCCTGCTCGGCGTGCTCGGGTGGGAAAGCATCGGCCGCAACCGGTACCTGAAGGTGTTGTTCATCCCGTTCGAGCTGGAGCCGGTTTCGGCTGGCCAGACCGCCTGGTACGGCCGCACGCCCAAGCGCGCGGCCGGTCGCAGCGCGCGCGGCCTGGACACGCAAGCTTGGTGACCGATTCGCTTTCGCCGAGTGCGATCACAGCTCACCCGGCGGGAAGGTCCTCCAAGGGGCGCACGGTTTGGTGTAGTCGACCACTGGAAGGCCACCGTCGGTCCCCCCTTTGATGACCGTGCCGGTACAGTCAGGCATTGCCGCAACCGGCACAACCAAACCTGCGACCGAGATCGAAGCGGCCCCTGTGCCGTGAGCGCCCTGGAGTGAGAAGCGCATGCCCGAGCCGTCGAGCGGAGTCACCTTCCAGCGCTGGTTGATTCCGGAGACTCCGACCACCGCCGACACCACGACCTCATCGTTGGCCTGCAAGGCTGCACTGCCCGGGCCTACGAGCGGGACCGAAGTGTCGATCTCGACTGGGTCTGACAGCACAACCGCCGTCACTGGCTTGAAGTCTGGGCACGACGTGCTCGCCGGGGCGTTGACCGCGACACAAACGCGAATTGGGCGCGAGACCTGTTTGTTCCCCAGCGTGTCGCTCGCCACCACGGCCAGGCAGGCCCAGCCGTCCTTGAGGTTGTTGGAAGCATCAAATTGGTGGCCGGCGCATGCCAGACCGTCGTTGACAATCGGCCCGATCGTATAAATGGACGACAGATTCTGCGCAGAATAGGAGAGGACATAAGTCATTGCATAGCAGTGGGGCGTCCGGTCGTCAGCCGCATACTGGGCTTTGCTGAAATTCTGGGTGGTTTCACAGAACGGGCTAGGCGGCGAGCCACCGCCGTTCGCGCAAGCAACGCCAGGTTCCGAGCTGAAATCCGCTGCGCCGGCTGGCTGAATCGGCACCATGTTCACGACCTGCGCATCATCATCAGTCTGCGGCTTGGTCGTGGGCACCAGGTCGGGGTTGATGTCGTCGCACAGACCGTCGGGCGGGTCGCTGGTATCCACAACCAAGGGACGCGAGGTATTGCTGAGAATGAGCAACTGGACCTTGCCTGGATCCACACCGCCGATGGGCACGAAGTCAGGGTCGCCGGTGAGTGCCGTGTTGCCCATGTCTTCCACGCGCGCTCGAACATCGAAAAGCTGGGGGACCTGGTCACCGTCATCCACGGCGTCCGGGCCCACCGGATCGAACGCCCAGCTACAAGCCCCGCTGCCATTCACCAGACGCACGTTCGGAGGATCCAAATCGATGATGGGCGGCGTGTTGTCGAGCGAGAGCTCGTAACTAACTGTGGACTCGTTTCCCAGGATATCCCGCGCCCTGAAAGAGATGGTGGGGAAGATCGCGTACGTGGGGAGCTTGGTTGTGTCAAACAGGCTCGAGTAGACCTTGCTATCCGCGGTCGACAACAGCGTGACCTCGAAGTTCTGGTTGCCGTTGCCCACCACCGCCACGATCGAGGACGCGTCCACCCCGGCCGGATCGTCTACCGTCGCACTGATCGTAGTCACGCTCCCGATCATGGCGCCGAGGGCAGGCATCGTGTTGGTAATGGAAGGCCCCGTGTTGTCACTCACGAAATGCAGCGCGACGTCGGTCTCAACCCCATTCTCGTCGTAGGCGCGGAAGGTGACTAGCTGATCACCATCCAAGGGCGGAGTGAAGGTGTTGAAGTCGATGGTGCCTTTGTAGACCCCCTGGCTCGTCTGCGTCAGCGGAACCGCATCCCCCTGCCCCAGCGCCATGGTGACCAGGGTAATGGCGAACTTAGCCTGGGTTGCATCGACCTCGACCGGCGCCGATCCCTTATAGTATCCGCCTGCGGTGGGAGATTTCACGACGAGCGTCGGTCCGGTATCCACCCACAGCGTGAGCTTGGTGCTCGCCGAGGCTCCACCAACCGTCGTGGCGGTCACCACCAGGTCATACGCGCCGGTGTCGACCTTCGACACATCGAGGGGAACGTCAGAAAAAATGAAACGCGTGGTATCCGACTCGGGAGCCGAATCCGTCTCGGACTTGGCCAGCTTCACGGACGCTGCCGAGGTGCCTGTGACTGGATCGTTGAGCGATGCGGTAGCCGACGACACGTTGTCAGCCTGCTTGTCCCCCGATTTCGAGACCACCGTCACCGTGACCACCGGCTTGGGCCCGTATTTGGCCGGAACGATCAACTTGTCGGGGACGCCGCCGTCCCCTAGCGGGACCAACGATGCTGGGTCGACGGTCACGGTGATCGACGGCAACAAGGATGCCCCGTCGGCACCATCCCCCGCCGCATCCGAGCTGGAAGCACTGCCGCCTTCGGTGGCACCAGCACCTGCCACATCCGAGCCGGAAGCACTGCCGCCTTCGGTGACCCCGACACCCCCATCCACAGCGCCGTCAACCCTTACCGTCCGACTGATGCCAGCATCGTCGCCCAGCCAGGGGGGCGGGGTCGCCGTCTGCTCAGTAGTGCCACTTGAGCACCCGGCAAGAACCAGCGACGCAGCCAGGCCGCAAAAAGCCGATCGGGAATCGAATGATGCTCTCATGTACCGCCCTCTCCTTCATAGGTTCGGACGAGGCGAATCAACTATTTAGCCCCGGCTGGCGGTTTCGCAGACCCTGCCTCGTCAGGCGCGGCTGCCGTCCGGCCCTTGCCCTTGGAGTTCGCTTTGCCTTTCTCTTCGGCCTGCACGGAATCGCCGTTGCCGGAGAGTGACCAACCTTCACCATATGTGGGCCCGTGCGACGCGGAATCCGATTCGGCCGGCGGTTTCTCTTCGATCGGAGCCGGCTTTCCCGGCGGAAAGTCGAACACCAGGAATCGCGTGCCGTCGGGTCCGGCCTCGGTCCCTGGCGTGGCGCTGGCGGGCTCTCGAAGGGTGATGAGCAACTCGATGTTCTCTCGGCGCTGCTTGGCCAAAACGCTCTGCACCGGGGTGGGGAAGGCGCGCGTGTCGAGCTTGCGCCGATTGTTTGCCATAAAAATGCGGCAACCGCGCAGCAGAACCGTCACCGTCGAATGGCCAGCCTTGGACACATGGCCTTCTTTCACTTCGAACTCCACCGGCCCGGTAGTCTGAAAGAAGACGCGCGACCCGGTGGCTGTGGGCTGGAAGCCCGTCCAGATGAGCTGGGGTGGGCTGGCCGGTGGCTGGGGCAACGGGTTGCTCGCATTGCTCCCCGGTGTAACCCCACCATATTTGCCGGCGCCTGGTGCACCCGAAGGCGCACTGGCGCTCTGGTCCAGGGGCGCGATTTCGTCGGCCTGGGCGAGCCCGGCCGCCACCAAACCTGCGCAGGCAAACAGCACCGGACGCAGAAAACTGAGGTTCGCACGCAGGTTCAGATTCATCCCCTCTCATTGTAAGCGTGGGGCCGGCGATCTGGCAAATACCGAGTGCGTCAAATGGCCCCCAACCCGGCATGCCGAACTGCGGTAAACACGTCATCCCGAGGACGCGCGTGCCACGGTTTGCTCGATAGTGTCCAGATTCGGCGGTTTGGCGAGATGCTGGTCGAATCCGGCTTCTGACGCCCGCTGCAGGTCTTCGGGCAGGGCGTATCCGCTCAGAGCCACGAGATAGGCGCCCTTGAGGGTGTCGTCGGCGCGGAATGCGCGCGCGACATCGAAGCCGTCCATTCCGGGAAGCCCGATGTCGCAGAAAACAACGTCGGGCATGCGCTTGCGTGCCTTGGCAATGCCTGCAGGTCCATTGTGTGCGACCTCGACCTCATGCTGGCTGAACTCGAGCGCCTCGCGCAGGCTGTCAGCCGCGTCGACGTTGTCCTCAATGATGAGCACGCGCCGACGGCCGCCCGTGGTCGGAGTGCGGGAGAGCACGGGCCCATCAGCCGCGCCTTCTTCCAGCGCGAGCGGCAGGCGCACGACGAACTCTGCCCCTTGTCCCAGCCCAGGGCTGTCGGCAGTGATCTCGCCACCGTGGAGTTCAACCAGCCCCCTCACCAGCGCCAGCCCGAGGCCCAAGCCGCCCTTGCTGCGATCGAGGGTCGTATCAGCTTGCACGAATGGCTGGAAGAGACGCGCCAGCATCTTGGGGTCCATGCCGACCCCGGTGTCTGCAATCCGAACAACCGCCTGTTTGGCCTCGCTGTCTGTGGACACGGACACGCGCGTGTAGCCGCCCGGTCCGGTGAACTTGGCTGCGTTCTGCAGAAGGTTGCCAACGACCTGTGCCAACCGGTTGCGGTCCCCGTTGACAAACACGGGCTTGGGCGCGGAAACAAGCTCGACGCGCACCTCATTCTTTTCGAACTGGAGCCTGTGGTCATCGATCGTGCGCCGTACGAGGTCGTTAATCTCCAATCGCTGCCGCTGCAGCGGGATTTTGTTGTGCGAGATCCTCGTCACGTCGAGCAGATCGTCAACCAAGCGAACGAGCTGCCCAACTTGTCGGCCAATCACCGCCAGAGCGCGATGCGCCTGTTCGCCGCCCGGAACCGCATGGTCCAGGATATAGAGGCTGTTGGTAATCGGCGCCAGCGGATTGCGCAGCTCGTGCGAGAGTACGGCCAGAAAATGGTTCTTGTTGATGTCCGCCTTGGCTAGCGCCTCGGCGGTCTCGCGGGATCGCGCCTCGCTTTCTTGCAGGGCCTTCTCCACGCGCTTGCGCTCGATGATGGTCCAGGCCACGTCGGCGAGGTGTGAGACGATCTGGACATCGCTGTCGTCGTAGCCGGTGGGTTTGTTGCCAACCCCGACGATGGCCACAATGAGGTCGGCTCGGATGATGGGCACGACCAGTTCGCGGGTGATGGGGGCGTGTCCCGCGGGCAGCCCTTTGCGATGCGGGAGCGACGCGTAGTCGTTGTGGATGACCGGCCATCGCTGACGGACGCAGTCCACCCAGACACCCGCCTCGGCGATCGGGTAGTGGGTGCCTTGCCCCTTGGCCGAGCAGAACTCCTTCATGGTTCGGGTGGACCAGGCCGCCAGCGCGAGCGTGTTCTGGTCCGGCTCGACGAAGTGGCAGAAACCAATAGGGCTGTCGGTCAGCGCCCCGATCACGTCCAGCATCTCTTGCAGCAGCTCTTCGAGGGAGTGGTCTGCGGAAGAATCGAGCAGCGACAGTCGAAACCGAAGTGTCTCTTCAATTCGCCGGCGCTCGGTAATGTCGGTCAATACCGCGCGGCACTCATGGCCGCGGTCATCGGAGGCTACCGCCTCGATGTGCACCCACAGTGGCGCGCTCTTCTCTGGACCGATCGTCAGATCGCAGACTTGTTTGGCCTGGCTCTCGAAAACTCTTTCGAGAAGAGCGTTGAAGGCGGNNGGAGCGCTCCAGTCCCAGCAGGCGTGCCCCGGAGAGATTCACCTGGCCGATCGTCCCGTCGCCATCGAGTGTCACGTAGCCGATGGGCGCGAAGTCGTAGAGGTCGGAGTAACGTTCCATCCCCGCCTCTAGTTCTGCCCGCGCCCCCTGCAGCTCTTCGTTCTGCAGCTCCAGCTCGATCTGATGAACTTGCAGTTCGTGGACCAGACGCTGCATGTCTTCCGCTGTGGGCTGGCCTCTGGCCTCCGACCTTCTCGGTCTCTCCTTCATCCGGCCTTCCGCCCGTGCGCGCAACTCCCCGGCGTCCGCCGGTGTGTTCTCCCGCTTCTTCATCCTTCCGCCCCCGGGCCAGCTTGCGTCCCCCGCAGGGTCGCCTCCAGCGTCTTGGACGCGGTAATGTCGACAAAAGTGATCACCACGCCATCGATCCGGTTGTCGAGCGTCCGGTAGGGCATGATGCGAACAGAGAACCAGCGCCCGTCGCTGGTCGCAATCGGTTTCTCCTTGAACACCAGGCTGCGCAGCACCTCGCGCGCCTCCTCGGCAAGCTCGGGGTAGACCAGGTCCGAGGCCAGGTCGGTGATGGGCCGGCCCACGTCGCCTGGGATGAGCTTGACGATCTTGAGCATCTGGGGGGTGAAGCGCCGCACGGTCAGTGCATCGTCCAGGAACAGGGTCGCGATGTCGGTGCTGTCGAGCAGGTTCCTCATGTCGTTGTTGGTCCGCGACAGCTCGTCTACTTTTGATTGCAGCTCCTGGTTGAGCGTCTGCAGTTCCTCATTCAGGGACTGCATCTCTTCTTTGGAGGTTGTCAGCTCCTCGTTGGTACTCTGCAGCTCCTCGTTGGTCGACTGCAGCTCCTCGTTGACCGACTTGAGCTCCTCCTGGGAGGTCTGCATTTGCTCGCGTGTCGTGTGCAGCTCGTCGCGCGCCTGCCGCAGCTCTTGCTCCCTGCGGGCCAGTGCAGCCGGGCTGGTAGCGGTTCGTCTGGCCTTGCCCGGCAGTTTGGCATCGGGGGGCGGCCCTTCGGTGAACACGATCATGACGGTACCCCGCAGCGCCTCCGGCTCCTGGATTGGCTCGATCGCGACATCCACGGCCTGTACCCCGTCGCCGGTTCGCACCTTCACACCGGCCTGGGTGACGGCGCGCTTCTCCCGCAGCGCCTTGCCGAAAGCCACGCCCAGCTCATGGCGCAGCCCCTCGCGGGCCATGGCATAGATGTTCCAGTTGGCTTTGCCCGCTGCTGGCTCCAGGTATGGGCCGGTCCGGCCGTTGATGAAGAGGATGTCCCCCTTGTCGTTGGTCAGCACGGCGGCCGGTACGTGGCGCTGCAGGAGAAGCTGCTCGGCCAGTACCTGGAGGTTGGGCGGGGTTTTCTGCGCGCCTGTCTCGGCAGGCAACGCCGCAGCCCCACGCGGGCGCGCGGGCAAAACTGAGGGGGGGAAGTCGACCGGCTCTGTCCGCAGGCCGCTGTCCAGGCGCTGAAAGATCTGAGTCTTGCCCTCGAGCGGGGCAAAAAGGTCGGTGGCGGTACCGACGGTCTCGGCGCTGCCAAGGAACAGGACCCCGCCGGGATTGAGGCTGTAGTGAAACAGCGGCAGGAGTTTCTTCTGCAGCTCGGGCGCGAGATAGATGAGAAGGTTGCGGCAGGTCAGGATGTCGAGCCTGGTGAACGGCGGGTCCATGAGGAGGTTGTGCGGGGCGAAGAGCACCATGTCGCGAATCTGCTTGCCCACCTGATAGCCGCGCTTTACCTCCACGAAGAACCTGCGCAGACGTTCCGCCGAAACGTCGCCAGCGATGTTGGCGGGATAGACACCCTGCCGCGCCCTGTCGAGAGAGTCCTTGTCGATGTCGGTGGCAAAAATTTGCAGTGAAAAGCTGCCGGTCGGCTTCTCCTGCACCACCACCTCCTTGAAGATCATGGCCAGCGAGTAGGCTTCCTCCCCGGTCGAGCATCCGGGCACCCAGGCGCGCAGCGCCCCACCGGCAGAGTGCGCCGCCAGGATCGCCGGAATGGCCTTCTTGCGCAGACACTCCCAGGCCGCTGGATCGCGAAAGAAGCTGGTCACGCCGATGAGCAGCTCCTTGAAGAGAAGTTGGGTCTCCTGCGGGCTCTCCTGCAGATACCTCACGTAGTCGGGGATGCTGTCGATCTGGTGCAGGCCCATGCGCCGCTCGATCCGGCGGTGCACGGTGCTGCGCTTGTACGGCGAGAAATCGTGGCCGGTCTGACTGCGCAAAAGGAGGCAGACCTTCTCGACACCACTCTGGGTCTTGCCGGGCAGAGGCTGGTTGCGAGGTTTTATAAGCGGCCCGTGCGCGAGATAGGAGACGATTTTGGCGGCGAGTTCCTCGACTGGCGCCACCACGTCGGCCAGCCCGGCGTCGATCGCGCTTCGAGGCATGGAGTCGAATTTGGCCGAGGCCGGCGCCTGCACAAAGACCGCCCCCGCCTGCTCTTTGATGGCCCTGACGCCGAGAGTGCCATCCGACCCCATGCCCGAGAGGATCACGCCGATGCTCCGGTCGCGCTGGTCGTCGGCCAGTGAGCGCAAGAAATAATCAATGGGCAGGCGCAGCCCGCGCGGCGCCACCGGGGCCAGCAGGTGCAGCACGCCGCGCAGGATCGACATGTCCTGGTTGGGCGGGATCACGTAGACACGATCCGGCTCGACCCGCAGGCGGTCCTTGACCTCGATGACTTTCATCGGCGTGGCCCGCTGGAGCAACTCGACCAGCATCCCCCTGTGGGTGGGGTCCATGTGCTGGACCACGACAAAGGCCATGCCGCTTCCCTCTGGCAGGTGGCGCAGGAACTGTTCGATAGCTTCCAGCCCGCCCGCAGATGCGCCTATGCCAACGATGGGGAATGAGCCGCCTTGGTCGCGAGGGCGGGCGGCCGCAGGGGCACTGGCGCGGGTCCTCAGTCTTCGCCCCGGATCCTGCGGACTTTTTCTCGCGGCGGGTTTTCTCGAACGACTATCCACGTGGTTGTCTCCACAGCGAGAGGCTGACCGGTCAGTTTACACGCCGGGCGTCGAGTCCGCTTGACAATCCATTCTCGTCACGACGATTCGCCGCTCAGCGACGGTCCCCGGTCTGCTGATGGGGGCCCTGATACCGAGCGTTGTGCGCGCCGCCAATGCCTTGGGCACGGGCACGGTAGCGTGGGGTTGGGCTCTCAACGGTGCGGCCAGCGTGATGGGTTCGGTTCTGGCAGTCACCCTGTCGATGAACTTCGGTTTCAATCTCGCGCTCGCCCTCGACGGTCTGGCCTATCTAGTGGGCCTAGTGCTGTTCCCGGCAGAAAGATTGCGGGAGATGCCAGCGCAAGCGCGCGAAGGCGCCTCAGGCTGAGAACTCACTACTGCCCGGGGAATGGCTTCAGGCCAGGCGCGAGCGGCAGGGGTGGCTTGACCGGCGTGGGCGGCGCAGAATCCGCACGATGAGCGATGCCCGCGCCGCGCTTCGACGAGTGTGCATGGCCAGGCTTGTCGTGCGCTGACCTGTGTCCGTGCTTGGAGGGCGCTGTGACCTCGGGGGCGACAGGCGGTGTCTCGGCGATCGGTGCTGCAAGGGAAGGTTCAGCAGGTGCTGCTGGCGCTGGAACAGCCGGCACAGCGGCCTGGGGTAGTGCGGGCGCGGCGGGGGTCGGAACCGGATCCGGTGGTGGCGCCGCAACCGGAGTCGGCGCCGGAATTACCTTGGCCTCGCCAGCAATCGTGGGCGCTCGGACCGGAGGGTTGCGCAGGTACAAAGCAAGCCCCACGCCTCCCGCCGCACCAAGGACCACGCCCACCACGGCCATCATGAGCTTCTGGTTGGGCCGTCTGCGAGCGGGCCGGTCCCTGACCTCGGATGCTGCGGCCTCTGCCCAGTCGAGCGGCATCAACTCAGTACCGGACGCGCGCTCCACGGGCCCAGTCGCCGTGAGGGCAGCCTGGACATGTGCGCCCCCCATCTCGCGCGTGTGGGCCGCGGCAGAGAGCTGGCCGGACACCTTGTCAGGTCCACGGCACGTCGACACCGCCTCAAAAAACTCCGCCATGCTCTGGTAGCGCTTATCGCGGTCCTTCTCCAGCGCCTTACCGACCAGGGCGTCTATCTCGGGCGTGATGGCCAAGTCCGGCCGACGCACGCTGGGCGGCACCGGATCTTCCATCATGTGCTTGGTCAGCATCGCCATGAAATTCTCGGCCACGAAGGGCGTTTGGCCGGTCATCAGGTGGTAGATGATGCAGCCAACGGCGTAGATGTCGACGCGGTGGTCTGCTTCCTTGCCTTCGGCCTGTTCGGGCGCCATGTACTCGGGAGTGCCAAAAATCATCCCAGTGCGAGTCAGGCGCGGACCGTGCGGGTCTAGGCCCATTATCTTGGCGATGCCAAAATCGAGAATCTTCACGAACTCCGGCCGGCCCTCGCGATGGATGAGGAAGATGTTCTCCGGCTTCATGTCCCGGTGGACGATGCCCTTGTCATGCGCCGCGCGCAGGGCCCGACAGATCTGCATCACGATGTCGCGGACGCGCGGCCAAGCCAACGCTCCCTCCGCGCGCACCACCTGGCCCAGATCCTTGCCCTCCAGGTACTCCATGGCGATGTAGACCAAGCCCTCGGCGGATTGGCCAAAGTCGGAGATGTCGATGACGTTTTCGTGGCCGATACGCGAGGCGCTGCGCGCCTCCTGCAGAAAACGCGCGACCAGATCCTGCCGGCCCGCCAAGTCGGGAGAGAGCACCTTGAGCACCAGCCTCTTCTCGATGACCACGTGCTCGGCCAGGTAGACCGACCCCATCCCGCCCTCGCCCAGCTTGCGCAACACCCGGTAGCGATCCGCGACGAGTTGCGCAATGAGCGGGTCTGTGCCCAGAGGGGGGCTCTCGCCGACGTTCATGCTTGTGACTGCACTTTACCACGGACCCCGGTACAATGCGTTCTCGGCTCGCATGGCCAGCATCGTTGCCTACACAGAGATTCGAGACGCGACGATCACAGCTTCGTCCCGATTCGCGCTGGCGGAGGCGCGCCGAGTTGCCGATGATCTTGGGGCAACGGTGTACTCTCTTCTGGCACTTGGGCCTACCACGCCCGATGGACTCGCTGCTTTGGCTGGCGAAGTCGGAAGCGCGGGCGCGGATCGCATCTTGTGCTGCGCGGATGAGGCGCTGCAAGGACCGCCGCTTGACTCCACCCATGGCCCTCTGCTGGCGGCCGTGGCCGAGCGCCTGAAACCGACCCTGGTGCTGTTCCCGGAGGGAGAAGCCGGCGCCGAGTTGGCTCGTCCCCTGGCCGATCGAATGGATGCAGCCTTTCTGCCCTGCTCGGCCCTTGAGATCCAGGCGGCCCTTGACTTGGAGCCAGCGCAGGTCCTCGTGCGCTGTGAGCGTGACGACCAGGGCGAAGAGCGCGTGGTGCGCCTGCGCGAAATCGAACGACCTGTGGTCGCCACTCTGAAGGCCGGCAACGCCCCGCCCGCGCTCGGTGAGCCAGCCTCGGAGATGGAGATGTTGAACTACCCGGCGCCTACCCCGACGCCAGCTCGGGAATGAGCCGCTCCAGCGTGTCCTTCTGATTGAGCGCTGGATCGTCAAGCACGCGTTCGAGCAGTCGATTGAGGACCCGCCCCACTTGCGGTCCAGGGCCCACGCCCAGCACGCGCATGACATCCGCCCCGTTCACCGCCAGATCCTTGACCCGCAAGGCTGCATCCTCGGCCGCCACGCGCGCGATGCGAGCGCGCAGCTCACGCGTCTCGCACGCGGGATCCTCGCCCCGGCCGCGGCTGGCGATGTCGGCCTCACGCAAAGAGAACAGCGATGCGATGCGCTCCGCCTGCACTCTATTGACGAAACGGCGAACCGTGCCGTCGGTCCAGTCAGGTGTGTAGAAGAACATGTGGTGTGCCACCAGTGCGACCAACAACTCGGTTTCTGCGCGCGACAGGCGCAACCGTCCGGCGATCGCTTCCACCATCTCTGCGCCCACGTACTCGTGCTTGAAGAAAGCAAATTCGCCCGGCGCCTCTGGCTGTGCGGTCTGGGTGCGCGGCTTGCCCAGGTCGTGCAACAGCGCCGCGAGACGCAGGATTGGTTCTGCCGGCACGGCATCCAGGGTGGCCAGGCTATGTTGATAGACGTCGTGCTTGTGGAAACGGTTCTGCCTGCACTCGAGCGTGGCCAACAGCTCGGGCAGGACTTCACCGAGCAGACCGGTCTGCCGCATGAGTTCGATGCCGTGCGAGGGGCAAGGCGCCAGCAATAGCTTCAGAAGCTCGTCGCGCACGCGTTCGGCCGAAACCTTGCGAAAGGCATCCAGGGTCGCGGGGATAGCGGCCAGTGTGGTCGCGTCCACTTCGAACCCGAGTTGGGTCGCCTGGCGCACGGCGCGCATGGGGCGCAGGCCATCCTCGGAGAAGCGCGCCATGGGATCGCCAACCGTGCGCACCAGCCGCCGTGCGATGTCCTGCTGGCCCTGGTGAAGATCGATGATCGCACCCGCCTTTGGCTCGTAGGCGATGGCATTCATGGTGAAATCCCGGCGCGAAAGATCCTCGGCCAGGGTCGCGCCAAAGGTCACCACCGAGGGGTGTCGCCCGTCGAGATACGCGCCCTCACCGCGAAAAGTGGTGACCTCTACCTGGCGCGGTGGTTCGCCCACCAGGACCGTCACCGTGCCATGCTGGAGCCCCGTGGGAATGCTGAAGCGTGCGCCGAAAACCCCCAGGATCTCCTCGGGGCGGGCGTTGGTCGCCACGTCGAAATCGCCCACGCTCCGGCCCACCAACAGATCGCGCACCGAGCCGCCCACCAGATACGCCTCGAACCCCGCCTGGCGCAGCCGGCGACACACCGAAAGAACGTCGTCGGGGATCTGCTTCGAATCGATCATGTCAGTTCGGCCTGCAACGCCGCCAAAGCGATTTCAGCCGCATTCTGCTGAGCTTCTTTCTTCGACTTTCCTCGGGCTCGGCCGTACTCCTTGTCGCCGAGCAAGATTGCCACTTCGAAGGTCTTGTCGTGATCGGGCCCGTGCGCGGCGATGACCGTGTAGCGGGGCGCGAGTTGCATGCGGGCCTGCGAAACTTCCTGCAAGCGCGACTTGAAATCGCGGGCAGTGCTGCCCGGTGTGTCGGTCAGCGCGGGTTGGAACAGCCGCTCCACCACCTCGCGGGCTGCGGCGAATCCCCCGTCCAGATAGACCGCGCCCAAGAGCGCCTCCAGGGCATTGGACAAGAGCGACCGTTTCTGCCGCCCGCCGGCCTGCTCTTCACCACGACCAAGGAAGATCCACTGGCCCAACAAGAGTTCGTCCGAGACGCGCGCCAAACCCGCCTCGTTGACCAAGGCGGAACGTGCCTTGGACAGCTCGCCCTCGGGATGCTCGGGATAGCGCCGCATCAGCATGTCGCTTATCGCCAAGGACAGCACGGAGTCACCCAAGAACTCCATACGCTCGTTGTCCGAGCGATCGGTCTGCTGCGTCTCGTTCATCCACGATCTGTGCGTCAGCGCGGTCTCGCACAGAGTGGGATCACGAAAAAAATAGCCGAGCTTCTCCTCGAGCGCGGCATAGGGCGAGGACCTGTCGGTAGACGTCATTCGTTGAGAGTGGGACAATCATAGCCTTCTGCGATGGTGCGAGCCACTTTCACCAACACGCGGCTCTTTCTGCGCGCTCTGACCATCCTTGTCCTGTTCATCCAGCAAGGATTGCGCTGGCTTGCAGGCTGGCTGTGGCTGGTCATCACCTTCGCGGGGCGCAAACGCCGCCAGGCCTGGTTTGGCCGCTGCGTGCTCAATCTCTTTCGCAGACTGGGCGCCACTTTCATCAAAGTCGGACAGATCATGAGCACCCGTCCCGATCTGCTTCCCGATTACATCACGCAGGCCCTGGTGCACCTGCAGGACGACGTGGGACCGTTTGCCTTTGCCCACGTGGTGCGCACCATCGAGGAGGATTTGCACCGGCCGCTGCGCGAGATCTTCGCCGAATTTGCCCCGGTTCCCTTGGCCTCGGCTTCGGTCGCGCAGGTGCACAAGGCGCGCCTGCCCGACGGCCGCGTGGTGGCGGTCAAGGTGCGGCGACCCAACCTGGTCGAGCTGTGCACCTTCGACCTTGCGATCATGCGCACAGTGGCGTGTTGGCTGGGGAAGCTGCCCCCCCTGGTCCCAGTACAACCGGAATCTGCCGTCGAAGAATTCGGACGCGCGGTATTCGCCCAACTCGACTTCTGCATCGAGGCGAACAACAATCGGCGTTTTCGCGAGAACTTCCGCGACGAGCACGACGTGGTCTTCCCCGAGGTCCTGGCCGAGCTGTCCAGCGAACGCATCCTGTGCATGTCTTTCATCGAAGGGACCAAGATTCTGGGCGTGGGCCAGACGCGATCGGATCCCAAGCGCATCGCCCGGCTGGGCGTACACGCTCTCATGAAGATGATCTTCGAGGACGGTTTTGTTCATGCTGACCTGCACCCGGGGAACATCTTCATCACCACGGACGATCGGGTGGCGCTTGTCGACCTAGGCTTGGTCGGGGAGCTTGACCCCTTTCACCGTGCGGCCCTGGCTCGCTTTTTTGCCGCCTGGGCTCAGCGGGATGGCGAAGCCATGGCCAAGCAGATGTACTCGCNNCGCCAACGACCAGAAGACCTACGAGGCCTTTCGTTCTTCAGTCATCGATTTCGTGGGCCGCTACTGGGGCCAACGCCTGGCCGATGTCCAAGTGGGCAAGGTGCTGGTCGACATGCTGGGCATTCTGCGACGCCATCGCATCCGCATGACCCCGGCGTTCACTATCGTGAACATCGCAATCGCGATCACCGAAGGCATCGGCAAGCAGCTCGATCCCAATCTCGATCTCATGGCCGAGGCCATCCCCTTCTTCATGGCCCACCCGTCCCTGGCCGCGCCCGGAGCGGAGGGCTGACTTTCTTCACCGCAGAACTCACATCGCAACCTGACGGCCGCAACCAAAGGGTGCAAGATTCAGGGTGGTGGTAGCTTCTCGAAAAAACCTACCGGCGGTTTGGTGAATCTTCACCAATGCACAAAGGAATGCCATGCACGCGCTCCTGGCCACACTTCAGATTCTTGGACGAAGGTTGGTGATCGGTAGGTTGGCACCGCCAGGTGGTGCCATCAGACGCTTGTTGAAGCTGGATCGCCGGGCTCGGGTGCTGGACGGGCGTCCCGCCGAACTTGCACGCCTCGCACAGCAGCCTATGCTTGTCGTCGACTACGTCTCGTAGCTATCCCAAATTCCAGCCAAAGGAGTTCCCCGTGCCCGCGACCATCGAGAATCTCAAGACCGCTTTTGCCGGCGAGAGCCAGGCCAATCGAAAATACCTCGCCTTTGCACGCCGGGCGGAGCGGGACGGCTATCCCCAGATCGCGAAGCTTTTCCGCGCGACTGCCGAGGCCGAGACCATTCATGCCCTCGCCCATCTGCAAAACATGGGCGGCGTAGCCTCGACGGTCGAGAATGTCCAAACCGCCATCGCTGGCGAGACCTACGAGTACACCGAGATGTACCCGCCCATGGTGGAACAGGCCAAGAGCGAGAACCACAAGGGCAAGACCATGCTGGAATACGCCAGCAAGGTTGAACGCGTACATGCGGCCCTCTACCAGCAAGCCCTGGCCGCTCTGCAAGCGGGCAAGGATCTGGATGCGATGGACTTGTACCTCTGTCCGGTCTGCGGCCACCTGGAGTTCGGCAAGCCGCCAGAGAAGTGCCCCTTCTGCGGCTTGCCGGCTGCCCGCTATCAGAAGATAGGCTAGCCGCCCTCCGCACCTGGCAAGCCGCAGGTCACTCCCGTATCCGGTTGACGATAATCTGTCCGTGTCCTGCTGGCGAACCGTTAGTCTGGGTGAGGTTGCTATCCCTCCACGGGCCGCCGGCGGGAGCGCTGGACGTCAGAAGATTGCTCGAATCACTGCCTCTTGCGAGCTTCCAGGCCGTGCCGCCTATCCCATTCGTTGCCATCCATTGACCCGAAGCAAGACGACCGCGCCGGCCTTCCGACCGTAGTACACTTGGGCGTCGTGACCGGCCACGCGCAACGTCTCGGAGCGGCATCGAAACCCCAATGCCAATCCTCCCTTGGCCAAGCCAGAGGTGTCTAATGAGCAAGAGGCTTTCTCCTGTCTTTTCGAGTCGTGCTCACTGGCTGGCATTGGTGGCTGCGATGTGTCTGAGCGCCTGCGGAGGGACGAAGTCCAAGGCGGGCGCCAGCGGGCTCGATGCCTCCACGTCTGGTTCCGGCGGACAGCTCGGTTCGGGCGGTGCCACCGCTGGCGGCGGCACTAGTGGGGGCGCGGGTAGTGGTGCGTCGGGCAGCGGCGGATCGGTCGCGGCTGGCGGCACAGCGGGCAGCAGCGGATCGGTCGCAGCTGGCGGCGTAGCGGGCAGCAGCGGATCGAGCGCGAATGGCGGTGCACGTACCGGCGGTGCGACCAGCTTGGGCGGCGCCGGTGGCGCGGCTTCTGGCGGACGCGATGGCGGAACATCGAGCGCCTCCGGCGGCGTGACCAACTTGGGTGGCGCCGGTGGCGCGGCTTCTGGCGGACGCGATAGCGGAACATCGAGCGCCTCCGGCGGCGTGACCAACTTGGGTGGCGCCGGTGGCGCGGCTTCTGGCGGACGCGATGGCGGAACGTCGAGCGTGTCCGGCGGCGCCCCCGGCTCGGACGCTGGCTCCCCAGTCTTGGTTCCCGGGGCCTGGGGCGATCAAGGCGACGGCACCTTCAAGAACCCCATGCTGTGGTCGGACTACAATAATCTGGACGTCATCGTCGTGGGCAGTGACTTCTATATGATCGCGGCGTCGCACCACTTCATGGGCATGCCTGTCTTGCATTCCAAGGACGGCGTGAATTGGACTCTCTTGACCCGCATTTACCGCAGACTGGACATCGACCCACGCTACGATACGCCCGGCCAGGCATACCAGGACGGTACCTGGGCGCCGGCCATTCGCTACCACGAGGGGCGCTTCTGGGTCTATGTGACGACACCCACCGAGGGACTGATCATGACGTCCACGGCCGATGCTGCCGGACCTTGGGATCCCTGGCTTGTCGTGAAGGCTGTTGCTGGCTGGGAAGATCCTTGCCCGTTCTGGGACGACGTGGTCAACGTGGGCGGCGACGGTCCCAATGGGGAAAAGGCATATCTCATCAGAAGCCAGACCGGGGCCGGGCCTCTCATCGTTCAGCAGATGAGCTGGGACGGACAGCAACTGCTCGGCACGACGACGACCGTGGCGAACGGCCCGACCCTCGAAGGACCGAAGCTGGGCAAGCGCAACGGCTACTACTACATCTTCGCGCCCGAGGGCGGAATCGACGCCGGCTACCAGGTCGTGTGGCGATCGTCCGCCATACTCGGCCCCTACACAAGCAAGACCATTCTCGAGCAGGGCAGTACCTCGACCAATGGTCCGCACCAGGGATCGTGGATCGATCTGCCGAGCGGACAATCATGGTTCTACCACTTCCAGCAGAATGCTGGCTGGGGTCGCATCGCGCATCTTGAACCGGCGCAGTGGGGTACCGACAACTGGCCCACGATAGGTGTCGACCTGGACGGGAACGGAATCGGCGAGCCCGTAGCGCAACCCAAGAAACCCGACGTGAGCGCCACATTCCCCATTACAGTTCCTGCTAGCTCGGACGAATTCGACGGCACTGACCTCGGCGTGCAGTGGCTGTGGAACCACAATCCCGACGACACGAAATGGTCGCTGACCGCGCGCCCCGGTTGGCTGCGTCTGTCGGCGCGGCCGCTCGCCAGCAAGAGCGGTACCAGCGCCGCTTCTGGCAGTGTGCCGTTCGTCGAGGACAGCATCATTTTCGCGTACAACACTGTCGTGCAACTGGCCATGGGCAAGGTGGCATCTGCCGTGACCAAGCTGGACACCTCCGGGATGGTCGACGGGCAGCGGGCCGGAATCACGCTGTTCGGACAAACCTACGGCTGGATCGGTGTTGTGAACACGGCTGGCAAGGGCACTGTGCGCGCCAACGTCGACGGCACCTACACCTCAGGACCCGTGCTCACAGACACCACGGTGTACCTCAAGGCCAGCATGAGCGCGTCTTCGCAGATCTCGTTCGCCTATTCCACCGATGGCGTGACCTTCACGGCGCTGGGTGGAAGCGTGACCGTGGGACGCACCTGGTTCGAGGGCATCAAGTTCGGCCTGTTCACCTACAACCTAAGCACGGCCACCGCTGGCGGCGCGGCGGATTTCGACTACTTCCACTACACCCACGACGGCCCTCACCCGGCACCCTGAGCCTGCCGCCGACCCCACGCTGCCGGGGGCTTGGCCATGGCGTCGCGTGCTTTCATTGGGCGTGAAGAACTGCTCTGCGGGCGGCCCTGAACCCCACCCAGGTTGATTTACAGGAAACCTTTCTCGCCGGCTGCCGAAAACACGGCATGT
>PMKP01000118.1 GCA_003157775.1 Myxococcales bacterium | reverse complement strand
GTTCGCCTGAACGATGGAGATGCCCCTGAAGAACGCGGTCTCCGGGTGCTTGTCGAGATCTCCTCGCCGGTAGGGCTCAGTGAAGTAGCCTCGCGAATCGCGAAATCTGCCGAAGCGGATCACCCGCAGATCAGAAATCGGTAGCGTCTTGACTTCGAGTATTTTCATAGCGTTGCCGGAAAGAAGCAGGTTGACGAGTGAAGAACTGGCCGCAGCACCATTGCCGGCATGTATGGGCTCGCATCTTCCCTGCCAGACGGGCGAGAGTCAACGGGGCGACTCTCATTTCTGGATCCTGTTTCAGGCGATGGGACGGCTCAGCCCGGCCGGGACGCTGGAGATTCGGCTGCCTTGGACGCGACCTCCTTCTTGACTCGATCCCGACGGTCGGCAGGCAGGTGCCCCTTTCCGCGGACCCCGAGGACGAAATCGACCACTCCTCTGACAAACGCCCGGTGAGCGGGCCAGTTTGTCAAGCCGTAGCCCCGGACCTGCCAGAGAAACTGGCGAAGGATTCGAGGGGACTGCCAGAGGATGGCCGTTGGTTTCCCGTAGCGAAAGAGGCAGATCAACCGGTTCCTGGTGAAGAGGTAAGTGATGAAGGGCGAAATTCGCCCGGTGGTCTGTCCATGGGCGTGGACGACTTCTGCCGTGCCGACCGTGATGATCCGCCAGCCGCGATCGACGAGGCGGCAGCAGAGGTCGTAGTCTTCCCAGTTCGTGAAGAGCGTCTCGTCGAACAGGCCGACCTCCCTAAGGGCCTGGGGACGGAACATCACAGCGCACGCTGGCACGAAATCGCCCTCAAATACTTTGTGATGGACGTCCGAAAGCAGTTCGCCTTCGTGCATGCGCTCCTGCCGGGTCGAATCCCGGAAGATCTTGCAGTGGGTGCCCCCGATGCGCTTCTCGGCTCCGGGAGGGAGCAACAGCGCGCTCGCTTGTCCCACATCGGGCATCAACTCCAAGGTTTGGACCAGCCGCTCGATCGCCTTCTCACCGACGATCGTGTCGTTGTTGAGCAGAAAAATGTAGTCCGCACCCAGCTCCATGGCACGCGTCAGCCCTCGGTTGCAGCCCCCCGTGAATCCTAGATTCTCAGGAAGCTGGACGGTCTCGATAGAGGGGAAACGCTGCTTGAGGATCGGGCAGCTCGGCGGGGTCGTCCCGTTGTCTACGACCACGATGCCCAAGCCCGGATACCTAGTAGCGAACAGGGAGCTGACGCAGGTCGTTGTCATGGCGATGTCGTTCCAGGTCAAGACGACCGCGACGACCTTGGGATGGCATTCGGTGGATTCGCTCACGCCAGAACCTCAGGGTGTGTTTCTCGTGCGATAGCGGACAACTGTATTGCATTTGTGAGTGGATGTCACTGCCACGTGCCACCCGGACTCGCCCCATTCCTCCTCAGTTCGCTTCTTCTTGGCACCGGACGTGGTAGTCATGGGGGGCTTTGGCCTCTCCGCCTGACTCTCCCCAGATCCCCAAGACGACCGGACCCCCTCTGACCGAGGCCGCCGTAGGGGTAGTCGTGGTTGGCCGCAACGAGGGGGAGCGACTGAAGGTTTGCCTGCGTTCCCTTGCAGGCCAGGCCGAGCGTATCGTGTATGTGGACTCGGGCTCGACCGACGGCAGCTTGGAATCCGCCCAAGCGTGGGGCGCTGCCGTGGTGGCTCTGGAGCCGCCGTTCACCGCGGCACGCGCGCGCAACGCTGGACTCGAACGGCTGCGCGCGATGTATCCGGAGATCCAGTTCGTCCAGTTCCTGGACGGCGACTGCGAGTTGCGGGCGGGCTGGCTTCACGCGGGTGCCTCAGCCCTTGCGCGCGACTCGGGATTGGCCGTGGTCTCTGGGCGGTTGCGCGAGAGTTTCCCCGAGGCCTCGATCTACAACCGGTTGTGCGACCTGGAATGGGACAGGCCCGCGGGCCCAGCGGAATCGTCGGGCGGAATCGCCATGATGCGCATCACGGCCTTTGCTGAGGTGAAAGGCTTTCGGCCCGACCTGATCGCGGGCGAGGAACCCGATCTCTGCTTTCGTCTGCGCCAGCGTGGCTATCGAATATTGCGACTGGAAGCGGAGATGGCCTTGCACGACGCTGCTATGCTGCACTTTGGCCAGTGGTGGCGCCGGGCTCGGCGCTCCGGGTATGCCTACGCCGAGGGTGCTGCCCGCCACCGCCATGAACCGGGCCGCTTCTGGCAGCGCGAAAGCCGACGCATCGCCTTTTGGGGCTTGGCTCTGCCAGGCCTGGCCATCGGGCTCTCCATCCCCACCTTCGGCCTCAGCCTTGCCCTGCTCGCAGGCTATCCAGCACTGGGCTGGCGTATCTACCGTGCATCCCGCAAGCAAGGCCGCAGCCCTGCCGAGGCTCGGCTCTACTCCCAATTCTGCGTCCTTGGAAAGCTTCCCGAAGGACTTGGCCTGGCGGAGTATTGTCTGCGTCGCCTTGCCAGGAGCCCCAGCGCCATCATCGAACACAAGGCGCCAAAGCGGTAGGAACGTAGGAATACCATCGCGTTCACAC
This sequence comes from Myxococcales bacterium, assembly GCA_003157775.1. Taxonomy (GTDB): domain Bacteria; phylum Myxococcota_A; class Polyangia; order Fen-1088; family Fen-1088; genus Fen-1137. Next base: position 4,072 of record PMKP01000118.1, on the reverse strand, counting down.
GGTCCCTGCACAACAGGGCAAGCGTGACGCCTACGAGGATCGACGAGCGCGCAGCCGCGCCATGAGTACCGCAGAAAACAGGCGTAGGGCGAAAGGCAAGTCCTCGACGAGATAGCGGCGGACGAGGCGCCCTGGCTCCTGCGCCAGACGGTGCATCCATTCTAGCCCGGCTCGCCGCATCCACACCGGCGCCCGGCCGAGTTCCCCGGCCACGAAGCTCAGGCTGACCCCCACGCCCATCATCCAGGTTGTGGGCAGGTGCGGGCGCAAACGGACGATCAACTCCTCCTGCTTGGGCGAGCCCAACGCGACCAGCAGGATATGCGGCTTCAGCGCTACTAGCTCCGACCGCAAGCGAGCCACTTCATCCGCCATGGGCGGCGAGGAGATAGCGGGACACGAGCGGCCGCAGATGTTCAACCCGGGATACCGTTCAACCAAAACCCGCGCCGCCCCCTCGTTGGCGGTCGGGGTTCCGCCAAGGAGATACAGCGAACACCCGTACCGAGCAGCCCTCTCTGCCAGAAGCCACAGCAACGACGATCCGGCGACCCGTTCGGGCAGGGCTTCGGCCTGCAGCCGCGATGCCCACACCAGCGGTGCGCCGTCGGCCACGCGCAGGTCCGCCGCATCGTAAAGAGCGCGGACGCGGGCATCCCGCACGTACCGGCGCAGGAAATCCAGATTGGCCGTTACCAGCCAACCACCCTGGCCGGCCGCCAGCAACGCAAAAATGCGCTCAACCAGATCCTCCCGGTCCACCCGCGCCAGACGCATCCCCATGAGGCTGCACACCGGCAACGGTGCGTGCGACGGAATCGAGGCGGCCTCGTTCATATCAGACGGACCTTCTTCGCGATCCCGGCGACGCAACCCAGACCAATGACGCTGACCATGGCCAGCGCCACCACGGGTATTCCAGTGAGGCGCAGAAAGAAACTGTGCAGCAGCAGGAAGATACCGACCAACGCCGCCCCTGTCAGCGTGATGCCCAGGTCCCACCCAACAGACACTACCTTGAAGCGCCGACAGCCGACCATGCTGACGGCGATGAGGCCAAGTTCAGACAGGCTGACCACGACGGCCACGCCCGCGGCGCCGAAGCGGGTCGCCGCGATCCACGCCGGGCCCACCAGGAGGATCACCTTCACCAACTGGCCCAGGCTCATGTACTTGGGACGGGCGCCCGCCAGCAACACTATGCCATACGAGGTGGACACCATGGTCAGCCAAGTTCCGATGCAGAGATAAGAGGCGAGCATGCCCACGGGATGAAAGTTCGGCCGATACATCAACTGCACCAGAGCCGGCGACAGGGCCACACCGAGCGCCATGAGTGGCGCCATGGCCAACAAAAGGTTGGTGCGCTTGGTGCGAATGGAGGTCGGGTCATGGTCCGCCTGCCTCATCGCCGTTGCGACAACCGGGAAGAGTACCCGGGCACCCACCCCCTGCACAATTTGTAGCGGCACGGCGGCTAGGCCGGCCGCGAGGGAGTAGAATCCCAACTCGGCCACCGACACAAGCTTGCCAAGGATCAGTCGATCGCTCTGCGTGGCCAGAAAAGTGAGCGCTGTACTGACGAAGATCCAGCGTCCGAATTCGAACAGCGCCCGGCCCGCGGCAGGATCCCAAGCGAACCGGTTGCGCTGACCGGGAAGCACGGTGTGACTGAGGATAGTCCGCACCAACGTCGACAGGACGCCAGACAGGACGAGAACCCAGACTGAACGCCAGGCCACCGCCAGACCGATCATGACCGCCACATTCACCACATGTGTGGCCAACTCAAGCGAAGTGATAGCCAGAAAGGAGAGGCGACGGTTCAGGATGAAAGTGCGCGTGGACTCCAGCCCGCCGAACAGTGCCGTCAGTCCAGCCACAGGCAGCAGCGTGAGCAGTTGGGGCTGATGGTAGATTCGCGACAGCGGCCAGGCCAAGAGACACACCACCACCCACAGAAAGACGCCGCGGATGGCCTGCACGGTCCAGGCGGTGTTGAAGAAGAACGGCTCCTCGCCCTTGGGGTTCTGAATGATGTTGGGGCCCACGCCCGTGTCGGAAAAGAGGGCGACCCCCAACAGGAAGGTCGACACCAGCGCCATAAGGCCGAAATGCTCGGGCAGGAGCAAGCGCGTGATGATCAGGTTGGATCCGAAGCGAATAACTGAGCCAACCCCTTGCCCGATCAGCGTGATGGTCGAGCCTTTCCAGGCTGCCTTGTTCAGGGTGCTCCGGGGTTCAGGCGCACCTCTTGGGACCGCGTCACGCGAAGTCGGCAACGGGGCGGGTTGGGCGGAGATCTCCTTCATGGGGGCCAGGAGCGTAGCACAAGGGAACTCAAGATCCGACGCCGCGCCGGTTTCGGCCGCCCCAGCCGGACTCCTCGGTGCCAGCGTCACGTTTTCTCGCAAGCCGCGGTGTTTTGGGAGATGAATGGACTCGCCCCTTTGGCTGCGGGCACTAGCGTATTCTGAAGGTCTGGCTCATTCGCCACCACCCCCCGTCCCTCTAGTTTGCTACCCTTGTTCCCGACCAAAGGAGAGGTCGCTCGGCAGTGCCCGGATCTTTCGCATACTTCGTGCTCGCGGCCTATGTGCCGCTGTCGGCGCTTGCCTTCTTCCTCATGCGGCCGGCCAGGGCGGCGATGTTCGTCGTGCTGGTTGGGATACTCTTTCTGCCAGGGTTGGTCTGCTTCGACGCGCCGCTTATTCCGCCTCTGGGCAAGCACGAGGTGGCGACGGTTTGCGCCCTGGTAGGCCTGCTGTCTTTCTCCCCTCGACAGGTAAGTCGCGCACGCCTGGGCCGTGGCGGGGATGCGTTCGTGCTTCTCACGGTTGTGGCGATCGCATTCACCGTGTTCACCAATCGTGACCCCTTGACCTACGGGCCCTTGGTGCTGCCCGGATTGACGATGCACGACCTGCTGTCTTCCACCATCCGCTTCTTCTTCGAGGACGCGTTGCCCTATCTGGTCGGCCGGCTGGTCATCACCTCAAGCCGCGATGCCCGCACCCTCGTGCGCACCTTTGTTGGACTGGGCCTGCTCTACTCGCTCTTCATGCTGTTCGAAATACGGATGAGCCCAAACCTACATCACTGGGTCTATGGCTATGCCTACTTCCCTGTTTTTGCGCAGGCCCGCCGCTGGGGCGGCTTCCGTCCCATCGTGTTCCTCATACATGGCTTGGCAGTAGGCATGTTCGCACTGGCTGCGGCACTTCTCGCCGCCGCCGAAGGACGCATCAGGAGATCGCGCTTGGGGTTGCCCACGGGCTGGTCGACCCTGTACCTGGTGCTGATCTTGGTCCTGTGCAAGAGCACCGGCGCCATCATCATGGGTCTGGTCACACTGCCCGTCGTGGCGTTTGCAAGTCCACGTCGGCAGATCCTCCTAGCTGTGCTGCTGGCAGCAGTGTGCATGGCCTATCCCGGCGTCAAGCTCGCGGGTGTATTCCCTGACCAAGCCATCGCAGAATTCACGAGCGAGCATCTGAGCCCCGAACGCGCTCAATCGCTCCAGTACCGCTTCGACATGGACAAGCAGCTCATGGACTTGGCCCGCGGACGGCTATGGTTCGGTTGGGGTGGTTTCGGCCGCAACCGAGTCCATGACGATACTGGCCTCGACACCGTGGTCACCGATGGCTACTGGATCATCGTACTGACCGGAGGTGGACTTCTGCGGCTTGTCTGCGCGTTCGGTCTTCTGCTCTATCCGGTGATGCGCGCGGCGCGCGTGTTGAGGCGGGTACGGGAGCCAGGTGACCGCTTCCTCTTGGCGGGCTTGGCCGTTGCGCTGGCCTGCTATGTTTTCGATCTCTTGCCCAACGGCATGGGCAATCCGATTCCCCTATTCTTGGCCGGGGCGCTCGCACGGCTGAACCTGGAGCTGTCGCGACCCGAAATGACCGAGCCTCAAGGGGTGGCAGGATCCGAGGCAGCTTTCCGCTTCTCGCCATAGGCGCGTAGCAGTTCGGCCATCTGGCGGCCGTTCCGACCCGCGTCGTGCTGTTCTGCGACCCGCGTACGCCCCTCGCGCCCCAATTCCGCCAGACGGGCACTCGGCGTA
>PMKP01000093.1 GCA_003157775.1 Myxococcales bacterium | reverse complement strand
ACCGATGACCATGGACCAGCCGCGCATCGCGGGCGCTCTGGTCATCAGCCTTGACTGGGACACAGAAGCTGATCTTGACCTGCACGTCCAGTTGCCCAGCGATGGGGACGCGGGCGTGAACGAGATCTGGTCGCGCAAGCCATCGGGTCTGCCGTTCGGGTCCGCCGGCGCGAGCGTCGATTCCGGAATGCAGGCCGGCTATCTCGACTTCGACTCCAATAGCATGTGTGTGATCGATGGGCGCCGGGAGGAGAACGTGATCTTCCCCACCACGGCTCCGAACGGACGCTACATCGTGCGCGTCGACACTTTCTCACTGTGCGCCGAGACCACCGCGCGCTGGCGGGTTAGCGTCTTCACCAACAACGGCGCCGACCCCGTGTTGCAAGCTTCCGGACAATCGACCGATATCGACACGNNGGAGTACAGGCGCTCGTGTTTGACTACTAAAAAGGAAAGGTGACCCATGCTGCTGATGCACAAACTGGTATTCGTTGCCCAAACCGGGGCTGCCGCGGTTCTCTACATTCTGCTCGCGCTGTCCGTCTACTCGGTCGGCATTGTGATCGAGCGCTGGTGGTATTTCCGCAAACGGCGTCTGGACATGATTGCGACCAGCAATGCTTTGGCCAAGCGACTGCGCGCCGGGGACGTGGCCGGCGCCAAGCGTGAGCTAGAGGAGATGCGAGCCGTTGAGGCCGAGATCCTGCGTGACGCCCTGGAGTACTACGCCGACGGCCCCGATTCCCTGCAGGAGATCGTGCAGAAGGGCATCCGCCAACGCCGCAAGGTCTTCGAGAGCGGGCTGATATTCCTCGGTACCCTGGGCAACAACGCCCCCTTCATTGGTCTATTCGGCACAGTGCTCGGCGTGGTTGCGGCTTTCAAGGAATTGGGGGCTGCCTCGGCCAACATGGCCGCCGCGGGCGGCGCGGGCGGCATGGGCAACGTGATGAGCGGCATTTCCGAGGCCCTCATCGCCACCGCCATCGGCATTTTGGTCGCCATTCCCGCGGTGGTCGCCTTCAACCTGTTCCAGAAGAAGTGCAATGACATCGAAGAGAACTCGGCCGCCCTTGCCAATCAGGTTCTTGCGATTATGAAGTCGAGCAAGAACCAGAAGAACTCACTCAAAGGGTCGAACGCTCCTCCGCTGGAGGATCTCGCCGATCCCAAGAGGTCGCTGCGCCCGGCCGAGGTGAACGGCTGATGGCTGGCACAATGGCAGGTGTGGGGCGGGCCAAGACAATCTCCGCCATCAATGTGACCCCGCTGGTCGACGTGTGCCTGGTGTTGCTGGTCATCCTGATGGTGGCGTCCACGTACATCGTGGCCCAGACCTTGAAGGTCAGCCTGCCCAGGGCAAAGATGAGCGACGGCACCGCGGAGAAGCCCAACACCGTGCAGTTGTTCAAGAGCGGCGAGCTGCGCTGGAACGAACAGCCGGTGACCGAACAGGAATTGGGCAGCCGCATGAAGGAAGCGGTGGCGGTCGATCCAGAAATCAGCGTGGTCATCAGCGCTGACAAAGAGGCGGCCCACGGCCAGGTGGTTCACGTCATGGATCTCGCCAAAGTCGCCGGCGTCACCAAATTCGCAATCAACGTCATGCAGGTCGGGGGCGAGTAGCGGACGATGCTCTGCCGCTTGCAGCCCAGCCGTGAGGTTTTGCCGTGAAGAAGGCCACGATCCTCGTTTCGATGGTGATTCACGCCGGGTTTGCGTTTGCGCTGCTCACAGCATCACAGCACCGCGCCTCGGGCAAGACCTACGTTGTGCAGTTGCAGGAGGAGGCCAAGAAGAAGAAAAAGGAGGCTCCACCCAAGCCCAAGGCGCCGCCCAAGGTGGCAAAGGTGGATACCAAGCCGAAGGAACAAAGAGTCTCGGCTGCGCCCAAGCCCATGCCGGTTGCGGCGCCAGTTGCGGCACCAAAGTTGACGGCGACCATGGTCATGCCGACCGAGATCGCCATGAGCAACGAGGATATCGGCGATGCCGTGGCAATCCCGATCGTGCGCGCCCCCCAGGCTGTGGCACCCACCAAGGTGGCCACCTTCGAACCTGGTGCGCCCCGCCGGCGCCAGCACCAGGAGCTGGGGGCAGGGCCGAACCTCGAAGAGCGTTGCACCGACGAGCCTTCCAAGCCTGAACCGGTGTTCAAGACCGAGATCGAGTACACGGCCGCGGCACGCTCCGAGGGCATCGAGGGCAAGCTCAAGCTGAAAGTCGTGGTCGGCGCAGACGGCTCGGTCATGGCAGTCGAGGTGCTGGCCAGCGTGTCCCCCGAACTCGATGCGGCCGCGGTGGCCGCGGTCAAACAGTGGCGCTTCCGGCCAGCCATGGCCTGTGGCAAGCCGGTCGCGGGAGGGACCTATGTCTTGGCCCGCCGTTTCGAGCTGGGGGACTGATTGCACCACCGCCTTGTCTTTGTGGCCGCTCTCTTGGGCGCCGGGTTCCCGGTCTGCCCAGGGTCTTCGCGTGCCGATGAGGCGGTCACCATCAGCAAGCCTCCCCGCCTGATTCACTTCGTCCAAGCCGAGTATCCCAAGGACAAGCACGACGCCGGGATCACCGCGCGCGTCCTGCTTTCCATCGAAGTGGGGGACGACGGCAAGGTCGGCGTGGTCGAGGTGGTCGAAAGCGGCGGCTCCGATTTCGACAGTGCCGCGGTTGCCGCTGCTCGACAGTTCCTTTTCACTCCGGCCGAAGCCGGAGGGCAAGCCATTCCCGTCAAGATCACCTACCGATACGACTTCACCATCGTGACCAAAATGGTGTCACTGGGACCACAGGTGAACTTCGAGGGCGTGGTTCTAGATCGATTCAAGAAGCAGCCCATGGCCGAGGTGACCGTGCGGATCAAGGACCTGGATTTGGCCACCAAGACCGACGCGGCCGGGTCCTTTTCGTTCACCGATCTGCCTCCAGGTGCACACAAGATCGAGATTCGACACCCGCGACTTGTCACGGTGCTGACCGACGAAACCATCCGGCCGAGCCAGAAGCGCACGATGAAGTACTACGTGGAACAGAAGGAGGAAGACGTAGACGAGGAGGTCATCGTGCGCGCGGCCCGCATCAAGAAGGAGGCGGTGGAGACCCGCATTCGCACCGAGGAAGCGCGCAAGGTTCCCGGCACGCAAGGCGACACCCTGAAGGTNNGGGTGGTGGTTGAGGGGGTGGAGATTCCCAGCCTGTACCACATGGGCGGGTTGCGCTCGACGGTCAACTCCGATCTGGTCAAGTCCATCGATCTCTCGCCCGGGGCGTACGGCGCGGACTACGGACGCGGGCTGGGCGGCCTGGTGCGCATCGAGCTGGGCCAGCTTCCTGCGTCCGGCGTGCACGGCTACCTTGCCAGTGACATCATGGACACCTCGGCCGAGCTGTCCGCCGCGCTGACCTCGCGGCTGCGCTTGGCCGTGGCTGGACGTATCAGCTACCTCGACCGTGTGATGGCGGGGGTCACCTCGGCCGACATCGG
>PMKP01000296.1 GCA_003157775.1 Myxococcales bacterium | reverse complement strand
CTCGCATTCTGTTGGGGTCTCTGGGGGCACCACGGCAGCGAGACGCGCGATGAGGGCGAGTCGTGAAAATTCAATCGAGGTAGTACCATCAGACCAAGGTCGCTTGAACTCCAGCTTCACGTTTCCGTCGGGCAGGATGTGTGACGTGCGGGTTGCACCGGAGGTCGCTTGATGCGCGCTGAATGACAGCAACGGCACCACACTGCCCGCCGGGCAGGCCACGGTCGGTTTGGCGCTCGCGGTACGAAGTCGCCACCGTGTCCATGAAGAGGCGTACGACCTCGCCGAGGAGTTTGCCATCAAACGCCAGCGGAAAACGCAGCGGAAAGGGCACTGTCAAGACCCATTGGCGGATCGGAAAGTCCGGCAGAACGTGATCCACCAACTCGGCCGCGCCCTCGCTCATGCGCCTACCCAAACAACTTGGACACACGGCCCTGCCCTTACAGCTGAAGGCCAAAACGTGGTGCTCGCGACAGGCGTCGCAGTACAGGTGTGCCAGACCTCGTCCCAAGATTCCACACGCCATGAACCCGTGCAGCTCCGACGGGCGCGGCGAAGCCGCGTGCAGGGGGAGGCAGGGCGGGCAGGCCCTAGCGTCGCGAGGCGACGAGCACGAACTTCGGCAGCGTCCGGCCGTCCGACTTGTCGGTCCACACCTGCTCGAAGGTCAGCAGATGCTGCTGCATCACCTTGTAAAGCGCAGTCTCCTCCGGCTGCCGGCGCGTGCAAACCGGTCCCGCCATTGCGGGCGTTGCGCGTGCGGCTGCCTCCATGATGGAGGGTTGTCGGCAAGCGACGGCCGGTTGCTGTTTCGGCTACGGGCGATCAGGTTCAGCGACCCTGCAGATCGCCTACGGCACCGCTGAGCCATCGACCGATCCGTGCGGGCGACCGCAGGTCGCCCCTACCCCGCCGCTGCGCGCGCTCGCGGTAGACCGCAGGTCGCCCCTACCCCGCCGCTGCGCGCGCTCGCGGGCGACCGCAGGTCGCCCCTACCCCGCCGCTGCGCGCGCTCGCGGGCGACCGCAGGTCGCCCCTACCCCGCTGCTGCGCGCGCTCGCAGGCGACCGCAGGTCCGCTCCTACCCCGCCGCTGCGCGCGCCGGTGGTAGCTCGTCCTTCGCCCGCGCGATCTCGCCGTGGCACACGGTACGATTGCGGCCGCCGTGCTTGGCCGCGTACAACGCTTGGTCGGCGTTGGAAATCAGCTCTTGCTTGCTCTTCCCGTCCTCAGGATACACCGCCACGCCCAGTGACAGTGTCGCCCTGAATGCTCCCTTGGCCGAGTCGTGCGTCTGGCCGCCCACCTCTTGCCGGATGCGCTCGGCTAGTTGGCGCGCCCCTGTGCGGTCCGTCCCCTCCAGCACCAAGGCAAACTCCTCGCCTCCATAACGGGCCACGATGTCGATCTTGCGCGCGCTGGCTTTCAGGATAGCCGCCACTCTCTTCAAAACCTGGTCGCCAGTCGGGTGGCCATGCGTATCGTTGATCTTCTTGAAATGGTCGATGTCGGTCAGGATGAAGGACACGCGCATCGGGTGGCGTTCGGCCCGGCCCAACATCGCGGAGAAGCGTTCCTGGAAAGTGCGATGGTTGCACAGGCCAGTCAGCCCGTCGGTGGTGGCCTGCTCCTCCAGCGCCTGAACCATGCGACCGTTCTGCAGCGAGATGGCCACCTGGTTTGCGATCACGCCCAGCATTTCGCGCCGGTCAGCCGGGAAGGCGCCAGCCCGCTGCGCCGCCACAGTGAAGGTTCCCATGACCTCGTCCTTGACCAACAGGGGCAAGACGTAGAGCGACTCGAAGCCGTTGAGCCGCTCACGCGGCTCGAACACATAAGACCCGCCGCGATCACGCCAGTCGCCCGCCGCAGGCAAAGCCAGCTTGTTCTTGACCACCATGGATGCGATAGAGCCCGGATCGCAGAAAGCCCTGCCGGCAAGCTCATCGGCCCCCTCGCCCACCACCCGACTGATGACGTGGCTCCCGTCGGCGCTATCATAGGTCGCGATAGCGGCGAAATCGAATTCGCAGGCACCGCGCGCGCCCTCGATGGCGGCGTCATAGACCTCGGCCAGGGTCAGCGCCCGGTTGAGCGCAGCCGAGGCCCGGTAGAAGCGCTCGTGCTCGTGCTTCGATCGCTCGACCGCCTGAAACACGCGCTCCGACTGCACGATGCGCATCACCTGATCGGCAGCGGCGGTGAACAACTCCACTTCGCTCGCCGAGAACGCAGCGCCCGTCTTGCGATCGCCGACCAGCACCCCACGCAGAGACAGGCCCTCGGAGACCGGCACGCCCAAGAAGGCCGACACGTCGGCCGGCCCCTGGTAGTAGGGCAGAAGTGACGGCCGCGGCGATTCCAGCAGGCAGGGCCGCCGGTCCTTGATGATGGCGGCCAACACCCCGGTGTGCGCCGACAGCGGCCCCTCCGCGATGTGGGAGGACTCGCTTGACAGTTCTTTGAACTTCAACTTGTCGCCGCTGTTGTCCAGCCAAAGCAGAGCACAGGTCTGCAACCCCATAGATCGACGGAGAAGGTCCACCGTGTGCAAGAGCTGTGCGTGAATGGTCTCGATCGATCCCTGCGAAAGCTTCTCCTCCTCCTCGGCTCGCGTGCGCACGGGATGCTCGCTGCTCAAGACTGACGAGATAAGACGGAAATCGCGCGCTTCTTCCCGCATTGAGGCCACCTCGGCCTCGAGGCAGCGGCGGCGCTCGCGTCGCTGGCGCGCCACCTCGGCGTGCAAGAAGGCCACGTTCAGCACGGCAAACACCGCGATGAAGCCCGCGTGCCCAGGAAACGCGGCCTCCGCACCCGGCGCAGCGCCAGGGCCAAAGGCCATGATGGACTCGAACCCAAGCGCTGCTGCGGCCAACGGGCAGCCGACCGACAGGGGATGGAAGGTGACCAGGAAGCTGACCAAGGCGTAGACCAATGGATAGAGCGGCGCCGTGACCCCGCCCACCACAGACAGAAAGACATAGGTCGCCGAGAGCAAGAGCAGGCCCATTTCGAGATCGGAAACCATCTCGCGGCCGCGGGTGCGCCGGCGCTCACCAGTGCCAATGCGACCGGCCAGCTTGACCAGCAAGGCCGCTGCCAGCGCAGCCACGGCCAACCCACGCGTCCAGTCGGCGCCAGGCTGGCGCAAGTCGGGAAACCATCCCAGCCACAAGAGCGCGGCCATGCTTGCCACCAGGGCAAAGCCCCACACCGTCTGCACCGTGCGCCGGATCGCGAAAGCCAGACGGGCGCGCAGCTTAGACAGCCTCATCGCCCCTCGCCGAAATCAAAAAGGATCTCGCCCGGCCGCACCCACCCCATGTCGGCGCGGGCCACCTGTTCAAGCGCGCGAGAGTCCGTGCGTAGGGCCTCGACTTCGCGGGCAAGCCGCTCGTTCTCGGCGCGCAAGCGAGCGTTGCGCATCTTGGCCGCTGTCAGATCACGCCGCAGCTCCAAGTAGCGGGCATACCCGGAACGCGCATAGAGGTGATACGGCACATAGCCGAAGGTCACGGCCAGCAGAACAGCCGCCAGCCCACGCAGAATCCAGGGTCTTCCTGACCGGGTATCGCGACGCATGACGGCTCCGTCTCATTAGTATGGGGACGCTGGCCAGGGTCGCAATTTTTTGGGTAGTATTTCGGATACAGCCGACATGAGTTTGCCATTCCATGGTCCAACCGCGGGAATCCCGGTCATCGGCGAGGAAATCCCTTCCGCCAAGGTCGAGGAGGAGCATGCCCGCTATCTCGTGCGCGAGCTGCGCGGGCTGGCGGTGGGCGAACCGCGAAGAAGGCCCGCGCGCTGGGCGTGATCGCGTAGGCAGAGGATGGGGACTTCGTCTCACGAGATCGCGGTCGCAGCGGCCCCAGCAGGCGGTCGTGCCGGTCTGATCGGCCTCGGCACGGCCACCTTCATCGTGGTGGCGAACATGGTCGGGTCGGGAGTGTTCACCAGCCTAGGATTCCAGGCGGCGGAAATCCACTCGCCGTTCGCGCTGCTGGCGCTGTGGGTGGTGGGCGGCGTGTACGCGCTGTGTGGCGCGCTTTCATACGGCGAGCTGGCCGCGGCGATGCCACGTTCCGGGGGCGAGTATCAGTACCTCACGCGCATCTACCACCCGATGGCGGGATTTCTTGGCGGGTGGCTATCCATCACCGTCGGGTTCGCGGCGCCGGTCGCGGCCTCGGCCATGGCGCTCGGGAAGTATCTCTCGCACGTGTGGCCCGGCACCAACCCTACGCACACTGCAGTCCTCGCGGTGGTGATTGTGTCGGCGGTGCACCTCTTGCAGGTGCGGGTCCGCAGCGGGTTTCAAGGCTTCTTCACCCTGTTCAAGATCGTCCTTATCGCGGCGCTCATCGCCAGCGCGCTCATCCTGGCGACTCCGCAACCGATCCAATTCACGCCACGCACGGGCGATTTCGGCGTGCTGATCTCAGCGCCGTTTGCGGTGTCGCTGGTGTACGTGACCTACTCGTACTCCGGCTGGAACGCTTCCGTATACTTGGCGGGCGAGATCGCCCGCCCGGCGCGCAACATCCCTCGGTCGCTCATTCTGGGCACGCTGCTGGTCACGGCGCTCTATGTGCTGCTCAACTTCGCCTTTCTCTATTCGACGCCGCTGTCGGCACTCGAGGGTCAGGTGGAGGTCGGGTACATCGCGGCCACCGCCTTCTTGGGACCGGCCGGGGCGCGGGCCATGGGGCTGCTCATCTCTTTCGGCCTCGTCTCGTCAATCAGCTCGATGGTCTGGGCTGGCCCCCGCGTGCTGATGGTCGTGGGCGAAGACGTGCCGATCTTGCGTGCGCTTGCCTCGCTCAACCGCCACGGCGTCCCACATCGCGCGGTGCTGATCCAAATGATCGTGGTCATCGTCCTCATCGCGACCTCGACGTTCGAGAGCATCATCACCTGCCTCGGCTTCTTGTTGTCGGCGAGCGCGATGTTCACCGTGCTCGGCGTGTTCGTCGACCGCGTGCGCCGCCCCGACGCGCTTCGGCCCTACAAGGCATGGGGTTATCCCGTGACGCCCGCTCTGTTCGTTGTGATGACGGCGGCGATGGTGGTATACTTGCTGCGCTTTCGTCCGATCGAATCGCTGGTCGGGCTGGGTGCGCTGGCCTTGGGGGTGCCAGTCTACCTGCTCACCGCGCGAGCTGCCCCTAGCGTAGCCCTCCAGAGAAGAGAACCATGAGACACGCCGCTCACCATCTCCGCTTGAGTTCGCTTTCGGCAATCGCCGTCCTGCTCGTCGCGGCAGCGGCGGCCCTGTCGTGTGGCAGCGCACAGTTCAACGCCAATGAAGCCGTCGACACCCGCAACAAGGACTTCGCCGGCCGTGCTCCGCTCAAGACCAAGGCTGAGATCGATCGCGAGCGGTCGGCCGTCCAGGATCAGGTACTCGCCGAGTACCGCCAGTGCCCGAACTGCTTCGTGAAGAAGCACAAGGTTCGCGAGCGCAGCTACCTGTTCGACGCCGTCGCCGATTGCGATACCGCGATCCGGGTCGGCCGGCTCAATGATGGCGGCAAGTGGGTCTGCAGCCCCCAAATGCTGCCCCAGCCGGCCATCGTGTATTCGTTCGGCGTCGGCGAGGACATCTCGTTCGACACGGACATGGCGGGCCTGTTCGGCAGCCAGGTCTATATGTTCGATCCTACCCCGTCGGTGGTGGCGCACTTCGGCCAGCCCACCTGGGAAAAGGGCTGCGGTTCGGGGCGTATCCACTACGAGGCGCTGGGAGTGGGGCCGGTCTCCAGCCCCGACGGGCTCGAGCTCGAGGGCAAGAAGCTTCCGATGCAGACCGTCGCCGACATCGCTCGCTCTCACAACCACCCGCGCATCGACATCCTGAAGATGGACATCGAGGGCGGCGAGTACACTGTACTCAAGCAGGTGTTGCAGACGCATGCATTGGCGGCCCTCAACGTCCAGCAGGTCCTGATCGAGTTCCACTTCTGGGACAATCATGCTTTCATGGACTTCGTGGGCTTGGTCGACGGGCTCAAGCAGCAGGGATACATGTTGTTCCGCAAGGAGTTCAACGCCAGCAGCAACGCCGACAAGTGCGCGGAGTACGCGTTCTTGAAAGCGGCGCCGCCTCCCGCCGCCAATCCGTAGACCGGCCTGGCCACAAGCGGTCACCTGGTGGGAGCACTTGATGAACGACCCCACGCCCGTGGGCCTTGCAGCGTAGTCCTGTGGTGGACATGCCATCCATCGATGTATCCTGGGTGAAGTCGAAATGAGTTTGCCCTTCCATGGTCCAACCGCGGGAATCCTGGTCATCGGCGAGGAAATCCTCTCCGCCAAGGTCGAGGAGGAGAATGCTCGCTATCTTGTGCGCGAGCTGCGCGGTCTGGGCGTGGCGGTGCGCCGTATCGATGTCATCCCCGACGAGATCGACGAGATTGCCGAGGCTGTGCGCGACATGTCCAGCCGCTACGACCATGTCTTCACCTCAGGCGGTGTCGGCCCCACCCACGATGATCTCACCATGGCGGCGGTAGCCAAGGCGTTTAGGCTGCGCCCGGCGCGAAATTCGGAGCTGGAGGCCAAGATTCGTTCAGCCCTGGGGCCTGCTCTGCACGAGCGCGACCTGCGCATGGCCGATATCCCCGACGGCGCGCGGCTGCTCTACGGCCCGGATGGGGACCATTCCCGTTGGCCGGTGGTGACGGTGAAGAACGTCTACCTTCTGCCGGGGGTGCCCGAGATATTCCGACGCAAGTTTGAGATGGTGCGCGAACGGTTTCGCGCCCGCCCCATCCTCAGTCGTGCGGTCTACTCGCGCGAGAGCGAGGCCGTGATCGCCGCAACCCTGGACGCTGTGGTGGCCGAGTTTCCCGGCGTGGCGGTCGGATCCTATCCTCGGCTCGACGTCGCCGAATACAAAGTCAAGATCACGGTCGACGGCCGCGACGCAGCCCTGGTGGAACGCGCCACCGCGCGCATCGTGGAAGGCCTCGGCCCGGCTGTCGTGCGCACGGAGTAGTGGAGAAACCACAACCCGCCGCCGCCCGGGCCATCTGCTATAAAGCCGCTCGTGCCTGACCTCCCGCCTACCGTCAAAGGAATGAACGACATCCTCCCGCCCGAGGTGTCGAAGTGGCAATTTGTCGAGGAAAAGGCGCGCGCGGTGCTGGAGGCGTTTGCCTACCGCGAGTTGCGTACGCCGATCCTCGAGTACACGCCGCTCTTCGTGCGTTCGGTGGGCGAGGACACCGAGGTGGTCGAAAAGCAGATGTACACCTTCGCCGACCGGGACGGGCAGTCCGTGACCATGCGGCCCGAAGGCACCGCCTGCGCCGTGCGCGCGTACATCGCGCGCTCGCAGTGGAACCGTGAGCCGGTGACCCGCTGGTACTACCTCGGCCCCATGTTCCGCCACGAGCGCGCCCAGCGCGGCCGCTTGCGCCAGTTCCACCAAGTGGGTGCCGAAGTGTTCGGCTTGGCGGCGCCCACCGTCGACGCCGAGATGATCGCGATGTTGGTGGCGTTGCTGGCCGAGATGGGGATCAAGTCCTCCGACCTCGAGGTCGCGCTGAACACCCTGGGCGAGCCCGAGGAACGCGCAAGCTATCGCGAAGCTCTGCGCGGGTATTTTTCCAACCATCTCGACAAGCTGGACGAGGACTCGCGCCAGCGTCTGCAAACCAATCCCTTGCGCATCCTGGATTCCAAGGATCCCGATATTCAAACGCTGGCTGCCCACGCGCCGGTGTTGCTGGACAGGCTGGGCGACACATCCAAGCGCCACTTCGAGACCGTGCGCAGCCACCTTTCGGCACTGGGAATCCAAAGCGTGGTGGACACCAAGCTGGTGCGCGGACTGGACTACTACACCGGCACCATTTTCGAGGTGAAGGCCAAGCTCGGCGATCTGGGTGCGCAGAATACTTTGGGCGGCGGCGGGCGCTACGATCGCCTGGTGTCTTCTCTCGGCGGGCCGGAGGTACCCGCCATCGGCTTCGCCCTGGGCGTCGAGCGCGTGCTTCTGGCCTTGGCCGAGCCAGCCGAGGACTTCGAGCCCGTGTTGGCCCTGTTCATTGCGGTTCTGGGAGACAAGGCGCAGGCATGGGCCTTGCCCGTGGCGCATCGCCTGCGCATGGCAGGCGTGCGCACCGAGGTAGAACATCGTCAGGCAAGCCTGAAGGCGCAGCTCAAACGCGCCGACGCGCTCAAAGCACGCCTGGCTCTCATCGTCGGCGACAACGAGCTACAGAGCGGAAAGCTGGTTCTGCGCGATCTCGGCACGCGCCAGCAGCACGAAGTGACAGAGGCCGAGTTGGAGGCGAGAATCCGACAGTTGGTGGACTTCTAGTCGCGTGGGAAGCCCGCCGGCTTCGCTGGCGGCGAACCATCGCGGGAGGGAATGGGAACCCTCCCAGGGTTCCCATCGACTACGATCGCCGGATCCTCGACGACAACTCGAGCACCGCGCGGCCATGACGAAAAACGCGCACAGCCCCGGATGTCTGTGACACCACCACGGCGATGGCCTCGGTCTCGTGGGTGATGCCGGCGGCGGCCATGTGGCGCGAGCCTAGGCCGAGAGGCACGCGCACATCCTTTTCTTCGAAGTTGAGGTAGCGGCCTGCGGCCAGCACCACGCCGTCTTCGCGCAAAACAAAGGCGCCGTCCAGCACGGCAAAGGCGCGCAAAGCGCGGCGCACTTCGGGGCTCAACATGTTGCGCTCGTCTTCAGAATAGCCCTGGAAGGGGTTCAGG
>PMKP01000259.1:31085-33747 GCA_003157775.1 Myxococcales bacterium | reverse complement strand
CCCGCGCGCATCGGCTTGCTTGGCCACGCCCGTGGCGTGCAGCACGCTGCCCGACGGCGAGAGCACCGCCTCGTCCTCGACTTCTTCCCGCTCGATACGGCGTCGCAGTCGAAGCGCCGACGCCATGTGCGCCGTAATCCGGGCCCAGCGGGTGTTGTCATGCGCCGAGAGGGTCCGATTACCAGAGGCGCAAGATCCAGTCAAAGGCGAGGGGCTTCTGGGCCGGACGCACCCCGGCCGAGAACAGTGTGGCTTTCCGACAGCTCCTCATTCGCGCGGAGCGTGTCGGCCATGACGACCGACGGGGTGGCAGGGCCAAGGGTTGAAAATTCGTAGGTAGCATACGAATTTTCAATGGCGCGCAGAGGCATAGATCTCCAACCAACTTCGCGCCCCTGTGCTAGGCATTTGATTGTGCCTTTCTCGCATCCCGCTCGGCTGATCAGCGCGCCTTGGGTCTTGCCCATTGCCAGCCCTGCGCTGGCCGAGGCCGCAGTAGTCGTGGATGGCGAGAAAACCATTGTCGCCCTCGGGCCACGCGCTGAAATCAAGTCGGCGTTTGCCTCGCTGCCTGAGGAGCGCGCGCAGGGTGCGCTCTTGCCTGGACTGGTCAACTCCCACACGCACCTTGAGCTGTCGGTGCTCGCCGGCCACCTACCCGGAGGAAAAGGGCTTCCGTCTTGGGCTACGCAGGTGGGGCGCGAGACGGCGTTTTTTTCCGCGGAGCAACGCTTCGATGCCGCCCGGCGCGCGGCCATGGCTGCCGCTGCAGCGGGAACGGCAGCAGTGGGCGACGTCGGCAATACCCTGCTCGCCGTGCCGGCGCTGGCTGGCGCAGGCCTGGCTGGGGTTTTCTTCCACGAGCTGCTCGGCTCGCGCGAAGCGGCCACCGGCGACGCCCTGGCTGATGCCGGGCGAGAATACCGGGAATTCGTTCAATCCAATCCCTGGCCCGCGAATCTCGCCCGCATGCCAGCGCCGCACGCACTCTACTCGGCCGGGCCCGATCTCTTGCGCCGCATTTTCGCGGCCGCGGCCGGCGCCGGCCGTTCCACCTCGATCCACGTCGCCGAAGGCGAAGACGAAATCCAGCTTCTACGCGACGGCACCGGGCGCTGGGCTGAAATCCTGGCATTGCTGCAAGTCCCGGCTGGCTCGCGCACCCCCGGGATGAATCCCCTCGCCTATCTCGAATCACTCGGCGCCTTTGCCGGCGAGCGAGCGCCGCTTCTCGTCCACATGGTGTGCGCCAGCGCCGAGGACATCGCGCTCGCGCAAAGGCACCACGCCCCAGTCGTGCTCTGCCCGCGCTCGAACCTGCACATCGGTGGCCGCCTGCCCGACGTGCGCGCTTCTTTGACCGCTGGCCTGGCGCTGGCCCTGGGCACCGACAGCCTGGGCTCATCGCCCGACCTTTCGCTGTGGGGTGAAATGGCTGCGCTCGCGGCGCACTTCCCAGACCTCGCGCCCGAGATCTGGCTTCACGCGGCCACGGTCGGCGGCGCGGCGGCGCTGGGCCTGGATGCTTTCGGTGCACTTGCGCCGGGCAAACGGCCCGGCATCATTGATGTCACACCGGTCGACATGCAGGCGCCCTGTGCCTCCTTGGTCGCGGCAACATCCCCAGAGGTTAGCTGGGTGATTCGGCCATGACCCTGTCCCGTCGCCCCTTGCTCGCTATCATCACCTTTGGGCGGATGGTGAAGTTCAGCCACACGGTTTTCGCCCTGCCCTTTGCCCTGGCTGCCGTCACCCTCGCGGCGCATGGGCACGGAGTGACCGTGGCACAGATCGCAGCCATTGTCTTGGCCATGGTCGGCGCGCGCACCACGGCCATGGGCTTCAACCGCATCGTCGACCGCCACCTCGACGCCGCCAACCCGCGCACCGCGGGCCGCGAGCTGGCCACCGGCAAGGTCTCGCTGGCTGCCGCCGCGAGCTTGACCGTGGCCAGCGCCGCGCTTTTCCTCGCGGCCGCTGCTTGGCTGGGTCCATTGTGCCTGCGGCTCGCGCCCATCGTGCTGGTGCTGGTGCTTGGCTATTCATTCACCAAGCGTTTCACCTGGCTGTGCCACCTGTTTCTCGGGCTGGCCATCGGCAGCGCGCCCGCGGCTGCGTGGATTGCCGTGCGCGGACGGCTGGATTCCCCGGCCCTGTGGCTCAGCCTGGCGGTGGGCACATGGATCGCCGGCTTCGATGTCCTCTATGCGCTCGACGACCGAGACTTCGACCGGAAGGCCGGGATTCATTCCATACCGGTTCGCTTTGGCGTGCCAACGGCCCTGCTGATTTCCGCTGTCCTTCACGCGGCTAGTGTCGCGGCCTTGCTGGCCGCGGGACACGCCGCAGGGCTGGGCTGGATCTATCTCGCGGGAATGGCCGTGGTCATCGCGATGCTGGTCTGGGAGCACGCCATTCTGCGGCCGTCCGACTTGTCCCGCCTCAACGTCGCGTTCTTCAACCTCAACGGCTACGTCTCGGTGGTCTACTTCACGGCTACGCTAGCGGATGTCCTTATAGGAACATAGAAAGTCACTTCGAATGCCCAGCGAGCGCAAGGCGCGAGCCGCGAGGCCACAAGGCCGAGCGGGGGAAGGGGGGAAGCCTCCGGCACTCGGGACCTGCCACCCGCCCAGCCCACCCCTCGGGCTTCGCCCTCGCC
>PMKP01000259.1:0-31024 GCA_003157775.1 Myxococcales bacterium | reverse complement strand
CGGACGGCGTAACGTGCCGTAGTGACTGCGATTTCTTTCGGACGCTGCAGTCAGTTGCCCCCATAGTTGCCCCCGCTGATGCAGGGTCAGCCGCGGACCTACCGCTAGTTAGCCCCTGAGTTTGCTCCCAGACAGGGGCAGTGGGGCAAGATCGGCCCCACCAAGAGGGAACCGGACGGCACCGCCGCGAGCCGCCTAGGCCCGTACCACTTACTATACCAACTGTACTGACCGCCCCGGAAGCACCGCCACTGGTGCGCTGCACTCCTTGGCAATCGTCCGCGGCACATTCGCATGCGTCGCTCACGATGGCCTCGGCTTCACGTTGGCCATGAGCGCGTCCAACTCCGCCGGCGGCAGGGTCTGCAGATACCGGGTTACCATCGCCTGCAGGTCTTCGTTCTTGAACTTGTGGCGCTCCAGAAATTCGATGGCGGCCCGCTCCTCTTTCGCAATGTCCACGGCCGCTAGGACGGGGTCGCTGAGGGCGCGCACGTAGTGGTGGTCACGGTCCTCCATCGGCACCGTGGCCAGGTAGTCGATCGTCTCGCCCAGCGCCACCAGTCCTCGCTCTATCAGAGCCTCAACTCGGTAGTCCTGCTTGCTTTGATGCGGCATAGTCAATCCCCCAACGCGCGCGCGACCCCAACGCCGCCCCATGGTTGCGCCTTCGGCGTCTGGCCGTCGAAAGCTATCTCCCGCTGCACAGGCGGCGCGCTGGCGCGCGTTTGCGACGCCGGCGGGCTGTTGGGCCTCGGGGCGCTGCGAATCTCGCGCCAGCAAGCGGCGCAGACGAGCATGCCTAACAAAGCCGCCTGCGTGGCCGTGGGCAACAAGGAGCGATCCGCGCTTGCAGCGGTGCCATCCTCGCCACTTGCGGCTTCCGTGCCGTCCCCCTGGCTCACGCTGTCACCCCGATGCAAAATTCCCGGCAAACGGTGGCCACAGACGGCTTGTCCATGTTCTGGAAATGGACCCGGAGGGCGTCGGCAAAACGTGCCCAGTCCGCCGGCGAGGCGTCTGCGTGGGCCTTTTTGAGCATCCCATGATCGGACGCAGGGAGCCGGTAGGACTGCCCCCGATGTCTCAGCCCGTACAGCTTCCCGCAGGCGTCGGCAAGGGCCTCGGGCGAATCCCACGAGGACGGCTGGCGGAGACCAGTCACGGCCGGGGCGGCCGGCGCCTTGGGCATGACCCTCTCGGGCGCCTTCGGCGCGGGGGGAGCCCCAGCTTCACTGGCCGCCGCCGATTCGCCCCGGTCCGGTCCGCTCCGGTCCAGTCCCCCTCCCCCCTTGGCTGTCCGATCCGGTCCCTCCCTCTCCTCTCCTTGGGCGCTTGAGCGTCGCTTGGGCGTCGCTTGAGCGTCGCTATCAGGATCTTCCAGGGAATCCGCGCTTTCTGACGTCGGGGAATCGGTGTCCCTTGGCAATGTCGCACCCGCCCGCTGGGCGGCCGACGCTTGGCCTCCCTTCGCGCCATTCATCCGGGCAGCCTGGAACTTGGCCTGACTCTCCAGATGGTAACCGCTCACTATCACGTCATCGCCGGCCTGCTTGACCAGCCCGAGATCGAGGAGTTTCTTGAATGCCGGTTTGCCCCCGCCGCTTCCCATGGCCGCTTGCCATTCCCCGTTGCCCCACCTCCCAGCACCCGTCAAGCGTCCGCTGTTTTCCTGTGATGAGCAGAGCGCCTGTAGCTGAAGCCACCAACCTTTCACCGAGGGCGGGAGCGCCATGAACTCCGGCGACCGCAACCTGTTGTTGTCCAAAAACGTCTTGTCCAGGCCCTGCCTCATGGCCTGGTCTCGGCTGGTGCCGTTAGCCGCGACTCTGCGACGCGGGCTTGAACCCATGCCTCGACTTCGGAGGCAAGCCAGCCGACAGCGCGCGGACCCAGGTGGATCGGCTGCGGGAATCGGCCCGCCGCGATGGCCGCGTAGATGGCGCTACGCCGCAGACCTATGAGTCCCTCGACTTGCCGTCGCCGGAGGAGTTGAGCCGGACTGCTTTTCGGTTCCATGGTCCGTGTTGAACCACGAAAATCCGGCTCGGAAAATGCGCGGATTCCGCGGATACTGGGCGCGGACAACTCCCCCTATGCCCGAGAAATCCTAGAGAAACAGGGGGCGCACGGGCGCGGATATTTTCTTCGTATCGGGGTCGCTTTTCTTCTTGTCAGGGTCGCATCTGCTCAGGAACGTGGTCGCGGGCCGCGGGGAGCCTTGTCATCGCGAATGATCTTCGCCATGATCTCTCGGACCCTGGCGGCCGCGACCCCGTGGGACTTCAGCCACTCTTCCACCTTCCGGTTCGTAGGTGCGGTTTGCGGCCTGGCCGGATCGTACTTCGTCCAGAACTCCTGAATTGCGGCGGCCAACTCTTCTAGCAACTTCGTTGTGTAGGGGCCCCACGGCCACTTACTGCCCTGCCCGCCTTGCTGGACGGCCGCAGGATTCGAGTCCTTCGCTTCCGGTCGGGGATGGTCCGCCGGGTTCCCCGCGTTTGCTCCTGGCGCCTGCATGGGCGCCGGCAATGGCGGCGGAGCAATCGGCGACTGTTGCAAAGGAGCGGGTGCCGGCGGCGGCACAGCGGCGGCAGGCTGTCCGATGGCCGGCAATTTGCCCCGCTGGCTGATGGCGTCCGCCTCGCTCATGAGACGACGGAGCAGGTCGAGGTTTCGCGGCGGTACGCCGTCAACCGTGCTGGCCACCATATAGGCGTGATACGCCATCGTCTTGAGCAGCGTGAGCCCGGTTTCCGTCTGGTACGGCTCGGGCGCAGAATACTCGCCGCGGTAGAGTGCATTGTTGACCTGCATCTCGGCCACCTCGCGGTGAGCCGTCGCCAGCGTAGACCGTTCCATCTTCCTTTTCACCGCCGCGAGGGCGCGAACCGACAGTGCCTCTGCATTGTCGCCCTTGGGTGGTCTCAGGCCTCGCTTCTGCCGGGCATTCTTCCCATCCTGGCGCCCCGCCGGGGCGGTTGTTGCGGTGTTGCCGCTACGTTTGCGATCACGTACCTTGGCCATGGGCGGAACCATTCCTTCCGTCTGGCGCCCGCCGGTGGTCAGACCGCGCGGGCGCTTCGTTCATAGCCTACACGAAAACCGGTTTGCCGGGCCTGCCGGACCTAGCGACAGTGAGCGCGCACAAGAACCTCACGGAGGTGTAGTATGTCAATGGACAACTCGCCGGCAGACCCAACGGAAGGTGGGCCGCCCCCTGGCTAGGGGGGTGCGATGGCACAGAAAACGCGAACACGTGACCAGACGATGGAACAGCCGATAAGGGGTGTGTGCCTTGCATTGCTGTGTCTTGCGGCTTGCGCGTCGACTCGGGACGATGAGGTCGGGCAGAAACCCATCCGGCGGAGAGTCCGACCGCCGAGTCCACAGGCATTGGCGCAGCAGTGTGACAAGCCGATGCCTTTCCCCGAAGAAGATCTCAAGCCGATGCCCTATACCTACGTCATCACCTGCCCGCTGCTGCCCATGTACAGGTGGCAGGATGTCGCAAAGTTCGCGCTGGTGCCGGCCGCTCGACTCGCTGTCCTTCTGGAATCGGAGGCGTTCTTCGCTGCCCCACAGCGAGCGTCGAGGCCCAACCACTTCGGTCTTGTCCTCTACTACCCATCCGACGACGTGGACCGCGGTTGGCTAAGGCACGAACCCGTGTCTGGCCTTTTCGCGGCCGCCGCCGACCAGATCCTCTCGCCGGATGAGTTGCATGCGCTCCGAGAGAAAGTGGCAATTCGGAATGAAGACCTTGCGTATGAAGAGTGCCGGGCGCTTGTCCTGGACATCAACAAAGCCACGCAGAATCCGCAGCGCGCACAGGCGTGTACGAACGCGATGGCAGCAATCGACCGCGCTCGCAGCGTCCGTCAGCAGACGCGTCTTCTCCAACAGCAGGCAGAGTTCGCCGAGAGGCAACGCGAGGAGATGAAGCGTATGGAGGAAGAGAACGAAGCCAGACAGCAAGAGGAAGAAACTAGGGAACGCAGAAGAAGGATTCTCCGAGCGATTGGGGCAGGACTCAGCGCGATCGGGAATGCGGCCAGTGCCGGAGCACAGGCTGGCAATACGACAGCGTCGACAACTCAGCCCGTACCTACTCCAACCCCGATGCCTCTACCCCAGGGTGCTCCACCGCTGACATCTTCGGGGTGCTCCAGCGACTTCGATTGTGGCATTGGCAATCGTTGCGTGAAGCCCAACTTCTCCTCGCAAGGAACTTGTATGCGCTTGGTGAATGAGTACGGTGAGCCAACGTACGACCTACCTCGGATCAACTCCGTCAGTCCGAAAGTACCGAGTCGCCACGACTGCAAGTTCTCGACGGACTGCCCGATAGGCTTCCGCTGCGACACGAACAGTGGAGCGTGCATCAGGTAGAGGCTCGCCCACACGGACGCCACTCCGCGCCTTGCAGCAGGCGGTGGGTCCTCTCAACCGGCGAGACGAGGCAGAACGCGCGCCGGCCACGCACCACGCCCGAGACCAAAGCCTACAAGCAATCGAGACTGGGCTTGTCGCTACCCCGTGGGGCTGGCGGCCTTCGGGCGGAGACGAATGCACGCGCCAGGGGCAACCCGCCCGTGGGCGTTCGATTGCTTCACTACGCCCCTTCGGCCTGCTTGAACGGAATCACCTTCACGTCGGCCTTCAGCTTGTCCAGGTAGTCGGCCCAAACCGTCATCATTCGGCGCCGCTCGGCGAGGTGGGCCGTGCGGTTGTAGGCGCGGCCGAGCGGGTCGCGGACGGCGTGGGCAAGCTGGTGCTCGATCACATCGGGACGAAAGCCAAGCACCTCGTCGAGGAGTGTGCGCGCCATCGCGCGGAAGCCGTGCCCGCACATCTCGGTGGTGGCGATGCCCAACCGTCGCATGGCCGCCAACACGGCGTTGTTGCTCATGGGCCGCGCGTTGGTGCGTGCGGATGGGAACACGTAGCGGCCAGACCCGGTCAGCGGTTGCAGGTCGCGCAAAATCGCAACGGCTTGCGGCGCCAATGGAACGATGTGCTCCGTCTTGGTCTTGCTGGTGGTGAATGCCCACTCGGCTTTGTCCAGATCCATGGCGGCCCACTCGGCGCTGCGCAGTTCTCCCGGCCGCACGAACACCAGCGGGGCCAGGCGGAGGGCAGCGGCCACCACGGGCGAGCCGTCGTAACCGCCGAACACGCGCAACAAGGCGCCCACTTCTTCGGGCTTGGTCACCGCGGCCAGGTGCTCGCCGATGGCCGGAGGCAAGGCGCCGCGCAGGTCGGCAGAGGGATCGCGCTCGGCGCGCCCGGTGGCGATGGCGTAGCGGAACACCTGCCCGCAATTGCCGCGCGCCCGGTGCGCCGTTTCCAGGGCCTGGCGACTCTCGATCCGGCGCAACACGGCCAGCAGCTCTGGGGCCGCAATTTCGGCGATGGGCCGCGATCCGATCCACGGGAAGATGTCTCGCTCAAACAGCCGCAAGAGGAGTGTCGAGTACGAGGGCGCCCAGCCTGATAGGTGTTTCTCGTACCACTCACGCGCCAGCACCTCGAAGGTGTTGGCCACGCGGTCGGCTCGGGACGCCTTCAGCGCCTTTCGATTCGCGCCGGGGTCCGCTCCGCTGGCCAGCAGTTTTCGGGCGTCGTCTCGCCGGTTGCGCGCGTCCTTCAGCCCGATCTCAGGATAGGTGCCCAGCGAGAGCCGCTTTTCTTTGTGGTCGAAGCGGTACTTCAGCCGCCACCACCGGCCGCCCGAGGGCGAAACCTCCAGGTACAGGCCCCCGGCATCGAACAGCCTGAAAGTCTTGCCCGTCGGCTTCGCCTGCCTGCACGCCGTATCGGTGAGAGCCATCTGGGGGCAACTCCTTTCGGAATCGGTCAGTTGCCCCCAAGCTTGCCCCCAGTTGCCCCCGGCTGTCAACGAACCACCCTGGACGCTGCCGGACTCTATTTCTCGGCAAATCGTGCGATTCCAACCGTTTGCCGGACCTTGGCGGACTATCTCGGAAGTCCTCTTTGTGGGCACAGTAGGAATCGAACCTACAACAAACGGATTAAGAGTCCGCTGCTCTACCAATTGAGCTATGCGCCCGCTCTAGATCGATCGGGAAGGAAATGTATGCCTGGCGAGAACCGCCAAGTCAAGACGCTGGCGCGGAGACGCCCGGTGCCAGCGCGCCCGGAGGGAATCGAACCCCCAGCCCTCGGCTTCGAAGGCCGATGCTCTATCCAATTGAGCTACGGGCGCAGGAAAGGCGAGATAATCCCGGCCCTTGCCGGCCCTGTCAAGGATGGGTGCTGGGTTTCGGGGCGGGCGCCGGCGTGGGCGCGCTTGCTTTCCCTGGCGCCGCCTTTTTGGGGATGTAGGTCAGGCGCAGTGCCTTGATGAGCTGTTCCTTGGCCGAGTTCGGATCCCGGCGCATGTCCATGTTCTTTATCCGCTCCAGCGTGCTCTTCAGAAGATCGAGGCGGCCTCGCTCGGCTTCGCCGCAGGCCACGGCCGATCCCGACTCGCACAGTGTCAACGCCTTCCCGGCCTCGGTGTACGCGTGGGCCGGTTCGAAGTGGTCCGCCAGCGCAAGGCTAGCTAGATGATGAAGGCGATGGTCATCCGGATGGGCATCCAGCGCGCCTTCAAGCGAAGCCAAGGCCCAGTCCGGATGGCGCAGGTCCATGAAGATGTCCGCCAACTCCAGCGCGGCAGGCACATTGCCCGGCGTGGCCAAAATCTCGCTCTGCAGCTCCGCGACCCGCTGGCGCACGGCTGGATCTGGCGGCAAGACAGGCTTGACCTTCACATCGGGCCTGGGCAGGAGAATCGCCACCGCAAGCAGCAACAGA
The DNA here is from genome assembly GCA_003157775.1 of Myxococcales bacterium. Lineage (GTDB taxonomy): Bacteria > Myxococcota_A > Polyangia > Fen-1088 > Fen-1088 > Fen-1137. The sequence continues at coordinate 24,202 of PMKP01000259.1, read as the reverse complement.
ATCGCCAAGTCGAGAACGCGCGTGACCACTGGCCCTATTCGTACCGCAGCGCCGCCCTCTGGTCCAGCCGCCCAAGCCATTGCCCCAAGATTCCCCAGACCGTGGCAGAAAGCCCCGGTCAGATTCTGCGTCGGCCGGCTAGAAAACGAGAATTCTTTGCTGGACAAGGGCTCCTCTTCTGTGGCATTGGAAATGCTTCCGTAGCTGATGGGGGGTTTTTGCTGGGGCGATTGGCGTCGGAGCGAGCCTGCAAACCTAACCTACCGCTTCTTCAGCACCTCACGCTTTCCCAAATCTCTGGCCGGTTACCTGTCGCACAGACCTGGTTGTCGCAGGGCACCGGCGCCAAGACCAAGGAGGAACAGATGAGCGTCCTTAAAATGCTAGCCGATGCCTTCCACGAAGGAGGATGGGGCATGTGGCCCATTCTCACCATTCTGATGATCACCATCTCGATCGTCACTGAACGTGCTGTGTCTCTTCGCAAGGCGGTGATTGACAAGGACAAGCTGCTTGCCCTGCTCCGTTCGCAGATCTCAGCGGGCAACATTCAAGGCGCGATCAAGGTCTGCACCGGAAACCCCACGCCCATGACCCGCATCGTCCAAGCCGGCCTCATGCGCGCCAACCGGACCGAGCCCGAGATTGTCGCGGCCATGGAGGAAGCCTCTCTGCGCGAGATGCCACAGGTCGAGAAGCGAACCGGGTACCTGGCCATGTTGGGCAACCTCGCCACCCTGGCCGGTCTGCTCGGCACCATCACCGGCCTTATCAAGGCGTTTGCTGGCGTGGCGGGCGTCGACCCATCGCAGAAGGCGACCCTGCTGTCCAAAGGCATCTCAGAAGCCATGAACTGCACCGCGTTCGGCCTCTCCACCGGCATTATCGGCCTCGCCGCCTTTGCCTGGCTGAACGGCAAGACCCAAGGAATCCTCGATGACGTCGGCGAAATGAAGAAAAACGTGACCAACCTGCTGGCTAGCGCAAAGGCTGCGCTGCACGGGTAGCCCAACAAGTTACGCAACGCCAAAGAAAAGGAGACTGAGCCATGTTCTTTATGGAAGCGTTCAAAGAAGGTGGATGGGGCATGTACCCGATCCTTTGCATCTGTCTCATCACGATCTATCTGACCATCGATCGGACATCCTACTTGGCAAAGTGCAAGGTCGACGCAGACCGGCTGATATCGCTGATCAAGTCCCAGATCGTCAGCGGCAATATCCGTGGCGCCATCTCAACCTGCCAGGCCACGCCGGTGCCGCTCACTAGGATCATCGCAGCCGGCCTCACCAAGGCCGGTGGTTCCGAGCATGAAATCCAGCAGGCGATGGATGAGGAAGCCCTGCGCGAGCTGCCCAAGGTGGAGAAGCGAACCGGCTACCTGGCCATGCTGGGAAACTTGGCGACCCTGGCCGGACTTCTTGGCACCATCACCGGCCTCATCAAGTCGTTCGGAGCCGTGGCCGGGGTTGACCCCTCGATGAAGGCGACCATGCTCTCCAAAGGTATCTCCGAGGCCATGAACTGCACCGCCTTCGGGTTGGGCACCGGCATCTTCGGCCTTGCGGCGTTCGCCGTCCTCAACGGCAAGACGCAGGGCATCCTCGACGGCGTCAACCAGGGCACGGTCGAGGCGCTAAACTTGGTGGTGGCCGGCCGTTCAGAAGGCGGCGCGCAGCGCTAGTCGACAGCGAACGCAGGGGCCGATACTCGGCCCCAAGACGGGAGCTAAATCATGAGTGTTTCAGTAGATACTGGCAATAAGTCTGGCAAGAAGCAGCTTAACGCCGAACTCAATCTGGTGCCCTACATCGACCTGCTCACCTGCATGGTCGCCTTCCTTCTCATCACCGCGGTGTGGACCCAGCTCGCCCGCCTGCAGGCCCAGCAGAAGGGCCAGGGGCAAGCCGGCGAGGAAACTCCACCCGAGTTGCAGGTCAAAGTCGTCGTGATGGTGAACCAGGAGGGCTTCAACCTGGTCGTCGGTCAGGATCAGACCCCGATTCCCAAGAAGGGATCTGACTACGACTTTGAACGGCTGGCGGCCGAGCTGAAAAAGGCCAAGGACGGTCACCCAGACAAGTACGACGCTCAGGTGGCTTCCGAGGACACCATCAAGTTCGATGTCCTGGTGCGAGCCATGGACACCGCCATACAAGCGAGATTCCCCGATATCTCGCTCATTGACTCAGGTGCAGCCGGAATCTAGGACCCCAGGAGAACCATCATGGCAATCATGGCGCCTCACGCGCACCTTTACCGCTCGATCGATCTCGAAGTCACCAAGTCGAAGCTGGGGGGCGGTGGCCGCAAGAGCCTGTATCAGGCTCTCAACCTCGTGGCCTATATCGACATGATGACGATCCTTGTCATCTTCCTGCTCATGACCTTCTCGGCCAGCGGCGAGATTCTCTTCGTGCAGAAGAACATCGTCCTGCCCGACGCGCAGAACTGGAGCGACCTTGAGCGCGCTCCGGTCATTGGTGTTACCAAGGACGTCGTCACCCTGGACGGGTCGCAGGTGGCTACCGGCGAAGAGCTGATGAAGGACTCGGCCACCGGCGACGCCAAGATCCCAGAGCTGGCCGACCGGCTCGTGACCGCAAAAAACAACTACAAGCTACTGCACCCCACAGAGGACTTCAAAGGGGTGTGCATTATCCAATCGGACAAGAGCGTCGAGTTCAAGATGTTGCGAAAGGTCATGTTCTCGGCAGCCACGGCAGGCTACCAGAACGTGAACTTCGCCGTGCGGCCGAAGGCCAAAGGCGGCGCCGCAGCTCCGGCTGCGGCCGAGTGACTTTCGCTTTTCCGCGCGTCGATCGCGTTTCTCGATCCGCTGTCAGTGGTACGGACGACCGGCCTTCCCCAGGGCCGGCCGCAGGGATTTGCTACGGAAGGATCTTTCCCAGGGAGGTGCTGAAATGCGAAAAGCTAGCTTCGTGGTAATCGGCGCGCTCACCGCCGGTGTTCTTCTGTCCGGGTGTGAAGGCGACCCGAATGATCCGCGTACCTGGGCACGCAAACTCAAGAGTGTGCGCGAGCAAAAGGAGGCGCTGGATCAGCTCGCCAAGATGAGCGTGGAGCGAGCGCAGAAAGCGCTCCCCGAGATGATTGCGCTCTACAAGGAGACCAAGAAGCCGGAACACCTGGAGGCGCTGAGCCGATTCCTCAATGACCAGACCAAGCCGCTTTTCGTCGAAGCCTTGGACTTCACCGAGGACGACTTCGACCGTGCCGTGATTGCCGCCGGTGCGCTGGGCGAGATGAAGGCGACCGACGTGGTCCCGCAGCTAATCAAGGCGGTCGACCACCAGCTCCCCATCAAGTCGCGCGCCAACACCGTGCGCCTCGCGGCGATTCGCGCCCTGGTCAAGATTGGCGACAAGCAGGCCGTGCCTGCCCTGATGAAGATTCTCACCACGTCGGCCGACGAGCAGGACTTCTTGCTCAACCAGAAGGCGGCGCTCGGCCTGGCCGAGTTGCGTGACCCGCAGTCGATCCCGGCGCTCATCAAGGGTCTGTTCATGACCGGCCGTGGCACACAGGTCTTCCAAGAATGCCGTCTGGCCTTGGTGCGCATCGGCGATTCCGCGGTGGATCCACTGATCCAGTTGCTCAACGAGAAGAACCCTGAAATTGCCGAGATGGCGCGCAAGCTCGACTTCGACAAGACCAGCCCCGGCATTGTGCCCTTCAAGGCCGCCTATCTGCTGGGCGACCTGCGCGCAGCGCGTGCGGTTCCGGCCCTGGCCGCGCGTTTGAAAGTCCCGGCCAAGTCCGGCGAGCACAAGGCCATCCTCATCGGCCTCGGCTTCATCGGCACTCCGCAAGCGGTCAAGGTGCTGCTCGATGTGCTCAAAGACAAGAAGGCCGAGGCGACCGACCGCCAGGCTGCCGAGGATGGGATCTACCTGTCAGGCGACAAGCGCGCGGTGCCCATCCTGCTCGATACGGCCAAGAATGGCTACGTGGTCGTGGGTGGGGTCAAGGCATCAGACTTGCGCGCCAACGCCGCTATCGATCTTGCCCGCATCGCCGGCAAGGAAACCTACGACGCGTTCAAGGCTCTGGCCGACAAAGAGAAGGACGCGCAGGGAATTTTCGGCGAGGCGCTTGACCGCATGCAGGTGGCCAAAGACTGCGACAAAGACATCGACTGTTACGCCAAGGTTCTCAACACCGATCCGTCCTGGACCCGCGCCGAGAAGGCGGCGTTCGCCATCGGGTTCTCCGGCAACGCCGCCAAGGGCGTACCCATCCTGCTCAGCGCGCTCAAGCCGGTGGCCTCGCTGTCCCAGCTTCGCTACCCCGTGCACCAGGCGATCCTGCAGTCGCTCACCAAGCTGGCCGATGCATCGTGCAAGATGTGCGAAGAGAAGTTGCTCAAGCAAATCGAGCGCGACGAACAAGCGGTCCGCCTCCCCGGCGCCCGCGATCTCCTCGGCGAAACCCGCGTGGCCTTGGCGGTCATCCAAAACAAGAAGAAGGCCAACTAGGACCGCGGGTTTCGCTCTCGCGATCAGGGAGCCGCTCGTGCTACGTCGACTGATATTCAGCAACCACGGTGGTATGAATGCCACCGCGGATGTTGAAGTCACCCTCGACGCGTGCCCGCCGGGGATGAATCGCTACCACGAGGTCGTCCAAGATGCGGTTGACCACAGCCTCGTGGAAGGCGCCCAGGTTGCGGTACGACCACAGGTACAGCTTCCACGACTTGAGCTCGACGCAAAGCTGGTCGGGTACGTACTCGACGCGCACCGTGGCGAAATCGGGCTGGCCCGTCTTGGGACAAAGGCAGGTGAACTCCGGCGTCTCGAAGCGGATCAGGTAGTCCCGCTCAGGCTTCGGGTTGGGGAAGGTCGCGAGCGTCTTGCGTGGCGTGGTGCCCATTTACCTGCGATGATAGCAGGCGCCTCGTCGTTGACACTTCTCGAAACCAGAGGCGACGGTGTCCTACCGCTGGGAGGCCCTATCGGATGATGCGATATCCCCTATTTTCGACTCTGCTCCTTTCCGGCCTGGTTGCCCTGGCGCCGTCCCTGGCCGCCGCCGCTGCCATCGTGCATGGCACGGTGGTCCTGCCCGATGACCTCAAGTCCGGCCGTCGTTTTCTCGGCCACTGGCGGGTTGAGAACACCACCGTACCGGTCCAGCCGGCGCCGCCGCGGGGTGATACCGTGGTCGTGCTGGTCGGCCCCAAGCCGCAGGTCCTGGCCCCCAAGAACACGCCGGTCGAGATCGCTGGCATGCAGGCCAATCCCACCACGGTGGTCGTGGGTGAGGGTGCCGTGGTTGAATTCAGAAACTCGGACAAGGTTTCGCACGACCTTTCCGTCCCAGGCCGGCCCGATATCATGCCGCCCGAGCGTCTGAGCGCGGGCACCGTCCGCAAGGTGCGCTTCGGCATCAGCGGGGAATACCTCGTGCGCTGCACCGAGTATCCCCACATCGTGGTTTCGGTGATCGTCACCAGCTCGCCATTCTTTGCGCCGGTGGACGAGAAGGGTGCGTTCAAGCTGCTCGACGTGCCGGAAGGCCCGGCCACGCTCAAGGTGTGGAGCAACGGCCGCTGGGTGCATGAGCAGGCGGTCGAGGTGACCCCCAAAGGAGTCGAGATGACTATCAAGGTGTCCGGCGCGGCCAACCGAGAGCCCACCGAACAATAGAGGCGGAAGCAATGTTCCTTTCCAAAATATGGTTCATTCTCGTCGGGCTGCTAGCCGGGGTTGCAGTTACGGCAGCCTTCGTGGCACCCCGCCCGGCCGATCGTCGCATTGAGCAACTGGAAGGGCAGCGTCTGGATCGCGCGCAATATGCGGCCGAGCAAATGCTCAAGAACGATGCGCGCCGTTGGATTGACTATGTGGCCAAACTGGGCCGCGACGCGCACCTCACCGAGGCGCTCGACTCCTCTTCGCGTGGGGCGGGGGAGCCCAAGGCGCTCCACGAAACCGTACGCAGCCGTCTCAAAGCCCTGGTGCCTGACCGTGCCGGCATCGGGGTAGAGTCACTCATCGCAGTGGACAACAAAGGACGCGTGGTGGCCAGGGTAGGCGACGACGAGGGCGAGTACGGCGAATCGATTGCCGGAGCCGAGGTGGTGGGGGACGCCCTGCGCGGCTATCTGTCGGACGACGTGTGGGGGGCGGCCGGTCGCCTACGCCGGGTGGGCGCGGCTCCGGTCACGTCCAAGTCACGTGATCGCATTGTCGGTGCGGTGGTGGTTGCGGTGGAGACGGGCAAGCGCTTGGCTGAAATGTGGAAGCGCAACCTGGGCGTCGATGTGGCCATCGTTCTCGGCAAGAATGTCGTGTCGTCGACCCTGCCCGAGGCGCTCCTCGGCCAGTTGCCTGAGCTCATCGAGCAGCACGCCACCGAGATCGCCAATCACAAGCGCACGCGCGCCCTCGTGCTGTACATGGGCAACGAGCGCATGCTCTTGGTTGCAGCGCCCTTTGTCGGCGAAGCCTCGGAACAGCGGGCCTACTACGTCCTGCTCAACAAGAAATCACCCGAGTCCGATCCGTGGGTCCTGCTGTCGAACACCTCCTCGGATGACCTCCGCTGGGGCCATTTCCCCTGGCTGCCCCTGGCCCTGGGCATCTTGGCCATGATCGGCATCGGTCTCGTCCTGCAACGGACCGAGGTGGAGGGCCCGATCCGGCGCCTGCGCACCGAGGTCCACAGCCTGGCCCGCAACGAGATCCAGAAGATCGACGACACCAGGTACGGCGGCAAGCTGGGTGGTGTCGCGCGGGATATCAACGCCACGGTTGAGCGTTTCACCCACGCGCCTCCGCCCAAGTCCGAGACGGCCAAGAAGAACATCGGGGCGATTCTGGATCGGGGCGGCTCGGCTGACGGCCAGTCATTTGACATGTCACGGGGCAAGCCTGCACCGCCCGCGCCTGCACCCAACCTGGCGTCGGTGGCCGCTTCGCTGTTCGGCGCGCCCAAACTTCCGCCTCCTGCGGGCGTGGCACCCGCGCCCGTCGCAGTCCCAGCCGCCCCAGTAGCCAGCTCGGCGCGTCCCGTTTCCCTGCCCACCTTGCCGTCACCGTTGGAGACGACCTCGTCCCCTTCCGGCGAGTTTGCGGCCGTTTCGCCTTCCTCCATCATCGAGACGCAGGAGCTCCCGCTTTTGCGCGGGGACGTGGCGCCACCACCAGTGCCAGTCTCGGCCGCCCTGGCCGCGCCTTCGGCCGCAGCGGCTGCGACCCCTGCCTTACCAGCGACTTCGCTAGCGGCGAGCCAGCCTAGGAACGAGGAGATGGAACACTTTCAGCGGGTACTCGATGACTATATCGCCCTTCGTGCCAAGTGCGGTGAGTCCACAGCCTCGGTTTCTGCCGACAAGTTCTTCGCCAAGCTGCAGAGTAACCGCGACCAATTGATCGCCAAGTACGGCTGCCGCACGGCTCGCTTCTCGGTCTACGTGAAAGACGGCAAGGCCGCGATTAAAGCGACGCCGGTACGAAGCTAGTATTACTCGTTCTTTTCCAGAAGCATTTGATCCGGATTGGCCTGCTCGCCGGCCGGGACCGCGGTTTCCTTCGGTGCAGTGCCATCAAGAAAGACTTCGTTGACACCTTCGGCACCAGGTGCGGGCAGAAGTCCGGTGGCCGGATCGATCTGGACCACGACCACGCCGGGCGGCTGGCTGAAGTCGCGCACTGGCCGGCCGGCCATGGCCTTGACCATGAAGTCGAGCCACAGCGGCAACGCGGTTCGCGCGCCGGCTTCGCCGTGTCCCAGGCTCTTGCCGTCGTCAAAGCCGACCCACACCGCAGCCAACAACTCAGGTGTGAACCCGATGAACCAGGCATCCCGGCTGCCGTTGGAGGTACCGGTCTTGCCCGCCGCCGGCCGCTGCAACTTGAGCCCAGCGGCGTGCGCGGTGCCTGACTCGACCACGCTGCGCATGAGCGACACCATGATGTAAGCCGTCTCGGCACGAACATTCTGCTCAAGTGGGGGCGCGGGGATCGCTTGCGAGCCAAGTACAGAGATCAGGCGCGTGTCGCCGAGCTGGCCGCCGGCCGCGAAGGTGGAGTAGGCGTTGGCCAGCTCGATGGGCGTGACTGTGTTGGCACCCAATGCCAGTGACAATTCGAGCGAATCGGGCAAGGGCGAAGTGATGCCGGCGTGGGTGGCCATCTCGCGGGTGGCGCCAATGCCCACATCAGAGAGAAGCTTGATGGCCACAGTATTGATTGACAAAGCCAAGGCCGTGCGCAGCCGGACCGGACCGCGAAAGTTGTCTTTGTCGTAGTTTTGCGGTTTCCACAGCCGGTACACCTCGGGGCTGTCGTTGACCAAGGAGGCAGCAGTGAACCGCTGGGAATCAATGGCCGCGGCGTAGATGAACGGCTTGAACGCCGAGCCGGGCTGGCGCCGCGCACGCTGCGAACGATCGAAGCTGCCGGCGCGATAGCCGTAGCCCCCGACCAAGGCCAGGATGTCGCGCGTGGCAGGGTCAAGCACCACCATGGCCGCTTGCGGACCCAATTCCAGGGCCAAAGGCGTGTCCTTGTCGCCTTCACGCTTGCGCTCGAGCGCGAGCCGGACGCGCACGAGATCCCCCGGACGAAAGCGCTCGGCAAGCGACGGCGTGCCCAAGCTGTAGCGGGGCTCGACCGCGGTATCGACCACGCCGGTGCTGCCGCCCACGAAGACGAACAGGAGAGCGTGCTTGGGATCCTTGGGATCTTCCTCCACGCGCTCCACGATTCCGTCCACGATATCTGCATCGCCCAAGCTCGGGTGCTCTCGGCTCAGCTCCGAGCGGTGTTTCTCCAAGGCTCTGCCAGCCAGGTGGCCTAGTGGCTTACGGTAGCCCTGGCGCTGATCCAGTTCTTCCAGCCCGCGCTCCACCGCTTGCCGGGCCATCGCTTGCAGCCGTGGATCGATGGTGGTCTTGACCGTCAGCCCCAGGGTGTCGAGCTTGTTGGCGCCGAATTTCTCGACCAGTGCTCGATGCACGCTGTCGACCGCCTCGGGCGCGCTCTGGGTGCGCGCGCTGCCCTCGGGAACCACCGCGATGGGCTGTTCGGCCACCTTGCGCGCCGTCTCTTCGTAGATGTACTCCAGCTTCGCCATCTGCTCGAGCACGTAGGTCTGACGTCTCTTGGCCGCCTCGGGGTGGCGGTAGGGCGACAGGTGCGTCGGCGACTGCAACATGCCCGCCAGCAGCGTCGCCTCAGCCAGGTCAATCTCGCCCACCGGTTTGCCAAAGTAGAAACGCGCCGCCTCCTCTACGCCGTAGCGGCCGTGGCCGAAATTCATTTGGTTTAGGTAGAGTTGCAGAATCTCTTCCTTGGAGAACTTCTGTGAGATCCGGCGCGCCAGGATGATCTCCTGCACCTTGCGCCGCAGGGTCTTCTCAGGTGAGAGCAACATCTGCTTCACCACTTGCTGGGTGATGGTCGAGGCGCCCTGGGCAAATTTCCGGCGCATGAGGTCCTCGAAAAGCGCGCGCGCCATGCCCCGGTAGTCGAGGCCCTCATGCTCGAAGAAGTCGGCATCCTCGGCGGCCAGTACGGCCTGAATCAGCACCTTGGGCAACTGGGCGTAGGGCACGACGGTCCGGTGTTCCGAGCCAATCTCGCCTATCAGGTTGCCATCGCGATCGAGCACGCGTGTAATCTGAGGCGGCCGATAGTCACCGATGCCGCTCAGGCTGGGCAGATTGGGATCGTGACCGAAATAGGAGAACACCGCCACCAGCGCACCAACCCCCAGCACGAAGGGCGAGAGCAGTAGCAGCAACCAGCGCAGGAGGCGCAGGCCCAGCGAGCGGATCTGGCGGCGCCGTCGCCGCCTCGGGCTGGGAGCCGTGGCGACCGGTTCCAGCGAATCGCCCGGCGACCGATCGAGCGCCAGGATGGTGTCGATTGGGTCAAAGCGATCCGCGCCGGACCTGCCGCCGTGCTTGGCCATCTGGTCAGGGTAGTTTAGTGCGATATTTGGGCGGCAACGAAAAATGCGAGTTCATTCGGTCATTGTGAATCGGCGTCAGCTTCTGCTTCAACCTCGGGCTTGGCGGCGGTGATGCGGTGAACCCAATCCAGGCACTGCTTCTCGCTCAGGGTCATCTCGCTGTGATCGAAGGTCAGGGTCGAGGCAATCGCAGCCGCGTATTCTTCCTCAGTCAGGCGACCGCGCTCGTGCATACGGGTCAGGATGCGACGCAGGTATTTCTCCCAGGCGGGAGAAAGCGCGCCATGGCAGTAGTGCACGTAGCGCCGCTTGGGACTGGGCAGGATGGACGAGAAGAACGCCGCCTCAAGCGGGGTGATTTCAGACGCGCTCTTGCCGAAGTAGTGCCGCGCCGCTGGCCCAATGCCATAGAGCCGGGGTCCGAACTCAATGGCATTAAGATACAGCTCAAGGATGCGCTCCTTGGGCAGGATCTGCTCGAGGTACCAGACCAGGAATAGTTCCTGCAGTTTGCGCGACAGGGTCTTTTCCTTGCTGAGCAAAAGGTTCTTCACCATTTGCATGGTGATGGACGAGGCGCCCAGCCGAAACCCATCGTTCTCAATGTTGCGGCGCAGGGCCGTCTTGAACACGGCCGACACCCAGCCGCGGTGCTTGAAGAACCCCGAGTCCTCCGTGGTCATGATGGCGTTGATGAGGTGGGGCGAGATCTTGGCAAAGGGCACGAAGTCCGGACTGTCAGGTCCCACGATGAACGTCATGACGCCGGTATTGCCGGCACCCGGTGGCTCAGGAGGAACCTCCACGGTCTGCACCAAAGATTCTTCACTCGCGAGCGCGGTGACCTCTGCGGGAGCCTTGACCACCTGACATCCGTCGATGCCAACCTTGCCTCCCAGATCCAGCGCGTCGAGGTTGGCGAAGTCGATCTTGGTGTGCAGGTCAGCCTCGAAGAAGCCCTGCAACACGAAACCACCCAAGTGCGGGACGATGGGCGCCGGTATACTGGCCAGCAACTTGGCGCAAGCAATCCGCGGCACGCGAAGTTGCGCCTCGAGCTTGGGCAGGTAGTGCAGCTCGCGGCCGCTCTTGAAACGGAACGTCCCCTGGGCCAGTTCCAGCGAGCCGGACAGCCCCACCGCCAGGCTGCCGAGCCGGCCTTGCGCCTGATTGAGGACCAGGAGCCGCTTGTCCAAGTCGACGGTGCCGTCCACCTGCACACCGAGCGTCAGATCGTTGATCGGCTCGCTCGCCAGCTTCTCGTGCAGCAGGCTCAGCCCACTCACATCCAGCTTGCCCGAGAACGAAACCCGCCGGCCTTCCAGCTTCGCCTCGATGGCCGCATCAATCTCGGTGTTCTCAGGTTCGAGAACCGAGGCAGGCAGGATCTCGGCGATCTTGTCGAGTGAGAAGCGCTCGGCCCGCAAGGAGAGTGTACCCTCGACCGCGCGGGAATCGATCGATGGTCGCAGGTGGCCCGTCGCTGTCCACAGGGCGCGCTTGGCCCCGCCGTAGCTGCCGGAAAAGAACAGGTCAAAGGCCCGGGCAGGGGATCCCTTGGCCGTCGCGACGGGCCGAATCGCCCCGCTGATGCCGGTAAGTGGAAGGGTCGCCAGGGGCCGCACGTAGCCCTCGCGCACCGACGCCTCAGGCCAGCCGACGGGCCGCAGACTCTCCAAGATCCCCTCAAGAGTCACGCTGTCGGCACCAAATGCCGGGGAGGTCTCGCTTCCATGCGTACCGAATCTCCCGGAGACCTGCCGCGCTTCGACATGGTAGCGCAGACCTGTCTCCCAGCTCCCATCCACCACCCCCACCGTGACTGACAACCCCCGGCGGTTGTCGGTAAACTGAAAACTGCCGCCCTTCACCAGCAGCGACAGCAAGGACGACGCGCTGGCCTTGACCGTAGCTGGGCCAGTGGAGGCTCCATGCAGCCGCCCGAGAATCGCGCTGACGTTGTCCCCGGGTCCGCCGCGCACCAGTTTGGCGACCGGGCCATCAGCCACCACCACGCTGCGGCCCCACAAGGCGGAGAACGGGATCTCCAAGCTGTCCATGGTCAGAAGGGGACCTTTGTCTTTTCCCACCACCACCCCGTAGAGCCGGAGCACACCCCATCCTGCGGACGCCCGCTGGGCCTCCACGGAAACACCCAGCTTGGCCGAAGCCTTGGACGTGACCAGGTGCCCGCCAAGCGCTCCCAACGCCATGGGATAGCTCGCCACCGCCCCGGCAACAATGCCCAAGGCCCATACCCGCCGGTCCAATAGGATGGCCTTGAGATAGCGCAGGTGCTTGACTATCGGCGGCATTCGCGGGCGTGGTATTCTACCTGCCGGCCCCTGGCGAGGACACGCAAGAGTGAATCTCGGTTATGGCTCGCCGGCGCTCGCTCGTGGCATTATCCAATCGCCGATGACGAAGCTTCCCATCCAGTCTGCCGGCATGGGCATGTGGATTGCGTTGTAGGCCGGGGCGTGCCAGACGAATGAAAGCAAAGGAGACACCGTGAAGACCAACTCCGTCGTGCCGACTGCTACCGGCAGACTCTACTCCTTCCAGTTTGGCGATACGCGGCTCGCGGTCGACGCGAACCTGGGCGGCCGCATCGTCACGTTCGCTTTCTCAGGTCGCAACATCCTGACTGGCCCGGCAGTCGACCCGGCCAACTTCGGGTCGACCTTCTGGTCGAGCCCGCAGAGTGACTGGAACTGGCCACCTCCCCCCGAGATCGATTCGGCGCCCTATGCGGCCAGCCTCGACGGCGCTGTGCTCTCCACCTCCGGCGCCACCGCGGCCGGTCTGGGCCTTGCCGTGGAAAAGAAGTTTTCCGCTGACGGTGAGGCGGGCGTGGTCGCCGTGGTGTACACCCTTGCCAACCGAGGTAGCCAGGCACGCCAAGTAGCGCCTTGGGAGATCACGCGCGTGGCGGCTGGCGGCCTCACTTTCTTCCCCATTGGTGAAGGCGGGCCGCGAAAAGGGCCGCAGGACCTGCTGAGCCCAACCGTCGTGGATGGTGTGGCTTGGTTCCCGTATGACGCCGCTGCCATCTCCGCGGATCAGAAGCTCTTTGCCGATGGCCGGGAAGGCTGGATAGCCCATGTGGACGGCGATCTCTTGCTGGTGAAGTCCTTTGCCGACACCCTGCCTTCACAAGCCGCTCCTGGCGAGGCTGAGATCGAGATCTACGCCAATGCCGGCCACACCTACGTCGAGGTCGAGAACCAGGGCGCCTATGTCAAACTCGCACCCGGCGCTGTGACAACCTGGACCGTGCGTTGGATGTTGCGCAAGCTCAACCTTGCATCCACACCTGCGGCGGTTGGCAGCGCACCCTTGCTCAACCTTGTGCGCAGCCTGGTGAAGTAATTTTATGCGGCCCAGAGCTCGACTTCGAAATCCGCGGCTGCTCGCAGATCCTCGGCAATCCGCTGCCGGGCGTGGTGCAGGCGGGACATCACAGTCCCAATAGGACAAGCCGCAGCCTCGGCGATTTCGTCGTAGGCGCAGTCCTCGAACTCGCGCAGGGTGATGGCCTGCCTGTGCACGGGCGCCAGGCGAGCCACTGCGGCCCGCACCAGGAGCTGCATCTGGGCAATCCCCATCTTGCGTTCGGGAGTCTGGTCGTGGGCTGGCTCCAATTTGGGTTGGCAGTCTTCGCCACGCTCGTCAGCTGTACCTTCTGACCGGGCAGACCGCTTACGAAGGATGTCCAGGCTTGCGTTCATCACGATGCGATGGATCCAGGTGGTGAAAGATGCGCGGCCCTCGAAGCGATGCAGGTTGCGCCACACCTTCAACATCGCGTCCTGCACGGCATCCTCGGCATCGTCGCGATTTCGCAGCACCTTCATCGAGATAGCCAGGGCTCGCGGTCGGATCTGTTCCAAGAGCGGCCGCAGGGCCTCGGCATCGCCAGCCTGTGCCTGCTCTGCTAGGACTGATGCGTCATCACGTCGTGTCTCGTCCACCACCGCAATCCTCTTCCGACGCGCCAAACTGCCCACCAAAGACCGACCCGCCACGCTCGACTGTGGCGGTCTTGTCGCCAGGTCCGCAAAGATCGCGAAATCCTTGGTTGGTTGCATGGCACTCTTCTCCCTGTGCAAAGCCGGGACCGACGCTCTGCACCCCAAGACACCCTCTTTGGTCATGAATGATGCAAGTAGGCATCCTGATCCTCAATCCCGCGACAAGCGGAGTCGCGGACAGCCTCGGACTATACTTTCCCACCCATGACCGACATCGAACGGGTTCGCCTCTTCTTGCGCCAGGTGCGCCGGCAAGCCCTGCTGGTCCTGGGGCTGCGCGCAGCGGGGTTCACGGCCGCGGCCATGCTGGCGACGGTCTTGTTGCTGGGGCTGACAGCCTCGTGGATCGGGCCCGCCGCCTCCTGGGGAACAGTGACGGTCCTGACCTTGCTCACCCTCCTGCTTTCGGGCTTGGGCCTGGTCTGGGGCTTGCCCGCACGCAGGCTGCTATCCATGCGGGCCATGGCAGTGCTCGCGGGCCGACGCCACCCGCCGCTGGCCAGCGATCTGTTGTCCGCCGTCGAGCTTGACGTCGGCGACGACCTGCCCAACCATCTCAATGCCGCATCGCCGGCCATGGCGCGTGCTTTTTTCGCAGCCGTGGCGGACGCGGCCGCCCCGCTCGATCCTGCGCACTTGCTCCCGCTGCGGGACGAGGTTTGGGCCGGGCTTGCCGCCGCGCTGGCAGCCCTGGTGCTGGTGCTGGCCGTGGCTCTGTCACCCGACACGGTTGGCCGCGGCCTGCACCTGCTCGCCCACCGGCCAAGCCGGTTTGAAGCCGCCTTTCCGTCGCGCGACCCGGTAGTTGCCGACCTGCGCATCACCTATCAATACCCAGCCTACACCGGGCTGGCGCCGCACACGGTGGAAGGATCTACGGGCGACATCGTGGCGCTGCGGGGAACGCGCGTGCTACTCGAAATGCGACCCCTGCATTCGACGCGCCAGGCGCTGCTGCTGTTGGGCGAGTCGGGCGAGGCAGGCGAGATCCCGGTGGCCGTGGCGGCCGGCAAGCTGTCGGCTGGGCTGCTGGTCGATGAAGACAACAGCTATCGCGTCTGGCTGTCGCCGCTCTTCGGCCGGCCGGTGCGCGAGATGCGGCCCCATCGCATTGTGGTCGAAGCCGACCGGCCGCCCGAGGTGGACATCATGGCGCCGGCCGATCGCTTGGAACTGGCCGCACCCAGGCCGGTCGAGGTGGGCTACTCCGCCCGCGACGACTACGGGCTTTCCCACATCGATCTTGTCTACCGGGTCAACAACGGGCCCGAGCAACGAACCCCTCTCAAGGACGCGCAAGGCGCGCGCGCGGTGCGCGGCACCACCTTGTTCGAGCCCACCACGGCCATGCTCACGCCCGGCGCGCGCGTCGCCTACCACATCGAGGCCTCTGACCGCGACGACATCTCGGGCAGCAAGCTGGGCACCTCACGCACTCTCACCCTCGTGATCCAGAACCCACGCGAAGCTCTGGATGAGCACCTGGCGGCAGAACATGTGGTGCTCGACAAGCTGGTCGGCACGCTGGCCGACCGTATCGAATTTGGCGAAGCGGTGTCCGAGTCGCCGCCCTTGGAGCGTCTGTGGCGCTGGCGCGATCTGCACGACGCCGAAGAATCGCACCTAGTGCTGCTCGGCCGCCTGGTCGATGAGCAGAGGCGCAAGGCCAGCACCAGCCGGACCTTGGTGGCTGCTCTGGCGAACATCGCGGATCGGTTGGGACGACAGATGCGCGAGGAGGCAGACCTGCTCAAGGGCCTGCGCAATCAAGCCGACCGCGGCGCGCTGACCCCCGCGCGCCTCGCCCGGCTGCAGCCGGCGGGCGCCCGCCACGTGACCGAATTGGAGAGTGCCGTGCTGGTGCTCGACGATCTCATCGGCCGGCAACGCCTCGACGACCTGGCCGAGTTGGGCAAGGAACTGACCGACGCGCACAAGCGCCTGCAGGATCTGCTGGCGCGCTACCAGGCGGCCGGTGACGAAGGACTGCGCCGGCAGATCGAGCGCGAGATCCGCGAGCTGCGCGCGCGCATTGCCGAGTTGGCGCGTAAGATCGCCGAGGTCAAGGCGCGCAACGAGGTCGCGACCGATTGGATGAACATGCCTGATCCGAAACGGGCGATGGAGCAGGCGGCCCGGCTCGATTCGCTGCTGGAAAAGGGCGACGCGCACTCCCTGGCCGAGGCGCTGGCCGAGCTGGGCCGTACCCTGGCGGCGCTCCAGCAGGCGCTCGACAAGAACGCCGACGATTTCGCGCGCGAGCGCTTCCCGCAGGAGAGCCGGGCCCTGGCCGAGGCCATGAAGAAGATCGGCGATCTGGAAGGCGACGAGCGCAGCCTGGCCGCGGACAGCAAGGCGTTGGCGGTGGAAACCGAGGCGGAACAGGAACGACGACTTGCAGCGCAGCTCGACGCCTTTCTGGCCAAGGCCAAGCAGAGCCTCGACGGTGTGCAACGGCGAATCGCGGGCGCGCCGCCGCGCGAGGCGGGGTCCGCGATGGGCGCGGATCTCGATCGCGCGCGGGACAACGTCCGGCAACTGCGCCGGCAGCTTCCCGCCAAGGAATGGGCTGAGGCGCGCAAGGAAAGCGAGCGTCTGGTGGCTGGTCTGCGCCGCGCGCAGGGCACCCTGGCGGAGCGCAGCGCGGGCAAGCCATCGTCGTCGGCGTTCGAAAGCTATGCGCAACAGATCAACGAAGCCGGCGCTCTGGCACAGGACTTGGCCGCGGACTTGGCCAAGCTGGTTCCGCGCGGCGAGGAAGCCTTGACGCCCGGGCAGCGCGAGCAGGCACGGGGCATGGGCGAGCGGCAGGACAGCATCGGCGATCGCACTGAACGGCTGGCGCAAGAGCTGGACAAGCGCCAAGGCCAGGTGCCAGGCGCTGACGTGGCAAGCTCTGAACTGGGCGGAATTGCCGGGCAGATGCGGCAGGCAAGCAAGGATCTGCGGCAGGGAGCCGCAGTGGAGGGATCAGGCCGCGCCCAGGAGTCGGCCGACCGCCTAGCCAAACTGCGCGAGTCGCTGGGCCAACGCCCACTCGGCAGCGCACGCTCCGCACGCGAGCCGGTGCGGATTCCCGGAGCCGACGAGTACCGTGCCCCGCGCGAGTGGCGCGAGGAACTGATGGAGGCCATGCGCGAGCAGGCGCCAGAGAAGTTTCGCGATGAGGTGCGCCGGTACTACGAGGAGCTGGTGCGATGAATCGAACCTTGGCACTGGCCGTAGCTGCGCTTGGGTTGACAGCGCCGGTCCCCAGCCGAGCCGAGGAGGTCGTCGACGTCGAGGAGGCGGAAACGGTGGTCAGGCTCTACGACCAGTGGCGCTTTCAGGAGGCCGACCGCAAGCTGACCGAGCTTGAGAGGACACATCCCGGCGAGCCGCACACGCTCTACGCCGAGGGTTATGAGCGCTTCCTGAGCGGCGACTACCCGGCCGCGGTGGCCAAATTGAAAGCCGCGGGCGCAGGCATGCCGGTCAAGGAATTGTTGACTCTGGTAGAGGGCGCGCAGACCAGCATCGAAGGTCACCAAGCACGGCGCTCGCCGCACTTTGTGATTCGCTTTCCCCCGGAAGACGCGGTGATTGCCGACTACGCGCTGGAGGTGCTGGAAGCCGCCGCCTCGGCCCTGCAAGCCGACCTGGGCTTTGTTGCGACCCGCCCAATCCCGGTGGATATTCTGCGCAGCCCGGTCGATCTAGCGCTGGTCACTGCACTCAGCACCGACGACGTGGAGCGCACCGGCACCATTGCGGTGTCCAAATGGGGCCGCATCATGCTGTCCACTCCGCGCGCCATGCGGCTCGGCTACGATTGGTTGGACAGCCTGTCGCATGAGCTGGTCCACTACGCAGTGGCGAGCGCGACCCATGACCGGGCGCCGGTGTGGCTGCAAGAGGGCTTTGCCAAGTTTCTCGAACATCGCTGGCGGGATCCGCCTGGCCTGGCCCTCACGCCTTCGCTGCAACACCTGCTCGCCAAAGGGCTAGCAGCCCACAAGCTGATCAGCTTCGATGCCATGCACCCATCCATGGCCAAGCTGCCGCGCGCTGAAGACGCGTCGCTGGCCTTTGCCGAGGTGACCACTGCCATCGCCTTGCTCTTCACAGGCGGCGGAATGCCAGTCCTGCGCAACGTGCTTGCCATGATCGCCGAGGGCGCCGACGCGCGCATGGCCGTGGCCCGGGCTTATGGCGGCAGTGGAACCTGGGCCGACTTCGAGAAGGCGTGGCGGGCCTTTATGACCGCCCAGCACTACAAGATCGTTCCCGGGTTCGAGGCGATTTCGCCCACGTACCGCAAAGACAGTGCCATTGCTGCCCGCCGGGCGCCGGTGGAGGACGAAGCCACCCCGGAGCGAACCGGCGCCGAACGATTCTTGCGCCTGGGAAACATGCTGCTTGCACGCGGCCGCGTGCGGGCCGCCAGCGCGGAATACGAAAAAGGTGCCAAAGAGGCAGGCCCGGCGTATTGGTTGTTTTCAGTCAAACTGGGTCGCACTTACCTGGCCATGGGCCTGGCTGACAAGGCATTGCAAGCTGTTGCGTCCGCACAGTCGCTCTACCCCGAAGTTCCCTGGCCCCACCTCATCGCCGGGCAAGCTCTACTGGCCAAAGGCGACGCCGCTGGTGCCGTGGCTCCACTGCTCGCGTCGCTGGCCGCCAATCCCTTTGACCCGAGCGTGCACTGTAGTTTGGCCGAGGCCTACAAGAAATTGCCCGCCGACGCCGCGACCACGAGTAAGCGACAGAGGGCGGAGCGCGACTGCCGGGCGCTGGGGCGGTAGCGACGGTGATTCGTGCACATGTTAGCTATGACGCCGACGACCAAGGGCTTCATGCCTCGCCATTTTTCGCGCCAAAGCCAGCCGCCAGCAATTGCATCAAGATGTCTGGCCATCGATCGTAGAAGAACAAGGCGCGCGTAGTCTCGTCGTCCGGCCGATTCAGCCGCGAACTCGGCGTGCCGTGGCAGAGGAACACCGGCTTCCCTGCGGGATCACCATATTCGGCGAAGGCAATCCGACGGTTCTGATAGCGGAGGTCCGGTTCCAAGGCGCATCCATCATGGCTGATTCCATGGACAGAATTCAACGTCGGATGTTGCTTTGGCGATCCTGAGAGAGGTGGCGACGACAAGAAAGCCGCGCGGGGCTTGCCTAGAGTGTATATGGGAGTAATATACAGCTCGTGAAGGGATTCCCAGATGAACTCATGCGCTGTGTGGGATTTGAGTGGGATGCGGGAAACGCGGACAAGAATTGGGACTTACACAAGGTCACTCGGGGGGAGGCCGAGGGTATCTTCTTCAATCGTCCGTTCATCGTCGCCCCCGACTCGGCGCACTCCCAACGCGAACCCCGATACGCGGCATTGGGCAGGACAGACGAGGGGCGCCGGCTCACGGTCGTGTTCACCGTGCGGGAAGCCTTGGTGCGAGTCATTTCTGCGCGGGACATGAGCCGACGAGAATGGAGGATCTATGAGCAAGCGAGCAGCAAAGAGTAGGAAGGAGATTCCCAGCTTCGCCAACGAGGACCAGGAGCGACGTTTCTGGGCCAAGGAAGACACGGCTGAGTACTTCGACTGGGACAAGGCCGTGCAACCGGCTCTCCCCGACTTGAAGCCCACGACCACGGCGATTTCTCTTCGGTTGCCAGTGGCGATGCTCGAAGATTTGAAGAGTCTGGCCAACAAGAGGGATGTTCCGTACCAATCGCTCATGAAACTCTATCTGTCGGAACGAATCGGGCGGGAAAGAACGAAGAAGGCCTCATGATATCGATCGCAGCTTTCACATCTTCGGGCTCCGAGGCCCGGGCAGCATCGCGGTGTCACTACGGACAGGTCAATCGCAGGTAGCCGGAATCGCCCGCGCCGACCAGGTCAAGGTCTTTCTTGAGTGCGTTGATGGCCAGGCTGCTGAACTGCGAGCAGTTGAGCGTGAGACCGGTTTTGTATTCGACGTCGAAGATCGCTTTACCGGCCTTGGTGAACTCGGTAAAACTGTTGCACTCGCTGTATTCCTGGCACTGTTCGTCGAGTTCGAAGTCGAACTTGTCGACCAGGCGCTGGTTGGTCCGGTCCACCCTGGTCACGAGTTCCGGGCAGTTCTTGAGCGCGACCGAGATGCCCAGCGCGTGCACGCTGTCGGCGACCCAGCCGTCGAAGTCAACCTGATCCTGCTCGGTCAGAATCTTGCTGTTTGCGGCCCAGTTGTCCAGGTTGTCCGGCTCGACGGCGTCGAAGCCCTTGTCCTTGCACATCTGGAAGCGCTGGCTGAGAATGCCAGCCAGCACCGAGCCAGTCTTGAAGACGTCGCGGGTGTCGAGAAACCATTCGCCCGGCCAGTCGGGATCTTCGGACAGCTTGAGCGCCGCCGGATAGTCAGCCGAGTCGGGACGCCCTGGCTCGTAGCTGCCCACGTCGAGATAGCACACCACCTTGAGCCCGGCGGCGTGCAGCGCCGCCACTTTGCTGGCGCTGACGTTGAACCCGTCCACGTCGATCATCTGCAAGCCTGCGGGCGGGATAATGGCGGTGTCAGATGATGCGCCGATCTGCCAGTCCCAACTGATGGCCGGGGTGCTGCTTGGCTTCCACTGGTTGCCTCCGGTGGAACTGCCCGTGCCGGTTGCTGTCACACTGCCGGTTCCGCTGCTGCTCCCGCTTCCACTAGCGGCGCCCGTTCCGGTTGCGCTGCCCGTGGTTGAGCCGGTACTCGTGCGGGTGCTGGTTGCCGTGGCCGAAATCGTGCGGGGGCTACTGCCAGTGCCGGTGCCAGACCCGGATCCGGTACTGCTGGTCGCGCCGGAGCCGGTTCCCGTTGCAGACGGCGTTGCCGTATTCGTGCCGGTGCTCGACCCGGATCCCGTGCTGGTGCTCGTGCCCAACGTCGTGCGGGTCTCCGCTGCGGTGACCGTGGTCGAAGCGGTGCTACTGGTCTGGCCATCGCTTGCAGGCGCCTGGTCCGCCTGGGAAGCGTCGACTTGAGCCGCAGCGTCGGCGCTGTTGGTGCCCGGGCCCTGCGATGATGAGGTGGTCGAGCGGCAGGCCGCGAGCAGTGTGGCGAAAAGACAGAGTGAAGCGGTTCTCATCGGAGTTCCTTGCCTCATGATATCGCAACCGAGTGGAGAGCCTGACACGTTTAGCTTCGCCTTCCGGCCGCTCGCTGACAAGAGTCAGATCCGCGCACACAAGCTTTTTTGACAACCCGAGCAGAACATAGTCGGCTTCCCTTGGAAGGTGCTCATGTCCAAGGATCCGCTTCAGCAACTGCTCGACAATCTTCGCGCGAAAGGGGGCAACGCGCTGCCCACGTCGTCCCTCGGGCGACTACAGAAGACGGCATCAGCGGCAGCGCGGATCGGGATGGGCGCGCTGGCTGGGCGGCTGCGCGGGGAGGAATTCAACCTCGCTTCGCTTCCGCCCGAAGCAGTGGCTAGGCTGGTCGAGACTTTCGGCGAGCTCAAGGGCGTGCCCATGAAAGCCGGCCAGATCCTCTCCTATGTGGATGGCTCGCTATCCCCAGAGGCGCGGCGCCTGCTGGCGGTGTTGCAGGTGATGTCGCAACCCACTGCCTTCTCCCACATCCAGCGAACCATCGTTGAGGATCTCGGCCCGCGTGGCCGGGCACTTCTCGCGCGGCTAGAGCGTCAGCCCGTGGCCAGTGCCTCGATTGGCCAAGTCCACCGCGCGATTCGCGAAGACGGCACGCGCGTCGCCGTCAAAGTCCGGCATCCCGGCATCGAGGAAGCGATCCGCGCCGACTTCAGGACTGCCGCAGTCGGCACATTCTTCGCTCGCCTCGCCGTTCCCGGCGCGAACGTCGAGGGGTTCGTGGCCGAGGCCGAGGCGCGGTTCCTTGAGGAGTGCAACTATGCGCTGGAGGCGCGCAGACAGGTTCGTTTTGGCGGGATTTTCGCTGGCCACGCGTCGATCACGATTCCTGCCGTACACCTCGACGCCTGTGGCCCGCGCGTGCTGACTTCCACCTGGCACGACGGCGCTGGACTCGATGCTTTTCTCGGCACGGCTGTCTACGCAGCGGAGAGAACCCGGGCAGCGCGCGCTCTCTATGAATTCTACGTCGGCACACTCTACCGCCACGGGCTCTTCAACGCCGATCCACACCCGGGCAACATACTCTTCGCACCCGACGGCCGCGTGACAATCCTCGATCACGGCTGCGTGCGCGAGTTTGAGCCAGAAATGGTGGTCTGGCTGGCCCAACTGTCGCGAGCGGTTCGCGCGGACGATGCCCGCGAGATTCAGACCGCGCTAGTGGCCATCGGCATGACCCAACCTTCGCGCGATTTTCATGTGACCCGCGCCATCTTGCGCGAGTTCTACGCCCCCCTACTTGAGCCCGGACGGCACCGGGTCGAACCAGAGCAAGCCATTTCCATGGGGCAAGTGGCAAGGTTGAAGAAGAGCCTATTGCGCCTGCGCCTGCCGGGCAGACTCATGTTCCTGTTCCGCATTCGTGTCGGCTTGTACGCCGTGCTGGCGCGCATCGGTGCCAGACTCGACTGGATCGATCTCGAAGAAGAGCTGGCCGATTCGGCGGCGCAGCCAGCCGTGCGGACGGCAGGATTGACCGGGCGAATCCTGCCAGCGTGGAGTTCAAGCAACTGGCGACCGGAAGACTCGCAGCCATCGGCATGAATCGGTATCTGTCGAGACGAATCGAGCGGGAGCGAGCCCCGCAGGCCTCCTGAGCCGCCCATCCCCTCGAAATCACAGCGTCCGCGAGCGTCATCAGTGTTGGGCGCGGGATCTCTGTTATGATGTGGCTACGGAGGAGAGCGCCATGATCGAAAACCTTGGCTCTAGGAGTTGGTGGTTTGGTTCGACGGTATGCGCTTGCGCCATCGGTGCCGCCGGTTTCTTCGGCGCATGCGGTTCCGGGGCCTCGGAGGCCTCGGGGGCCTCGGGCGGTTCCAGCGGCTCGGGGGGCTCAGGCGGCTCGGGCGCCTCGGCGGGCTCGGGCAGCACCGTAGTGCCGATCCAACCCGGAGAACCCGGCAATCCCGACGGTCAATGTCCGATTCCGGCCGAGGCGCAACTCGAAGACGTGTCGAGTCCCACCACGGTGGTTGGCACCGGCACGCCGGAAAGCTGTACCGCCGACGCCTTCATCGCCGCTGTCGCGGCAAGTGGAATCATTACCTTCAACTGTGGTCCAGATCCAGCCACCATCACGCTGACCAAACCGGCCAAGGTGTTCAACGACAAAGGGCCCAAGATCGTCATCGATGGCGGTGGCAAGGTCATCCTGAGCGGTGGCGCCACCACGCGCATCCTCTATATGAACACGTGTGACCCAGACCAGGTCTGGACCTCCACCCGCTGCGACAATCAAGAGACGCCCCAGCTCACGGTGCAGAACCTGACCCTTGCCAACGCCAACTCCAAAAGCGAAGCTAAATACGACGGCGGCGGCGCCATCTATGCCAGCGGGGGACGACTCAAGGTCATAAACTCGCGCTTCATGAACAATGTGTGTGCTGACAGCGGTCCCGATGTGGGCGGCGCTGGGATCCGCGCCTTCGAGCAATACAACAACCTGCCGGTCTACGTTGTGAACAGTACCTTCGGCGGGTCCGACGGCGTCGGCAACGTGTGTTCCAACGGCGGCGGAATCAGCAGTATCGGCGTGTCGTGGACCATCCTGAACAGCCTTTTCAGCTACAACCACGCCATCGGCAACGGCGGTAACCCGGCGACTTCAGGCACGCCAGGCGGCGGCAGCGGCGGCGCCATCTACAACGACGGCAACAACATGACGCTCAGTCTGTGCGGCACGCGCATTGAGTACAACCAGGTGAATGCCTTCGGCAGCGCGATCTTCTTCGTCAACGACGATCAGCAAACCGGCAGCATCACGATCGATAGTTCGGTGATCACCAACAACATCGGCGGCTCGTGGTACCCGCAGTACCCCCAGATTTCCGAGTTCAACAACACGCCGACCACGGTCACCAACTCGACCATCAAGTGAACTCGCTGACCGGCCTCTGATCTACTCCGCGACTACAAACGAAGATTGTCCCGAGCCGACGCTATACGTGGCGTGGATCGTGTCTTCCGAAACGAAAGTGGGTTGGCCCGCGCCACTCGCTGAGGTACTTCCGGATTTGGTGATGGGAAGCAGTACGGTTGCGCTGACGTTTACCGGAAGGGTGACGTCAAGTGTGAGCCCGCCGCTGACTGGACGTTGCCAG
>PMKP01000360.1 GCA_003157775.1 Myxococcales bacterium | reverse complement strand
TCCATCTCTGTGGTGGAAAAGCTATCTCCTCCGACGGACCTCGTGCTCGATGGAGGAGAACATCGCCGGCAGGGACAGGGTGACCAGGCCATCGGTAATCTTGCGCAGCAGGAAGCCCGGCACGGGCGCGTCGATGCGCAGGGCCACCTGGTATTCCACCCGCGTGCTGCCTACCTCGGCTGCAAAACGCCAGCCGCCCGTCGAATTCTTCACCACCTCTCCCTCGACGTAGGTCCACTTCACAGTTCCCGCCTGCGCATCGCAGTCCAGGTCCAGCACGTAGCGAAAGGGCAGCACCAAATTCCCGCGGAACTCGGCGCGCACCTTGCCACCTTCGGCCCGAAGCACGCGTGCCTGTTTGATTTCCGGGAATAGGTGCGGATAGGCAGGAAAATCCACCACCACGGCGTAGACCTCGGCCGGCGACACGCCCGCCATGAGGGCGCTGTGGCAAACCGGTTTCAGATCTGGATCCATTCACCTAGATATAGCAGTCAGCGCGCTGGGTGGAGCTGGCGCCGAGAACCCTACTCTGGCAAGCTAGAGACTAGCCTGCATGGAGAACTCTCTTCGTCAAGGAGGCGAGGACGCCAGCCCGCCGCGTGCGGCTCACCATCCCAGGTAGCCACAGGGTCACGATCGATGTTCCCGCAGAAGTGCCCGCTGGCGAAGCCGAGGTGATCCTCCTCACTGGCGCGCCCGTGAGCGCAGCTCTGCCCGGCAACACGTCTTTCGAAACAAGGTTTCGCCCGAACCCGGCACTGGGGCCAATTGAGTTTCACGAGGATCCGACGGCCCCGTTGGCTCAGATGCTCGAAACCGGGCGCGCGGCGGACAAGCCCGATCTTCTTCCCA
This sequence comes from Myxococcales bacterium, assembly GCA_003157775.1. Taxonomy (GTDB): domain Bacteria; phylum Myxococcota_A; class Polyangia; order Fen-1088; family Fen-1088; genus Fen-1137. Next base: position 11,033 of record PMKP01000360.1, on the reverse strand, counting down.
CAGCAAAGCGTTCTCTCTCGGCCGATAACGGAGATAACCTCAACCACGTCCCTGTACCCGGCGACGCCACCGTCCAGCCGCACCAGTTGTGACCCCAATCGGCCGCAAGCACATCAATCATTTTGTCCCTACTGGCCGGGCGCATCCGCAGCGCTGGTACCCGGTGCGAAGCCGCTGATGGTGAAATCGAACAGCACGTTCCCGAAGAGCGTACCAGGAACCTGAAAGGCAACCGCATTTATGGGCTCGCCGGCGTACTGAGTGCCGGGGCTAATCGCCGTACCCACGTACCAGCACTGCGTGTAGAAGTCGGTGAACCTGACGAAGCTCGGTCCCCCTGTGTCTGCGATGGTCGCGCACCACCGGTCGGCGGCATTGGTTGCGCCACCGACGGCCTGAATGAAGATGCGGAAGGCGGTTGATGGTATTCTTGCTTCGCTCCAGCTTATGGCAATGCCTGTCGCCGAACTTGGGACAGTGGCGGCCGGCGACTCAGGGAGACTAGCGGCGTCCGGGTTATACTGGCACTGCGTGCTGCTTCCAGTTACAGCTTCGTTCAAGGCGAACCCGACCATCGCGAACGAGTTGTAGTCGTTGAACAACGTACCAGAGACGCGGTACGGGCCGCCTTCGGGGGTGCCACTCATGAAGTCTTGCGGCGAGATCGACGTGTTTGAGTTCGTCAGGCTGTCTATGGCGGTCCACACGCAGCCGTGCCAGTCAACCGACGTGACGTTCCAGTCCTCGGTCATGTAGTATCCCGGCGGATTGGCGCCGCTGCTGCCTGAACCGCCGGAGCCGGTACCGCTGCTCGCGGTTGTCCCGCCTGCTGTCGTACTTCCGCCAACACTGGTCGTCCCACCGCTCGCGGTTGTCCCGCCGGTTGTCATGGCCCCACCGCCACTGGTCGTGCCACTGCTCACAATCGTTCCGCCTGTTGTCGTGGTTCCACCCGAACTGGTCGGGCCGCCGCTCGCTGTTGTCCCGCCTGCTGTCGTGGTCCCACCGGTGCTCGGGACGGTACTCGCGACGCCACCGTTGCCTGTGCCGCCCGTGCTCATAGTACCACCGCTAGCGGTCATTCCACCCGCTGCTGCCGTGCCCCCGCCCGTCCCGATCGCGGCGCCCGTTCCCGAAGGCCCGCCTGTACCACCCGCGCCGCCCGTCGCAGCGAATGCGTCCCTGCCGCCTGCTGCGTCCGTCGCGGAATTCAGCGCACCGTCGGCGGCAGTATTCGCAGCCCCGTCCACCGCGACATTGGACGTCGCAGCATCCGGAATCACAGTGGCGGCGTCGGCTCCAGGAATCGGCTGATTGGGCACGTAGGCCGGCAGACTCGAGCTCTTAATTGTGTCGGGCTCACAATTGCCGCTTGCCTTGCACGTCTTGGACGCGTCACTGCACACAACTTTCTTGCACACCGCCAGAAGAGGCAACGGCAGCACGACCTTCTCGTCATTTATGAAAGACAGCGTGGCGCTGCGCGAGACGATTGGCTGGCTGTCGGTACTGGTACTGAGCTGGCCCGCGGCCACGATGTGAATTGGGGTCGTGGTATCGTGGAAAGGAAACAGACCTACCCGGAACGGCAACTTGACGAGATTCGGTCCCTTAACCAGATCAAAGGTGTTTTGGTACAGGGAGTTGCCCTGCGGATCCGTGGCCGTGAGCTGGACCTCATCGATATCCGTGGACACGCCAAGATCGCTGCTCACCTCGACGATGATGCCGGTGTCATGGGTATTGTCGCGGCTGCACCCCACAGAAAGCAGCAGCCCAACCGGCACCAGGGCCACCGCAACACGGGGACAGGCAAGCGCCGTCATGGGAGGTTCAGTCCCGCGGTGGTTGCGCAGTCAGAGCAAAAGACGCCGTTGCCACCCCGACGCGTGGCCAGCACCGCAGCCGTGACCCCTCCCACCACGACCACGCCGACTGCCGTCCAAAACCACCAGCGGTGCAGAATCGAAGTCTCGGCCCCTGCCTCGCCGACCGGCTTGCTCGCCGCCGCCTGGGTGAGATCCGTTCGGTTCGCAGGTACAGGGCTCGCAGGCCATGCCACCGCTTCAGGAACTGGCCTGGACAAGGGAGCATAAGCCGGTTGCGGCGATGGCGTCTCGACTGGCGGCGGCACCGTGGCCGCGCGCTCGGCTGTCTTGGCCGACTCGGCCTCCGCCGCAGCCTTTGCCTCTGCCGTTGCCTTCGCCTCGGCCGCTGCCTTTGCGGCCCGAGCTTCCTTCGCCTCCCGCTCCTCTTCGGCCTTCCTCGCCTGCTGCGCCTGGTGCTCGGCTTCGAGCTCCTGAATTCGCCGCTCGACCTCTCCGCGATTGGGCGCGTCTGGGGCGCGCCGCAGGTAGGTCTTGTAAAAGGTCAGCGCCTCATCCACATGGCCCAGCTTCCGGTGGCACTGGGCAATGTTGTACAGGAACGGGGCGTCTGGCTTGAGCCGGTACGCCTCCTTGAATTCAGCGAGTGCCTGGTCGTATTCGGACAGGTCGAAATGCCGCGCCCCGGACTCGAAGTGCTGCTTCGCGAGCACCTTGTCCTCGGCCGGCGAAGCTGCGTTCGCTCCCGACGTCAGGCCCGAGGCCAGGGCCAGCGTCACAAGCACGGCAACACGCAAAGAAGCCATGGCCAGGGATTCTATCACCGCCACATCCGTGTTTGTATGTGGCCTATCATGTTGGCCATTGTCCAAAGAGTCTCCCGCGCCGAGGTCCGGGTCGCCGCTGAGGTCGTGGGCCGCATCGACAAGGGCGTGCTCTTGCTTGTCGGCGTCGAACGAGGCGACACCGAGGCCGATGCGGACCTGCTAGCGCGCAAGCTGGTTGCCCTACGTATCTTTCCGGGCCGCACCCCGATGGATCTCAACCTCAAAGATGTGGGCGGGGCTTGCCTGGTGGTCAGCCAATTCACCCTGGCGGGCTCCATCCGCAAAGGCAATCGACCCAGCTTCGACCGCGCCGAGGATCCCGCCTTGGCGCAAGCGCTCTACCAACGTGTCGCCGAGCGCATCGCCAGCGAGGGCATCGCGGTGGCCTGTGGGCGTTTTGCCGCTGACATGGACGTGGAGCTGGTGAACGACGGCCCCGTGACCTTCATCATCGAGACCCGCGACGGCGCGTTGGCCGGGCACTAAACCGGCATCTCGTGGACCGTGGATCGAGGCTACCTATTTCACACAGAGGCCAAAGAGCCGGATGAGAAACGGAAAGGTTGGATTGGTCCGATCCGACCCCCCCTCTTCTCATCCGATCTCCGTGTTCTCAGTGCCTCTGTGTGGAATAGGTAATCAGGGATACGTGATCAGCGCCTCCACCGGCACCTGCGCGAGCTGCGCGCGTCCGTTCAGACCTGCCAGCTCCACCACAAAGGCCGCCAAAACGACCTCTGCACCAAGGTCTTGCAGCAGACGGCAAGCCGCAGCCGCGGTGCCGCCGGTAGCGAGAAGATCATCGACCAGGGCCACGCGCGTGCCCGCAGCCACCGCGTCTTCGTGGATCTCAATGCCGTCGCTGCCGTACTCAAGCTGGTAGCGCTGCTGGCGGGTCTTCCAAGGCAGCTTGCCGGGCTTGCGTATGGGCACGTACCCGACACCCAGGATGGTGGCTGCAGCGGCGCCGAAAATGAAGCCGCGCGATTCGATGCCGGCGATCACCGTCGGCCGTGTCTTGGCGATGGCCTCGCATAGACGCTCCATGCAGCGACGAAAGGCGGGACCGTGCTGCAACAGTGGCGTCACGTCGCGGAAGAGAATCCCCTGCTTGGGGAAGTCCGGGACATCGCGAATCAGGGAACGAAGATCACCGGTGAATCCTTCGGTTGCGGACGGCATGTCCTATTATTACTTCAAGGACGGCAGAAATTGCAGCGGATCTTGTGGCTCCTCTTTGCGGCGCACCTCGAAATGCAGGTGCGGGCCAGTGGCGTGGCCGGTATCGCCCACGCGAGAGATCTCTTGGCCAGCGGTGACCCGGTCACCGGCGTGCACCAAGAGGAGCGAATTGTGGGCGTACACGGTCAGCATGTCGCCCGCGTGCTGTAGCACGACCATGTTCCCATAGCCCCGCACCCGGTCACCCGCGTACAAAACCTCGCCGTCGGCCGCGGCCAACACCGGCGTTCCGATGGGTGCTTTCATGTCGATGCCTTCGTGGTCGCGGCCCCACCGTTTGCCAAACAGCGACGTGAGCATGGGTTTGGCCAACGGCCAACGCAGAGGCGCTTTGCTGCTCGCCTCGCTCGGGGCCGCCGGATCGGCGGGCAGCGCCGGGGCCAATCCGGTCGCATCGACCGGAATCGTGCCGGCTTGAGCTGCGCTGCCCAGAACGAAAATCAGACGACCAGGTTCGAGCGGCTGGCCCCGTCGCAGTCCGTTGATCTCCAGCAGATCCTCCAGCGGAATCCCTGCCTCCTTGGCGATCCTGGCCGAAGTCTCGCCCGGCTTGACCACGTGCCAGGTCCCTGGCGGATTGTCGTCGTGAAGCGGGTATGAAGTGGTGGCGCAGGCAAGAAGGCCCAACGCCGCGCAAGCCACCCCGAGAAGAGCTTGTCTGATATGGGAACCCTGAGAGGGTTCCCATACCCTTCGGCCCCCCACCTGCCCCTCCTCCCCGCTCGCTTCGCTCGGCCTCGCGCGATGGTGCGCGGCGAGCAAAGCTCGCCGGCTCCCCACGCGACTACGCCTGCGGGTTGTCACGGCCCACCCCATAGCGTCCGATGAGGTTCACGTAGCGGCAGGGGACATCGCGCAGGGTTTCGAACTCGTCGCCCCTGCGCCACACACGCGTCAGGACCTGTTCATCGAATCCGCCCACCGGCGCCACCAAGCGTCCCCCGTCGCGCAGCTCGTGCAAAAGCAGCACCGGAACTTGTGGCGTCGCGGCCGAGACGATGATGATGTCGTAGGGCGCGTGCTCGGGCCAACCACAACTGCCGTCGAACGCAGCCAGGGTGACGTTCTGACAGCCTGCCTCGGTCAGGTGCAGCCGCGCCTTGTCCACCAGCTCGGGAACGATGTCCACAGCAAAGACCTGCGCGCACAGCAGCGCCAGCACGGCCGTCTGATAGCCGGAGCCCACTCCAATCTCAAGCGCTCTGTCTCCCGCCTCTGGCACCGCCAGCTCGGTCGCGCGTGCCACCATATACGGCTGCGAAATGGTCTGGCCAAAACCGATGGGCAACGGTCGATCGTCGTAGGCATAGTCCACCTGTCCTCGGTCGACGAAGAGATGGCGGGCAGCCAGACTCATGGCCTCAAGCACGCGCGGGTCGGTGATACCCCGGCGGACCAACTGCTCCGCCACCATGGTCACGCGCCGACCGACCAAAGGATCCGGCCGCCCCGATGGGCCTGGCGTATCGCCGGATCGGCGTCCTGCACTCACGGCGCTATTCCCCGACGCGAACCGCTGCGCCTTGGGCGCCCAGGTTCCAGGCCGACATGCGTTCCATGGCCGTGCGATGCGTGAGATCCAGATTGAGGGGCGTGATCGATACCAATCCGGAGCGCACGGCCGCGCTGTCCGAACCGGGAACGTCTTCGCCTTTCTCCTCGGGCCCGCCAATCCAGTAGTAGGCCCGGCCGCGCAGATCCTCGCGCATGTCCACTTGATCCCTGTATAGCCGCTCGCCCATCGAGGTCAGGGCGTATCCGCGCACCGGCCCGGCTGGGAGGTTCACATTCAGCAGGCTGCCCGCTTCGATGGCGTCTGGCCCGCGGGCCAGCACTTGCCGCACCAAGCTCCGTGCGAAGCCCGCCGCGGGCGCGAAATCCTGCGGCAGCTTCCGCTCGACCGACATGGCGATGGCAGGGACTCCGCGCAGGGCCGCCTCCAGGGCCGCCCCGACGGTTCCAGAATAGAAGACGTCCGTGCCCAAGTTGAACCCGTTGTTGATGCCTGACACGCACAGGTCCGGTTTGCGTGGCACCAAGTGCAGCAGGGCCAGGTACACGCAATCCACCGGCGTCCCATCGATGGCGTACACGTTGGACCGAAGCTTCTCCACGCGCAGCGGGCGATCCAAGCTGATGGAGTGCGACGCCGCGCTTCGCTCGCGGTCAGGCGCGACGACCATCACCTCAGCAAGGTCCGCCAGCGCATCTACGAGCGCAGAGATCCCCGGCGCCATCACGCCATCGTCATTGCTGAGGAGAATGAATGGCTTTGACGACACGATGTTTGTCGGGGCGACTGGATTTGAACCAGCGACCCCCTGACCCCCAGTCAGGTGCGCTAACCAGGCTGCGCCACGCCCCGATATTTGTTTTTCAGATCGCTGACATGGGAACCCTGGGTGGGTTCCCGAACCCTCCCGCGAGGGGGATCCGCCGGCAAAGCCGGCAGCTCCCCACGCGACTATTCTTCCACGAGTCGTATCAGATCCAAAAGCCCTTGCTTCATCTTTCTCATGGTTTCGACGTCGATTTCCGGCGGCGGCACGGGCGGCGGCGGGCCCTCGTCGTGACCCAATTCCCGCAGCCGAGCCCGCGCCCCTTGGATGGTAAAACGCTGCCCGTACAGCAGGTCGCGTATGGTGAGCAACAGCTCAATGTCTTTGCGCCGGTAGAGACGCTGCTGGGAGCGCGTCTTCTGCGGCCGGATGGAATGGAACTCGGTTTCCCAGTAGCGCAGAACGTACGGCTTGACCGCGCAAAGACGAGCCGCCTCGCCGATCTTGAAGAACGGCTTGTCCGGGATCGTGCTCGGATCGACGGGAGCGGAGGCACGCCGGGGCAACGGTTTCCTACAGGGCGAGGGGTCTAGGAATTGAGCGCGCTCTTCAGCACCTGGCTGGGCTTGAAGGTCAGGACGCGCCGGGCACTGATCGTGATCTCTTGGCCGGTCTGCGGGTTGCGACCAGCGCGTGCATTCTTGTCCCTGACCACAAAGTTCCCGAAACCCGAGATCTTGATCTTCTCGCCCTTTTCCAAGGTCTCCTTGAACGTGTCGAAGACGGTCTCCACGATCTCGGCCGCCTCTTTCTTGGAGAATCCGCCGACCTTCTCGTAGACCGTTTCGACGATGTCCGCCTTGGTCATGTGCGTATGTTGTCCACAAATCCCTTTGATGTCAAAGGGTTGAGTGAAGGCCAAAACCCCACCGTAGCCGCAGAGGGTCGTGGCGCTGGCCGCGAGCTTATCGAATCTCGATGGCGTGAAGGTTGGCCAATGCCTTGACAACCCGCGCGTGTGCGGCGTCGGCCTCGGCGTCGGTTAGGGTGCGCTCTGCAGCCCGGTAGGTCATGGTCCACAGCATCCCCTTCTTGCCCGCAGGGACGTATTTGGGCTCGCGAAAATCCTCGAGCACAGCCAAGTCCCGCAGAAGCGGTTCGTCGGCCGACAGGAAACCTGCACGCTGAGCATCCGCGGACAGTGAGACATCGCTCCAGAAGGACACATCACGGGTCACGGCGGGGAAACGTGGTGGCGCCTCGGCGCGCAAAGAAACCGTGGCCGCGGCCAGCGGTGCTATGGCCAGCTCGAAATGAAAGGCGCGCGGTTCGATGCCCAAGCGGCGCGCGATCGCCGGGTGCAGCTCGCCCAAGCAGCCAAGCTCGGCGCCCGTGCCGGTGGTGACCAGGGCCGAGACACCCGGGTGGAGAAAGGACACGCCTGCCGGGGCCCGGTACTGCGCGTCCGGCAAACCGAAGCCGCGCAGCAGATCCTCGACTACCCGCTTGAGATCGTAGAAGTCGACCGGTTCGCCGGGCTTGAGCCACGCGGCCCGTCGGCCGGTGATCAGCCCAGCGGCATGCGCCCTTTCGACCGGTGCCTCGCCCGGCTTGGCCGGCCGCCGCACCACCCGCCCTACCTCGAACAGCCAGGCGTCACTCACCCCGCGGGCGAGATTGCGTTTGAGCGCATCAGCGAGCCCAGGCAGCAAGCTGGTGCGCATGACCTCGTAGTCCGATGAGATGGGATTCTGGATTGCAATGCCGTCGGCCAGTTCCCTCTGCGTCCCGTCTCCACTCACCGCCGCCAAAGCGCTTCGAGGAACGAAGGCCCAGCTCACGATCTCATGCAGGCCAGCGCTGGCGAGCAGCGCGCGTGCACGGTCCGCTGGCGCCTCGGGGTTGGCCTGCGCGGTGGCGTTGCTGCGGATGCGTTCCTTGTGCGCGGGCTTGCCATACTCGCCCATGCGCAAGATCTCCTCGATCAGATCTTCCTCGATGGCAAGGTCGGGCCGGAAGGTGGGGACGGTGGCGACAAGGCCATCGGCCGCCATCTCACAGGTGATCCCGAGACGGGCAAGCTGTTTCCGTGCGAATGTCACGGGGTAGTCCACCCCGGTCACCCGCTGCAAATGGGCTGTGCGCAGTTTCACCTTGGTCGGCACTGACGGCCGCGGGTAGCGATCCACCATGCCCGCAACCACGCTGCCGGCGCCCAGCTCGGCCAAGAGCGCCGCCGCCCTTCGCGCGGCAAAGGGAATGCCGTTGGCGTCCACGCCGCGCTCGAAGCGATAGGATGCCTCGGACACCAGCCCGAGGCGACGGCTGGTGCGACGGATGCTGCGCGGCTCGAAGGTCGCTGCTTCAAGCAGCACATTCCGGGTGGTGCCGGAAATCTCGCTGGTATTTCCGCCCATCACACCGGCCAGCGCCACCGGCCCGTTGCCATCGGTGATCACGATGTCCTCGGCCAGAAGAGCCCGGTCCATGCCATCTAGGGTGGTCATGGTCTCGCCCGGCCTCGCCCGCCGGACAACGACGGGTCCCGAGAGCCTGTCGAAATCGAAGGCGTGCAAGGGATGGCCGGTCTCCAGCAGCACGTAGTTGGTCACGTCGACCAGATTGGAGATGGCGCGGATCCCGCAGTACTGCAGGCGTAGGCGCATGGCGATGGGACTGGGCGCCACCGTGAGCCCCGAGACGAAGCTGGCGGTGTAGCGCGGACAGGCCTGGGGATCGTCGATGCGCACGTCCATGGTGATTCCGCCGGCCTGCTCAGAAACCGTGGCCAGGTCGGTGGGCCGCAAGCGCGTCCCGAAGTGCGCGGCCAGTTCGCGCGCGATCCCCAGGTGGGACAAGGCATCGGGACGATTGGGCGTGACGTTCACCTCCAGCACGTCGTCCACCACGCCCAGATACTGGGCCACCTCGACGCCAGACTCAGCGGCCGGCAACAGAATCAAGATCCCGTCCGCCTGTTCGCAGAGGCCCATCTCGGGCTCGCTGCAGATCATGCCCGGCGAGAGGACGCCGCGGACCTCGCGGGCATCCAAAGTGTGCCCTCCGGGAAGGCGCGCGCCGGGCGGGGCCCAACACACGCGATTGCCCGGGGGTGGCACGTTGGATGCTCCGCACACCACGCTCTCCTCGCGAATGCCGGCGCGCACGCGCACGATGCGCAGCTTGTTGGCGTTCGGGTGCGGCTTGATATCCAGCACCTCAGCCACCAGCACGCCAGCAAGTTCCCGGCCCTTTGCCTCGGTCCCCTCGACCTCCAGGCCCTGCTCGGTGAGCGCCTGGGCTACGGCCTCAAGCTCGGTTCCTGCCGGCAGCTCGACCAGTTCCCGCAGCCAGTTCAACGATATCTTCATGATTCGTCTCTAACTAGTTGGAAACTGACACAAAAAGCGCAGATCATTTTCGTAGAACAGGCGCAAGTCTTGCACCCCATATTTGAGCATCGCCATGCGCGACAGGCCCATGCCGAACGCGAATCCGGTCACGTCGTGCTTGTCGTAGCCCACGGCCCGAAGCACGTTGGGGTGGACCATCCCAGAGCCGCCGATCTCCAGCCACCCCGTGCCCTTGCACAGCCGGCAGGTCGAGCGCGCCGGCTGCTTTCCTTCACACAGGAAGCAGGAGGCGTCCACCTCGGCCGACGGCTCGGTGAAGGGGAAAAAGCTGGGCCGCAGCCGGATCTGGGTGTCAGGCCCGAAAAACTGCTGCACGAACACGATGAGGGTGGCCTTGAGGTCCTCGAAACTGACGTTGCGATCCACGTGCAGCCCCTCGCACTGCGGAAACATGGGCGTGTGGGTGGCGTCGTCGTCGCGGCGAAACACGTTTCCGGGCGCGATGATCTTCACCGGCGGCGGGCCGGCCAACATGGTACGAATCTGCACCGGCGAGGTGTGCGAGCGTAGGATGAAACCGCCCTCGACGAAAAATGTGTCCTGCATGTCGCGCGCTGGGTGGTCGGCCGGCGTGTTGAGCGCGTCGAAGTTGTTCCACTCGGTTTCAATCCAGGGGCCGGTGCGCACCTCGAAGCCCATGCCATGGAAGATCTGCTCGATTTCCAAGCGGACCCGGGTGAGCGGATGCAGGGATCCGGCGCGGCGGCCGCGGCCCGGCAGGGTCACGTCCAGCTTGCGTTCCAGATCGACGGCCAGGTCAGCGCCAGCCAAGTCGCGCAGTCGAGACTGCACCGCCTGTTCGATGGCGGCGCGCGCCCGGTTGGCTGACTCGCCCACGGCAGGCCGATCCGCTGGCGGCAGCCGGCCCAGGCCCTTCATCAGTTCGGTGGCCTTTCCCTTCTTGCCGAGGTAGCGCGCCTGAACCGCGCGCATGTCTTGCTCGGTGGAAAGCGAGCCGATCGCGGCCGCGAATTCCGCGGTCAGGCGATCGAACGCCGAAATCAGATCCTGGACCGAGAGCGTTCCTTCGTTGGGAGTCACGACGGAACCGGCGTCACAAGCAACCTAGGACGCCGCCTTGGCGGCTTCGACCACCTTCTTGAAGGCGTTGGGGTCGCTGATGGCCAGGTCCGCAAGGATCTTGCGATCGAGAGTGATTCCGTGCTTGTCCATCCCGGCGATGAGGCGCGAGTAGCCAACGCCCAGCTCGCGGCTGGCGGCATTGATACGCACGATCCACACCCCTCGGAAATCGCCCTTCCGCTTGCGGCGATGGAAGAGTGAGAAGCGCCACTTGCGGTGGACCGCCTCTACTGCTGCCTTCCATAGCTTGGAGCGACCGCCGCGGAAACCCTTGGCATGCTTCCGAATGCGGTCTCGGCGTCGTTTTGTCTTGAATCCACCTTTAGCGCGGGGCATAAATAAACTCCTAGAGTCCGTACGGAA
>PMKP01000347.1 GCA_003157775.1 Myxococcales bacterium | reverse complement strand
CTGCCACTGAGCTACCCGCCTGAAAGGCTTCTCATTCTAGGTGGTTGGTCTAGTTCCTCCTCTGTTTTGTCTTCCTGCTTCGTTCCCATAGTGTGCCCAAGTTGAACCGATCCGGCCGAAACGAGGGGCAGGGATACCACGTTTCCCTTCGGTTGCGAAAGGTCCACCGAGACGGCGTCAAACACCTTCTCGCTGAACAGGTCCGGCTTCAAGTGCGCGTACCTTTCGGTCACCACCACGGAGCTGTGACCCATGACCTTGGACAGCGATTCGATCGGGTTGCCGGCCAGCACCCACTGACTTGCGAACGTGTGCCGCGTGGCGCAGTACCACGTGATGTTGGGCAGGCCACAGGCTTTGAGGGCTTCGCGTAGGTACTTGTGCGGGGTATGCGGGCGCACGAACGTCGGGGCCGTGCCAAGGTCGGGGCCTCCGCCACCGTGGCCGGTGCCCACTTCGATGCGCTTTGATCAGATCGCTGTAGGGAGGCCCGGGCTTGGGCTCAATTTGAAATCCCCTGAACCGAAATCGGTAACGTCCCAGAAGTGCCCACATCATCCACCGTGCGACGTGACCGTTTCCATTTGCATAGGGATGGATGCGCAAGAATGCCTCGAAGATGCGGCTTGCAAACTGAATTGCGACGATCAGGAATTCCGCCCGGGGCCTGCTTTTCTCCTGACTGTCCAGGGCCGCGATCCCGCGAGCTATTTCGCTCGCCAGCATCGTGATTTCCGGGAGAACGTCTTCGGGCAGTGTTCCTACACGCGGATCGCTTGGAATCGTCACGCGGTAGTGCTTGAGTTCGGGAAGGTCACCGCGGTCACTGTGGTGCCCTGATCTGTGTCTTCGATTGTCCCGGTGCTCATGGTCATGGTGTCCTCGTGCCCGCTCTTTCCGAGACCTTCTGAAGCCTGTGCGAAATCACTCTCTTCGCATCGATGCCGTGAACGGGATCGACGGCGCCGATCCAACAACCCTCCTTGTTGGGCACGACATACGCAGCAGCACATGACGAAGGGTCCTGGATGAAGACCACGGAATTTGGTACAGAGTGAACAGCCTCTAGCACCATCTCGTGATCTCCGTGCCGCAACCACAGCAACCGACCGCTCTCCGCACCCAAGACGTGGGTCCGAACGAGGGTGTGGCCCTCGGCCGGAAACGTGATCATATCCTCGACTTGCTCGCAGTCAGGCAGTTCCGTTCTTGACTGCAGCCTGCCCAAAGCATCAAAGACAACTAGCTCCATGCCGCGCTGGTCGTTATCAGCCAGGTGTCTGAAGGCCAGAAAGCCCTCGCCCCAAAAACCGGCGGTCAGTCCTCCGATGGCCATGCCCGGGGTCCCCTCTAACTGGATCGACGACCTGCCGTCGGCACTCCAGATGTGTGAGTCCTGCGTGAACCTGCCACGGAGGATCTTATGGGGATTGCTTCCGACAACCAAATCGCCACCGCCCAAGCCGCGAAACGCAATGAGGACGTGCCCCTCCTCGAGATCTACGAGTCGGGTGATGCTCTCATGGTCAGAAGCGCCGAATGAAGTGTCGATCCAGGCTCTTTGTGTGCCAGGCAGCACGACTACACTTGTAAGCTCCTCCTCACGGCCAAACAGATGCTCCAGCGATTTGGTCGACCGGCGGCTGCAGTCGCCAGGTCCAACTTTGGTTACCCTAGAACCGCCTTCCGTGAAGACCCAGACCCGGTCGTCGCCTGCACAAATAATCCGCCCCGGCCAGTGGCCGCAATCGATTTCTGTAGCGGAAACCTCAAACGTTCCCCGCAGCTGGCACTCACGCAGAACCAGTAACGAGTTCGCCCCCAAGCCGACAAACGTGTGGCCGTGATCCGTCAGATACCAATCTCGCTTCTCTTTCAGTTTCAATACGCACTTCCCAGTCCGCGGGTCTACGAATGGGCTAGGCTTGTGAATCCCAATTGCGATGTCATGGGCGTTGGCAACAAGCCGCCCCACTTGCAGTCCGCCTGACTCGATTCTGTTGGTCGGGATGGCCTTCCTTCTTCCTTTTCGATCCCCCGGCACCGGCGAGTCGGCGTTGCCACGGGTGTTCTTCCTATTTGCCTCAGTGAACATGCTTCTCTCCTTCGTTTCTTCGTTGTCCCTCGGACTCCCGCATAGCGCAGACCATCCGCGCCCGCCGGGGTGCCGCTGCCATTTCCATGCTGGCCGTGATCGTCGGCGTCGCCTTCCTGAATTTCCCCAGCTCGAGATCGAGCTACTCCGGGTCACCATGGCCATGACCCGGGGCTCTCTTACTCCGCGACATCAACGGTTCTGCATGCCGTTTCGCCACGCCCTCCACGGTATTTCATTCGGGCATCTCCCTGCCTCTTCGCAATCACTGCATCTCTTGGCCACTACAGCTTTATTCCAATTTGCAATAGCCACCTTCTCAGTCAACGCCCAACGGTCGGACCTAAAGCCACAGCAGTCATTTCCGCAGACAATCCTTTGCATTACTGGCTTCCTCACGCCGCTCAAGCTGTGCTGCCTGTGCAGCTCCTGGTGCCC
>PMKP01000440.1 GCA_003157775.1 Myxococcales bacterium | reverse complement strand
CGCGCGGGCAGCGTGGCGAGCTTGCCTTGAAAATTGTCCTTGTCCAGTTGTAGCCACTTGGGCACGCCCCGGCGATCGACAGACCCCAGGTTCTCGAGGATGCGGGTGATCTTGCGGGACTTCTCCTTGACCACCACGCTGTCGTTGGCGGAGCAGAGGAAGGAAGGCACGTTGACCTTCTTGCCATTGACCACGAAATGCCCGTGGCGGACGAGCTGGCGCGCTTCTGCATGATCGGAGGCGAAGCCCAAGCGATACACCACGTTGTCAAGACGCCGCTCGAGCAGTTGCAGCAGGTTCTCGCCCGTCACGCCCTTCATGCGGTTGGCTTTGTGGTAGTAGCCGCGGAACTGCTGCTCCGCCAGACCGTACATTCGCTTCAACTTCTGTTTCTCGCGCAACTGCGAGCCGTAGTTGGAGATCTTCCTGCGGCGGGCTTGCCCATGCTGGCCGGGCGCATAGGCGCGCCGCTCGTAGCCACACTTGTCGGTGTAGCAACGATCGCCTTTCAGGAACAACTTCGTGTCCTCACGGCGACAAAGGCGACAGACCGGACCGGAATACTTCGCCATCGCTAAGTTACCTTCCTCATGCTTTCACTTGACTCTGGGGGTTGGGGAATCAACACATCAGACCCGTCGCCGCTTGGGCGGTCGACAGCCGTTGTGCGGGATCGGCGTCAGGTCACGGATCACATTGATCTTGAAGCCGGTGGCAGCCAGCGCACGCAGCGCGGACTCACGCCCAGAGCCGGGACCCTTGATGAAGACATTGATGGACTTCATCCCGTGCTCCATGGCCTTGTGAGCCGCGTCCTCGGCGGCAAGCTGCGCGGCGAAGGGCGTCGACTTGCGCGAGCCCTTGAACCCTTTCACGCCCGCCGATGACCACGACACCACGTTGCCGGACACATCGGTGATGGTGACGATGGTGTTGTTGAACGACGCCGTGACGTGCGCGATGCCGCTTTGAATGCTCTTCTTGGCCTTCTTGGCCTTGGGCTTTGGTTTGACTACTACTGGTTGGTCAGTCGCCATGTTCCGTCTTGTCTCTCTCGTGAGGTTGCGGCCGACGTCCCCTTGCGGGAAGACGACCGACCGGTTGGTTGCTACGCTCCTGTGGCCTCCGTCTTGCGCTTGATCATCTGACCCTTGCGCGGTCCCTTGCGGGTCCGGGCGTTGGTCTTGGTCCGCTGGCCGTGAACCGGCAGACTGCGTCGGTGGCGTAGCCCCCGGTAGCAGCCCAGATCCATCAGGCGCTTGATGTTCATCGAGATCTCACGCTGCAGATCGCCCTCGATCTTCATCCCCATCTGCTCGATGATCTCACGGATGCGGCGGGTTTCGTTGTCGTCCAACGCGTCGCTGCGCTTGTCCAGCGACACACCAGCGGCCTTCAGGATCTCGCGCGCCTTGGTCCTCCCGATGCCGTTGATGTACGTCAGCGCGTACTCCATGCGCTTGTTCCGGGGAAGATCGACGCCTGCTACACGTGCCATTGACTTTCCTTCCTATTCTTGTCTTGCGCTGGTCCTGGTTAGCCTTGCCGCTGCTTGTGGCGCGCGTTCTCACAAATGACGCGCACCACCCCGCGGCGGCGGATAATCTTGCACTTGTCGCAGATCTTCTTCACTGATGCTCTGACCTTCATGGAACCCTTGCCCCGTTTCACGCCCGTGACAAAACCATCGGGCCGTTCTCGGTGATTGCCACCGAGTGCTCAAAATGGGCGGAGAGGCTACCATCTTTGGTAACCGCAGTCCACCCATCCTCCTCGATTACCACGTCGGGACCTCCCTGATTCACCATGGGCTCAACCGCCAACACCATCCCGGAGGTCAAGCGGGGTCCCTTGCCGGCTTCGCCGTAGTTGGGAACCTGGGGCGGCTCGTGCATGTGCCGCCCTATACCATGCCCTGCGAACTGCCGTACGACGGAAAAGCCGCGCGCCTCGACGTGACTCTGAACTGCCCAGCTCACGTCCCCCAGCCGTCGCCCGGTAACGCACTGTTCTAACGCCTTGTCCAGCGATTCCCGTGTTGCCTCGACCAGGGCACGGGCTTGCGGCGAGACTCGGCCGATCTCGAGAGTCCGGGCCGAGTCACCGCACCAACCGTCCTTGAAGGCGCCAAAGTCCAGGGAAAGGATGTCACCGTCCTTGAGCACCACGTCTTTGCGTGGGATGCCATGCACGATCACATTGTTGATCGACGCACACAGGACCGCAGGATAGCCCCGGTAGCCGAGAAACGCCGGTTCGGCCAGGAGGTGCTTCAGCTGCTTTGCCGCAAGCTGATCGAGCTCCCAGGTGCTCACCCCGGGCGCGGCCGCCGCGGCCAGAACGTCCAAGACCTCAGCGACCACCAGGTTCGCCTCGCGCAGCTTGGCGATCTGAGCGGCCGACTTGAGCTGGATCCCCTTCACAGCCGCCTCATTGTCTTCACCTGGGAACCCTCGGAGGGTTCGCTCCGCCCTTCGGCCCCCCACACCCGCCCCTGCCCCGCTCGCTTCGCTCGGCCTCGCCAGACCCTCCCGCGATGGTGCCCCGCCAGCAAAGCCGGCGGGCTCCCCACGCGATTGCTGGACATCTGGCTGGCCCAGCGGGCGCTGGATGCGCAAAGGGTGGTCATGAGCGTGAGTTCTGACAAACCGCAAGCTCAGCCGCCTACCGGAGCCGTCACGCGTCCGCCCCTTCCGCGGATGCGCGGTCCTTTGGGCCCGGTAAAGCCCTCGTAGTTGCGCGTGATGAGGTGGGACTCGATTTGTTGCACGGTGTCCAGTGCGACACCAACCACGATCATGAGGCCCGTACCACCGAAGTAGAACGGAACCCCCATGTGAGTGGTCAGCAGGGTGGGCAACACGCAGATAGCAGACACGTAGACGGCGCCGCCCGCCGTGATGCGTGTCAAGACCTTGTCGATGTACGCGGCCGTGGCTTTACCCGGACGGATGCCGGGAACGAAGCCGCCGTACTTGCGCATGTTGTCGGCCACGTCCACCGGATTGAAGGTGACCGCAGTGTAGAAGTAGCAAAAGAAGACAATCAGGCCGACGTAAAGCACGCCGTAGCGCCAATCACCGGGATGCAACGCCTCGGAGAATGCCTTGGCGATGGGATTGTTCCAGAACGAGGCGACCTGCTGGGGGAACATCAGGATTGACGATGCGAAGATAGGCGGGATCACGCCCGAGGTGTTGACCTTGAGCGGCAGATGGGTGGATTGCCCGCCAAACATCTTCCGCCCCACCACCCGCTTGGCGTATTGGACCGGGATGCGGCGCTGGCCGCGCTCAAAGAAGATGATAGTGGCCACCACCACCACCACGATGAGAGCCATCAGGGCCAAAGAGAACGCGGTGATGTTGCCGTCCTTGGCGCGTATCCAGAGGCGAGCCAAGGCGTCGGGGATATCGGTCACGATCCCGGCGAAGATGATGAGCGAGATGCCGTTGCCGATGCCGCGCTCGGTGATCTGCTCGCCCAGCCACATGATGAAAGCCGTGCCCGTGGTGAGCGACAGCATGGTGAGGAGGTAGAAGTGCCAGTTGGGGTCGGGCACAACCTCGCCCAGATGGCCGTAGGCGGAGTTGTTCGACACCAGCCAACGCGCGATGAAGAAGGACTGGATGAAGGACAGAATGATGCAACCGTAGCGGGTGTACTGGTTGATCTTCCGCCGCCCCATCTCGCCTTCCTTCTGAATCTGCTCGAGCTTGGGGATGACCACAGTGAGAAGCTGCAAAATGATGGACGAGCTGACGTAGGGCATGATGCCCAAGGCAAAGATCGACATCTTCTCCAATGCGCCGCCCGAGAACATGTTGAACAGGCCAAGGAATGTGCCCGAGGCCTGGTTGACTATCTTGTTCATGACACTCGCATTCACCCCGGGGGTGGTCACCACCACACCGACGCGGTGAATCGCGAGGAGCGCGAGCGTGTAGAGAATGCGCCTCCGCAGCTCGGGGATCTTCCCCATATTTTGGAAGCCAGAGGCCATTTAGTTCCCCCTAGAAATCGACGTTCATCCGTTTCTGGTTGACGCTTTCAGCCCTGGACGACTTCGGCGCGTCCACCTTTCTTCTCGATCTTGTCCTTGGCGCTGACCGAAAACGCGTTGGCCTTCACCACGAACTTCTTGCTCAACTCTCCCGAGCCAAGCACCTTGACCCAGAGGCAACGCCGCGGGATGAGACCCACCCCGTGCAGTTCCCTGATGGTGACCGTTCCCGCCTCGAAGCGTTCCTCAAGGTCGCGCAGGTTCACCGCGAAGGTCTTGGCTGCGAAGATATTCTTGAACCCCCGCTTGGGCAGCCGGCGCTGCATGGGCATCTGGCCACCCTCGAAACCGAGGCGAGCGCCATGATGACCGGTGCGTGCCTTCTGACCCTTGACGCCCTTGCCTGACTGTTCGCCGGTCCCCGAGCCTGGACCGCGACCGATGCGTTTCGGGTTCCGACTGGCGCCGCGCGGTCCCTTCAAGTTGTGCAACGTGGTACCCATGGTCCAGATTCCTTTCGGCTCTCGCTCGCGATCTACTCTGCAACCTCCACCTTCACCAGGTGGGCGACGGAACGGATCATCCCGCGTACCGCCGGATTGTCCGGCAAGACCGCACTACGCCCCATCTTGCGCAAACCCAGTTGCCAGATGGTCAGTTTTTGTGGCTCGGGGCGGTTGATGCCGCTCCGGATCAAGGTCACTTTCAGCTTCTTGGCCATGGTCTAATCCGCTGCCGTGATATCTTCCAAGCGCATGCCCCGTAGGGCGGCAATGTTGGCGCCGCTGCTCAGCTTCTTGAGTGCGTCGATGGTGGCGTGGATGACGTTGTGGGGATTCGAGGTTCCGATGCACTTGGTGAGTATGTCCTGCACGCCCGCAACTTCGAGCACCGGTCGAACCGCGCCCCCCGCGATCACGCCGGTACCAGGGCTGGCGGGCCGCAAGAGAACCGTCCCCGCACCGAACGTGCCCTTGACTTCGTGGGGGATAGTGGTTCCCGCCAGGGGAATCTTGAACAGGTTCTTCTTCGCCTGCTCGGTGCCCTTGCGGATCGCTTCGGGAACCTCATTGGCCTTGCCCAAGCCCGCGCCCACATACCCGCGTTGGTCGCCGACCACCACCAGGGCAGAAAACGAGAACCGCCGGCCGCCCTTGACGACCTTGGCGACGCGGTTGATGAAGACGACGCTGTCGACCAGCTCGCCAACCTCTTCGTAGTTAATCGCCATTCTTGCTCCTAGATGAACCTAGTCTGCCACCTTGCACTTTGGCCCTAGAACTTCAACCCCGCCTCGCGCGCGCCGGTGGCGATCGACGAGACACGACCGTGGTAGCGATAGCCGGCACGGTCGAAGACAACCTGCTTGATGCCCTTCTCCAGACACCTCTTCGCCACCCATGAACCCACCCATTTGGCCCGGTCCTTCTTCTTGCCCTTGGGCAACTCGGCCGGTGGGTTCTTCTTGACCACCAGATCGGATGCCGCCACCAGAGTCTTACCTGCCAAGTCGTCCACCACCTGGGCGTAGATGTGCTTGGCGCTGCGGTAGACCACCAGGCGCGGCCGTTCTGGCGTTCCCGAAATCCGCTTGCGCAGCGAGCGCTGCCGGCGCGTGCGACTTTCGATCTTGTTGTTGCGTGCCATGAGTCCTTCGCTTTTCCTCTGCAAGTGGTCGTCGAGGCTAGCCTGTGCCGGCTGCGGCGCCGGTTGCCGCGGCTTTGCCAACCTTGCGCTTGATTACTTCTTCCACGTACTTGATCCCCTTGCCCTTGTAGGGTTCGGGGGGGCGCAGTTCGCGCAGCTTGGCCGCGATCTGGCCGACGAGATCTTTGTCGGCTGAGGTCAGGGTAAGGCGATTCTTCTCTACCTTGGCGCTGACGATCTTGGGCAGCTTGAAAACGATCGGATGCGCGTAGCCCAGCGCGAACGTCACCGTGTCGCCCGCGACCTCGGCGCGATAGCCCACGCCGTTGATCTCAAGCTCGCGCGTCCAGCCCACGGTCACGCCTTTGACCATATTGGCGAGGTGCGCGCGCACCAAGCCGTGGCGCGCCCGATTGTTGCGCGAATCATCCACCCGGGAAACGACAAACTTGTCGACTTCCAGCTTGATACTGATGCCCTCGGGAAGAAGCTTGGCCAATTCACCTTTCGGCCCCTTGACCGAGAACTGGCCCGGCTTCTGGCTGAGGGTCACGCCCTTGGGGACCAGAATGACTTTGCGACCGATGCGCGACATCTACCAAACCTCACAAAGCAATTCGCCCCCGACCCCGGCCTTGCGGGCCGCCCGATCGGTCATGAGGCCATGGGAAGTGGACAGGACGGCAATGCCCAGCCCGGATCGGATCTTGGGAATCCGGCCGCGTCCGACGTACACCCGCTGCCCAGGGCGCGAGCGCCGGCGCAGGCCGGTGATGGCGTTGGTCCCCGGCTCAGGCCAGCGCAAGCGAACCACGATCTCGGCTTGCCCGTCGAAGTTGTCGTGGACGTCAAAACCGGCAATGTAGCCCTCGTCCTTGAGCAACTCGGCCAGGCGCACCTTGAGCGTTGACGAAGGAGACATCACGTCTCCTTGTCGCGCCATGATGGCGTTGCGAATGCGGGTGAGGAAATCAGCAATGGGATCGGTCATGGGCACCTACCAGCTCGACTTGATAACACCGGGAATATCGCCACGCAGGGCGAGCTGCCGGAAACAGATACGACACAACTCAAACTTGCGATAGAAGGCGCGCGAACGGCCGCACTGCTTGCAGCGATTGCGGTGCCGGACGGCAAACTTGGGTTTTGGGGGAAACATATCGACGGTCTTCGCCATTTGTCGCTAGCTCCTAAACGGCATTCCGAGGTGGCGCAGCAACGCACGGCCTTGTTCATCCGTGCGCGCTGTGGTGGTGATCGTGATATTCATGCCCTTGGACTTCTCCACGCGCTCGAAGCTCGCCTCGGGGAAGATATTCCCTTCGCGAATCCCGAGAGTATAGTTGCCGCGGCCGTCAAACCCCTTGGGCGAAACGCCTTTGAAGTCACGCACGCGGGGAAGCGCGAAGCTAACCAAGCGATCGTAGAACTCGTACATGCTGTCGCGGCGCAAGGTCACCATGGCGCCTATCTTCTGGTTGCCCTTGAGCTTGAAGGCCGCGATGGCTTTCTTGGACTTGGTGACAACCGGCTTCTGGCCGGTGATGAGGGCCAAGTCCTCGACGCCCGAGTCCAGGATCTTGGGGTTGGTGATGGCCTCGCCCAGGCCCATGTTCACCGTGATCTTGAGCAGGCGGGGGGCCTGCATCACGTTGACCAGTCCCAGCTCGACCATGAGGCGCGGCCGCAGCTCGGTCTCGAAGAGTTTGCGCAAGCGCGACGGTTGACTTCGCTTGACCCGCTCGGCGGCAAGCTCACCCTTCGCGGCTCCGCCCTTGCCCTTGCCTTCCTTGCCCTTGCCCGCCGCACGCGCCGCCTTCTTGGCCGCGGCTTCCGCCTCTTGCTCGGGAGTCAGCACTGGCTTGCCGCCCTTGGGCGGCTTGGCCGCTTCGGCTTTCTCGGGTTTGTCGTTCTGCTCAGCCATAAGTTTTTTCCTTCTGTCCCTGGCGGCTATGCCGATTCAATCACCGACCCGCACTTGACACACACGCGCCGCTTCTTTCGTCCTTCTTTGATGTCGACCCGGCAGCGCCGCCCAGCGCCACACTTCCCGCACCACAGCGCCAGGTTCGAGGCTTGCAGCGAGCCTTCCTTCTCTAGAATCCCGCCGCGTGGATTGCGCTGGGTAGGCTTGGTGTGGCGCTTGATCATGTTGATGCGCTCGACCACCACCCGGCCCTTGCCAGAAAGGACGCGCAGCACGCGACCGCGCTTGCCCTTCTCCTTGCCGGCAATCACGACCACGGTGTCGCCTTTGCGAACGTGCATCACAGCACCTCCGGGGCCAGAGAGATAATCTTCATGAATCGCTTGGCGCGCAGCTCACGGGCCACCGGCCCGAAGATGCGGGTTCCCACCGGCTCGTTGTCCTTGTCGACCAGGACCGCCGAGTTCGCGTCGAAGCGTATGTAGGAGCCATCCGGGCGCGACACCTCCTTCTTGGTCCGCACGATGACTGCGCGGGCCACTTCACCCTTCTTCACCTTGGCGTTGGGAATGGCTTCCTTGATGGACACGATGATTATGTCACCCAGGGAAGCGTACTTGCGTCTAGTACCACCCAACACCCGGATGCACATAATCTTCTTGGCACCCGAATTGTCGGCCACATCGAGAGTTGTCGTCGTCTGGACCATGATCTGAACCTGTCGTCCGTTGCTTGACTGCGAGCCGGGCTACCCTTCCTGGGGTCGATCCAGAAGCCGTTCCACCCGCCAGCGCTTCTGGCGTGAAAGCGGACGTGACTCCACGATCAGCACGCGATCGCCCACCCGGTATTCATTCTTTTCGTCATGCGCCTTGTACTTCGCGCGCTTGGTCATGTACTTGCCGTACTTGGCGTGGGCCAGACGGCGCTCGACCGTCACCACCCGCGTCTTGTTCATCTTGTCGCCGGTCACGATACCGATCAGCTTTCGCTTCCGCGACTGGGGTCGCGGGCTCGCGGCGGCCTGGTCGCTCTTGGCGGGGCTGGATGATTGGTTGGCCACGGCCTATTTCTCCTTGGCGGGGGTAGCCGGCACAGGCGACTTGCGCAGCCGCTCGGCCAGCACCGTGTTCACCCGCGCGATATCCCGCCGGGTGTGGCGTACCAGCATGGTGTTCTCGAGCTGGTTGGTGTTCTTCTTCAACCGATACTGGAAGAGATCCTCTTCCAACTTCCGCAGGGTACGGGCCAATTCGGCCGGCTCGTTTCCGCGCAGGTCCTTCGTCTGGATCTTGCCTTTCATAGCGAGTGCTCCCGTCCAATGACCCGCGAGCGCACGGCCAGCTTGTGCTCGGCCAGGTGAAATGCCTGTTTGGCCAATTCCTCGGTGACACCCTCGAGCTCGTACATCACCCGCCCGGGCCGAATCACCGCCACCCACTCCTCCGGCATGCCCTTGCCTTTGCCCATGCGGGTTTCCGCCGGCTTCTTGGAAATAGGTTTGTCCGGAAAAATGCGCACGTACAGCTTCCCGCCCCGCTTCACGTGACGAGAAATCGCGGTGCGGGCCGCCTCGATCTGGCGCGCGGTCACGAAGCCGCACGTCATGGCCTGCAGGCCATATTCGCCGAAGGAGACGAACGCGCCGCCTTTGCAGACACCGCGCATCTTTCCCTTCTGTTGCTTGCGCCACTTGACTCGATCAGGTGCCAGCATGGTTTCCTCTCGTTGCGCCTAGGCCAGACGAACCGACCGTTGCGGAAGGACCTCGCCCTTGAAAATCCAACACTTCACCCCGATGGCGCCGTAGGTGGTGCGGGCCTCGGTGAAGCCGAACTCGATGTCCGCGCGCAGGGTGTGCAAGGGCACACGGCCTTCGTGGTACCACTCGTAGCGCGCCATTTCGGCGCCGCCCAGTCGGCCCGAACAAGCCAGACGGATGCCCTTGGCACCAAACTTCATGGCCGTCTGCACCGCCTTCTTCATGGCGCGGCGGAAGGCCACGCGGCGTTCAAGCTGCGTCGCCACGTTCTCGGCCACAAGCTGCGCATTGGTCTCGGCTTTGCGAACTTCCTGGATGTTGAGGAACACCTCATTGGAGGTCAGCGCCTGGACTTCTTTCTTCAACGTCTCGACGCCAGCGCCACGCTTGCCAATCACGATTCCCGGCCGCGCGGTGCAAATGTTGATCTTCACCTTGTTGGCGGCGCGCTCGACCTCGACCGAGGCCACCCCCGCATGCCCCAATTTCTCCTTCACGAACTTCTTGAGGCGAATGTCTTCATGCAGCCACTTCGCGAAGTCCTTCTCTGAATACCACTGCGAACTCCAGCCGCGGACGACGCCGAGACGGAAGCCTACCGGATGTGTCTTCTGACCCATTGCGATTACTCCTGCGCCACGTCGACCACGACGGTCACGTTGGAGGTTCGGCGGTTGATCCGGTTGGCGCGCCCCATAGACCGCGACAGCCAGCGTTTCTCGGTCGGCCCAGGGTCGACATTCACCTTGATCACCACCAGCGCGTCGGCATCAGCCTTGTCGTTGGTGGTTGCGTTGGCGACCGCGGAACCCAGGACCTTCGACAACATCCGGGCAGCCTTGCGCGGCTGAAGATCAAGGATCGACAGCGCCTCGGCCACGTGCCTCCCGCGGATCATGTCAGCCACCATGCGCACCTTGCGCGGCGACTGCCGGAACCGTCTCAAAACTGCGTGTGCCATGTTCGTCGTCCTTCTCTTCCTACTTCTTTTCCGCTGCGGGAGCTGCCGGCGCCGCACCCGGAGCCGGGACTGCAGCACCGGGAGCCGCGGGAGCGCCGGGCGCGGCGGCGGCGGCGGCGGCCTTGCGATCACCAGAGTGAGTCTGGAAGATGCGGGTAGGCGAAAACTCACCCAGCTTGTGCCCAACCATGTTCTCGGTCACGAACACGGGAAGGAACTTGCGTCCGTTGTGCACCGCAAAGGTCAGGCCAACCATGTCGGGAATGATGGTGGAACGACGCGACCAGGTCTTGATGACTTTCTTAACCTTCTGCTGTTGCATTCCAGTCACCTTGGTCATCAGGTGACCATCCACGAATGCGCCTTTCTTAACTGAGCGTGCCATGGCTACGCCTTCTTTCCCCGGCGCTTGACAATCATGCGATCCGTCCTCTTGTTTTGCCGGGTCTTGAGCCCCTTGCTGAGCTGGCCCCAGGGCGAACAGGGATGGCGGCCACCGGAGGACCGGCCTTCGCCACCGCCCATCGGATGGTCGACGGGATTCATGGTGACGCCGCGATTGTGAGGACGCCGACCAAGCCAGCGGGTTCGACCGGCCTTGCCGTTGTGCACGCTGTTGTGCTCGAGGTTGCCCAGTTGCCCGACCGTGGCCCGGCAGTTGAGGTGAACCAGACGAACCTCGCCCGAGGGCAAGCGCACCTGGCCCCACTCGCCTTCCTTGG
Source organism: Myxococcales bacterium (assembly GCA_003157775.1). GTDB lineage: Bacteria > Myxococcota_A > Polyangia > Fen-1088 > Fen-1088 > Fen-1137. Next base: position 1,632 of record PMKP01000440.1, on the reverse strand, counting down.
CCATGAGCTGGGCTCCACTGCCGGCGGAGCGAACCATCTGCGCACGCCCCGCCACCTTCAGTTCCACGTTGTGAATGGTGGTGCCGAGCGGGATGTTGCGCAGGGGCAAGGAGTTGCCGGGTTTGATGTCGGCACTGGCCGAAGAAATCACCGTATCTCCCACCGCCAGTCCGACCGGCCACAGGATGTATCGCTTCTCGCCGTCCGCGTAGTGCAGAAGCGCGATGCGGGCGCTGCGGTTGGGGTCGTACTCGATGCTGGCCACCTGAGCGGGCACGCCGAGCTTGTCGCGGCGAAAATCAATGACCCGGAAACGACGCTTGTGGCCGCCGCCCCGGAAGCGCGAGGTCACGCGACCGAAATGGTTGCGGCCACCTGTCGAAGGCTTGGCCTGGGTGAGCGCCTTGAGCGGCTGGTTGCCTCGGGTGAGCTCGGAAAAATCGGGCGCCATTCTGCCGCGCACGCCAGGCGTTGTTGGGTTGATAGTGCGAAGACCCATGAACTAGACTCCCTCGAAGAATTCGATCTTCTGGCCGGCCGCCAGGGTGACCAATGCGCGTTTCCAATTGGAGCGCTGGCCGATGTGGCGGCCTACCCGCCGCTGCTTGCCCCGCACGATCGCCGTGCGCACCTTGATGACGTTGACGTTCCAAAGCTTCTCAACCGCGTGCTTGATTTCGATCTTGTTGGCATCGCGCACCACTTCGAGCAGAAGCTGGGGTTGGACCTGCTCCGCATCGATGTCCTCCTCCGGTCGGCCGCCGGTCTCCTTGAGCATAGAGCCCTTTTCAGTCAGGAGCGGGCGTTTGATGATTCTTTCAGGGGAGCGCATGACTTGCCTTTCCTAAGCCGTAGCCTCGCCACCGCCACCCACGATACGCGCCTCGACTGCCTTGACGACGTCCTTGGCGATGACCAGTCCAGCGTGCATGAGGATGTCGTATACGTTGAGCCCCTCGGGCGGCAGGCAGGTGAAGGTGGACAGGTTACGAACCGACTTGACCAGGTTGCCATTGTCTTTGCCGTCCACCACCACCGCCGAGTCAACCCCCAGAGCCTTGAGCACGGCTGCCATGCGCTTCGTCTTGGGCGTCTCCATGACCAGCCTCTCGACGATAACCAACTTCTTCTCTTGCGCGCGCAGGGACAGTGCCGAGGCCAACGCCGCCTTCTTGACCTTGCGGGGCAAGGTGTATTCGTAGTCGCGCGGGTGAGGCCCGAAAACCTTTCCGCCGCCCACGAAGTTCGGTGAGCGCGTCGAACCCTGGCGCGCGTTGCCGGTGCCCTTCTGACGGTATGGCTTCTTGCCGCCACCGCGCACGAACTCGCGCGTGAGGGTCGAATGGGTTCCCGCGCGTCGCGCGGCCTGTTGGGCTTTCACCATCTCCCACAGGAGGTGTTCGCGCACTTTGCAGCCGAATACCTCGTCGGCCACTTCCATCTGGCCGACTTTCTCGCCTTCCATGTTGACGACGTCGATCTGCATGGCCTTCCTCAGGTCTTGATCTCGACGTCCACGCCAGCCGACAGGTCGAGCTTCATCAGCGCGTCCAGCGTCTGTTGGGTGGGGTCGAGAATGTCAAGCAGCCGCTTGTGCGTGCGGATCTCAAACTGCTCGCGCGACTTCTTGTC
>PMKP01000148.1 GCA_003157775.1 Myxococcales bacterium | reverse complement strand
CTCATTCACGTTGACAAGTTCCGCAGTCTGGTGAACATGCGGACCATGGTCGCTCAGCCTGCGGCCTCACGCAAGAGCCGCAGCTACTTGAGCGACCACGCTGGCGCTACCAGCGGGATCAACTTCCCGCCCAGTGATCGACATCCGAGGATCGACACCGCTAGTGCTGGCGTCAGCTGGGTCAGCCTAACCCTTGCCCGGCGCTGTCCCCCAGATAGCCGTTCCGCTCTTGTTGTGGAGTGTGATCTTCTGCTCGTAGAGCAGCGCTGCTCCGCCGTCGTAGCTGTAGTCGTTGGTTACGTCGACCGCGCCCTGGTAGCTCGCGGTGTGCAGGGTGACCTGGATGTTGAACTGGTCGTTGGTGGCCTTGTCGCCTTGTACTGCAAGCGTTCCGCTGAATGAAAGCTCCAGATAATGGTCAGCGCCTGCGACAGGCGACGGGGCCGCGACGACTGTGCAGCCCATCACCTTTCCCAGGTTCGAGTAGCCGATGCTGACGTAGTTGGTTGCAACCACTACAGCAGTGCCCAAGCCCTCGTCTTGGTACCAGTAGCGAAGTGTCACCGTTGACATGTCAACGGTCTGGGATGTCCTGTTGTCAATTCGGAGATTGAGACTGATCTGACCCGTGGCGCCAGTGGTCTTCTGCGCGACCCAGACCTGCAGGCCGCTAGCTGGCGCGGTTGACGTCGAAGTGGTACCACCCGCTCCGCCGGCAGCCCCGCCCCCGCCCGATGACACAGTGCTGGTGCCGCCAGCGCCTCCGCCAGCGTCGCCCTTGCTGCTCCCGCCACTCGCGAAGGGATTAGTGCCCCCGGTTCCGCTCGCGCCACCAATGCCGCCCGTGCCGCCGCCTGCGCCGCCCTTGCCGCCCGCGGCGCTAATTCCGCCGGTTGCACTCGTTCCACCCTTGCCGCCCGTGGCGGTGGTCCCGCCGGCTCCGCTCTTGCCGCCCGTGGCGGTGGTCCCGCCGGCTCCGCTCTTGCCTCCGGTTGTGCTCGCGCCGCCTGAACCAATGGTTCCACCCGCGCTGGACTTGCCGCCCGTGCCTACCACGCCGCCAGAATCGCCGACGCCACCCTGTCTGGTTAGGCCGCCGTTTGGTTGGCCGGTGGAGCCCCCCACGCCGCCGGCTCCCTCGCCACCCGTGTTGCCACCGGCCTGCGCCGGGCCTGCGTGCCTCACCACCTCATCAGGTGCGCCGCAGGCGGCCCCAAACATCAGGCCAACAACCACGACTGGGAAAAGCACGCTGAGCGAGACTTCACCGAGTCCACTTGCTCTTGCGGCCACCCATCGCCACAAATCCATCTGACCAACCGCAACTGTCCAAGGAAGATATGGTCTCACGGTATGCCTACTCTCGATCATCACATATAGAGTACCCTCAGAAGACCTCGAAACGGAAATGCGAAGAGCACAACAACGCTAGATCAGTGTGCGTCTGACCACATTGTCCTACTCGCTTATCGCGCAACCACGAGCTAGCTCTGCCGCATCAGATCCGCCTTCGAGAGCCGGCCTCGGCCTTTGGTGGATCGAAGAGCCGATGCAGGAGCCCTAGAATGCGAGCAGTCCGCCCAGCGATAGTCCCAAGGTCCCGCGTTGCACGCGCTGGTCATTCAAGCGGAAGACCTCGCCGCCTCCCTGGGCCGAGAGCACGAGCCATGTGCTGCGATAGGAACGCAACATAGCTGACGCGGCACCGCCGTAGGTCAGTCCGTAGGAATATGTGCCGTCGTATCGAGTATCGTGTTGGCGCGTGATGGGCATGCCGACCGTCGGCCCCAGCAACAACGCGAACCTGTCTGTCCATAGCAGCGGCCAGAGTGCGTCGAGCGAGATCCCGAAGCGCAGGAACGACGATTGATAGTCCGGGGACGTGGCATCGAAGGACGAGAACTCAGCGCGCGCGCGCAGCGCGAACCTGCCGACCCTGCGCATGTAGGAAAGGGCAGCCGTCCCAACCAAGGATCCAGTTCCAGGCACCGGACTGCTCTGCAGGCCGACATCAACGCCCAAGGAATTGGGCTGCCACAACCCGCCCTTCTCTCTATGGTTGTCAGCATCTGCCAGGACCGGGGCCATAGATGCTGTCTCGATGACCGTCGAGCTACCCGCCGCGAGCGAGAAAGTCGTCTCGCTGACGCTGGCCAGAACCCGCCGCACAACCCGATACTCGCCAGCAGGCAGGGCCAGGTACACGTCCTCGCCGGAGGTCGAGCCCAATTCCGCAATCACCTCGCCGCGTCCCCGGTCTACCACCGTGTAGGTGACGCCGGTTTCACGCGGGAAGACCAGGCGAGCGTCGTTGGGCCGCGTGCGGGCCAGGATCACGTCGCCGGCACCGGACATCCGATAGTCGTAGGTCGGGTGCTGGCCGCCGACCAGGCTAGCCGCGGTGCTGGCCAGGGTGCGCCTGAACGCGAATTGATAGACCTCACCCAAGGTCACCTGCCCATCATGAGAAGAGTCGGCGGCGCCACGCAGGCCGGCCATGAAATTGTGGGTGAAGAACGAGCCCTGGAGGTCGTCGGACTCTTGCGATAACTCGTTTGCCGTCGAGGAGGTCACGATCGCCATGCCCCTCACGCTCCCGGGATCGGCCAAATGGATCTCGTACCCCGGTGCGCGTCGGCCACCCTTCACGCCGGTGAGCGCGCCCGACTGGCAGGCGTCGACAAACGCCACGCGCACATCTGCCCCGGTGAGCTGTTCGAGATACGAACGCAGATCACGCAGGGGCAAGCGCGACGATCCCAGCTCAAGCGCCTCCTGGTCACCGTGGCCTGAATAGTAGAAGAGGAACAGGGTCCGCTTGCCCTCGGCGTGCGCGCGGTCAAGCTGGGCCCGCGCAGCGGCCAACGCCTCTTCAACCGCCTGGCGCCGCGCGCCCTTGACGGTGACGACGCTATCAAATCCGCCCGCGCTGCTAAGCAAGCTGGCCAGCTTGCCGGCTTCTGCCTCGGCATAGCGCAGGGTCCGGGCCGGGTCGTGTCCCAGATTGTTGCCGACCACGACTGCCACGCGGGCCTGTTGGGCCTGCGCATAGGCAGCCCCTTGCCCCAACACCAAGATCAGACAAACGCCTAACAAGCGGAGGGACATAGCTGTAGCGTACCTCATTATTTCACGGCCGTGACAGCGATAGTGACAGGCCCATGCACCATTAGTGACCATGGTCACGGCCGCCTCAGCAAAAAAGATACTTGCTCAGCCTCGATAGGCAACCGTGCCGCTTGCTGGATGTCACCCCTGCCCGCGGCCAGCGCCTCGGCCACGGCCGCGCGCACAACGTCCTCGCCAAGAGCTGCCGGCGTCCAGAGAGCGAAAACCCTTTCCCAACCGTGGTGGTCATCCAATTCCACGGAATCGGGCAGCATGACCTCAGCACCGGCCGGAGCGCTCACCCCGGCCAATGCGTCATCGCGGTAGTAGGGGAACACCCGGCCGATGTCGTCAACCCCGAACACCAGCAACACGCCTGGTTGGTCCTTGGTGTAAGCGAAGCGCAACCGGTCGTCCTTCACGAAGTCGTCGCCGTCCTTGACCGGAAACACGCTGTCACCGCGTTTGCAAAACGCCTCGACCAAAAGGGCGCCTTTGCTACGCACGGCACCCGCGACGTGCCTGGTGGCACCAGAAATCTTGTTCGGCGCCGTTGGTGCCGGAGAGAAGCGTATCATCACGAGGAGGACAACTGCCGCGGCCGCAACCGGAGTGAGCGTCAGGGGCACGCGCCACCAGGCTTTGCGGCGCCGTTCGGCCACCCTCGCCAGGATCGCGCGAGCTGCCAGCAGGCTTTGGCTCTCGGGATCGCTTCCGAGCAGTTCCTGCCGGGCCGAGACCAACTCCGCCAATGCAGCCGCACACCGATCGCAGGTACGCAGGTGGTCGCCCGCCTCCGGGGATCGCTCAGCCTCTGGCTTCGCCTCCCATTGCACCAGCTCTAGCCGCATCACGCAATCCGTCATGAGTTCCCCTCCCTCTTCGTTCCTCCCGACTCGGGCTCCGCAACCCCAAGCAGCTCCCGAGCGATTCTCGCAATCTTGCGCAGTCGATTGAAAACCGTTCGCCTTGTGATCCCAAGGGTTTCGGCGATCTCGACCTGCNNCACGTAGTGCATGACCGCCACGCTTGCTCCTGACTCACCACAGCGGTCCAGAACCGCAGCCACGAATTCGCGATCCGCGTGCCGCCCCTCCGTTGATCCCGACGACGAGGGCCGCAGCCGCAGGGAAGTGGCCGCGCGCGCGTGAACCTTGACCTCACGGATCTGATTCAGACAAACGTTGGTCGATACGCGGTACAGATAGCGAAGGGCATCCACGTCGTTGGGAAACGACGGCCCGCGCGTGAGCACGCGAACAAACGCCTCCTGGGTCGCGTCCCGAGCCGCCGCCTGGGACTGCAACATCCGCCGACAGTGAGCATAGATTGCCGGCGCGTACTTCTGATACAACGCAGCAAGGGCAGTCTCGCTTGTTCTTTCCACGACTCGTGGGCTCGCCTCTCGGCCCAGGTTCATCAAAGCATAGTCGGCCGGGACGCTGGAAAAAAGTGGTCCTGCGCATCCCGCGACGCTGGCCGGCGCTAACGCTGCGCTTCCGAAGCCCAGGGGCACTCGTCCCAGCTCGTCGAACATACCAAGGCCACAGGCCGATCTGGCCTCCACGGAAACCGTGGCCCCGAATGTATTGGACCGCGTGCCGAGCATCGATTCTCAATGAGAACCCCGCGAATTCCGCGGAGCAAATCATCCTCCCTCGCAGCCTGAACACGCGAGCCTGGTCGCGTGGGAAGCCCGCCGGATCCCCCTGCGGCGAAGCGAACCCTCCCAGGGTTCCCATGTCAGCCTGGTGGGAACGGTGCCCGTCCAGCCGCGATCGTCTCACGAACCTTCTGGAAGCCGCAGTATGCTGGACCGCACCCGCGGGATGGAGACTCTCGTTCCATGGTGGCCATGTTGCCGCCCATCGCCCCAACACCAGAAAGGACGTGTGCAATGGTGCTTCCCAGAATCTTCGGTCGCCGCCTACGGGACGTGCAGGCGCCTTGCCGACGCAAGGTAAGTTGGTGTACAACAACCTCCTCCTTTGCTGCTTCCCACTTGTCCATTCTTGATGGTTGGGGAGCGAGGACAACCCACGAGGCTTCCCCCATGACAACGACCACCCTCCCCAGAACCCGAACAGCCCTGCGCCTGCTCTCGGCGGCATTCCTTGTGACGGCCCTGCTGGCAACCGGCGGGACCGCGTTCGCCAAGAAGAAGGCCAAGACCCCAGCAGCTAGCAAAGAGGAGACGCCGCCGCCAGCAGCGACGGTCCCGGCCGCGGAAACTCCGGCCGCGGCTGAGGAAACTCCCGCCCCGGCGCCGGCTACCGCCGAGGAGCCTATGGCTCCCACGCCGGCTGCGGCTCCCGCGCCGGCTGCGGCTCCCGCACCAGCCGCCACCCAGCCGGCAGCCGCCGCCAGCCCCCAGCGCAAGCGCGCGGGGGCGACGGTTGAGCTTGGCCTGTCTCCCCAGAGCACGTCGTACGCGGCTGACAACAAGGGCCCGCCCGCGGTGACCGAGGTGCCCGCCGAGGATTGGGGCTTCAAGTTCCACGGCTTTTTCCGCGGCCCCATGCGCCTGAGCATGAATACTGAGACGGGCCGGGGCATCCAGTTCCACGCCCCGCCCGTCACCCCAGACTTGAACTACACCACTTGGCAATACACCAACAACAACCCCGGCCCCTGGGCTGAGGCGATTTTCCAGTATGGGAACAACCGCGCCATCATGACCATGGCCATCGCCAGCTACAACATCACCTCAGGTTCATGGCGCGAGCTGCAGGACCAACTCGGCATCGACCGCGCCTTCCTCACGCTCAATTTTCCGGACGCCTTTGGCGACGTTGGCAAGATGACGTGGAACGTGGGCGTGTTCTCCGACCGCTACGGAGCCATGGGCAAGTACGATGGCGGTGCCTATGACACCTACCTAATCGGCCGTACCCGTATCGCCGGCGCCACCGGCACATTCGATTTTGATCTCGCCGACGACTTCAGGCTCGTTGCAGAGATGGGTGTCGGCGCCAAGATGGATGTTCCGCAGTGGACGAAGTATCCCTACACCTCGTGGCAGCCCTACCCGGGCAAAGTGCAGATGGGAACCACTCTGCTGGCCCATGGCCATGTTGGCGCGGTGTTCGCCAACATTCTCACTTTTACGCTTCACGCGATGTACACCTTCACCAGAGACGCCATGCGGACCGACATGAACCTCTCGACCCCTCCCGCGGATCGCGCCATCCCCGAAAACTACATCAGCCCGAGTGGCGCTGGCATGGACGCGACCCTTGCCAGTACAGCCAAGAATGGCAGCATGCGAATTCTGGGAGCTGACCTGAGACTCGACGGCGGATGGATGGGGATCGGCTATCTTGGTTTTTCCCAGATCGCGGCCTCCAACGCCCTCGTCTTGCAGGACTCGATCGAAGTCGTCCACTCCCAAGGCGGCTGGCAGTTCACCAACAACTACCTCGGCAACAATGGAAACGGAACCGTCTACAACATCGGCCTCCAGTACACCTGGAGCTTGGCTGGGTTCTTGCTGCGGCCGCAGGCTTGGTGGGGCCAAGGCACGGACTTCACGGTGCAGCTCTTCGGTATCTACACGTGGATCACCGGTACGGGGGATGTTCCTGGGAACACGTGGTTCGCGGGCATCACTGGACCCGACGGCCTGGGCACCAAGAAGCTGAAGATGGGAACCCAGTTGCTCTACACCCCGCTGCCCTGGGTGTCGGTCGGCGCGCGGTTCGACTGGGTCCAGCCGAACATGGACAACAATACCCACAGTTTCATGGTCCTCTCTCCCCGGCTCATTTTCCACACGGAGTTTGTCACCCACGAGCAGGTCACGGTCCAGTACCAGTACTATGACTATGGGAGCTGGTACAACGCGGCCACCAATGGGATACCCGGCGGCACCTTGACGGGCATGCAGTGGCCGGGTCTGCCCTACCCCTACGGCCAAGCAGGGAATCTCTGGAACCCGATTCGTCCTGACAAGCACACCGTTACCATCGCCGCCAGTATGTGGTGGTAAGCCCTGGCGCCTGGTCGATGGCGCTGGGAAAGAGGTCAAGTCGGGTCAGACCCGGGAATCTGGCACTGCAGCGACCAACTGAGCTTCACCGCGCTGAACCCTAAGTCTACTCGCAGAGGGTCGCCGGATGTGACTCTGTAAGTCACGGCGAGGCCAAGAACGCCTGTCTAACCGGGAATGCTGCATAGCTCTATGCGGCGACCACGCAGCATCTCATGGGAATTCGTCCTGAGTTCGACGGCCTGGGCGTGAACCCCTGCATGGGCTCCTCGGTTCGCGAGTTCACCGCGCGCCGTGGTTGCCGCGGCGCCGAGTACGAGATTCGCGTCGTCAATCGCGGAAACGGCCCAACCCGGCTAGCGGCCGGCCCCTCAACGGCACCATCGTGCCCAACGCCCCGGCCGGCGCCCGGGTTCGCGTCGAGTGCGTGGTCGGCTAAGTACTTGACACTTTGAATGGCCCGCGAGTTATAAAGCGGGGCAAGGGATTTTTCCCCCACGGAAGCCCATGAGCGCGCGAAAAACAGTACGCCCCTGGTTGGATCGACACCTCGTCTGGGGAGCCGCGGCCTGGCTCTTCTTGGCCCTGCCGGCAGGGTTGGCCGAGGCGGCCGCCGCGAACCCAGAAGCGGTGGCAAAGGTAGTACGCCTCAACAAGGAGGCCAGACAGTTCTACGACGCCATGGAGTACTCGCTCGCCGAGAAGAGCCTGAAGAAAGCCCTGGAGATCGGTGAGGCCGCGGCCCTCGGGGATCACGTCGTGATGGCAGGGACGCACGGCAACCTGGGCGTCCTGTACACCACCGGCATCAAGAACGAAGACCAAGCCCTCTTCCATTTCAAGAAGGCGTTGGAATTGCGACCCGACTACGTGCCCAACAAGGAGATGAGTTCTCCTGAGGTGAAGGAGCTGTTCCAACGGGCACACTCCGAAATGGAGAGCACGCCGGCACCTCCTGTCCCTGACACGACCGAGACGTCCACGCCGTCGGAAGGCCAGCTTCGCTGTCCAGCCGCGTCTGTAGCAACGGCAGGCTCGTCGCTCAAACTGCGCTGCGTGGCCGAAGGTTCGCTTTCGGCCAGCGAGGTGATCGTCTACTTCCGCCCGGGGCACGGTGTCTTCCGATCGCGCAAGATGTCGACCGAAAAGACACTGGACGGAAGCCCAAGCTGGACCACGCAGCTTCCTCCCCAAGCAACCTCGGGCGACCAGCTATTCCTCTACTTCGAAGCGCTCAACAAGAAGGGTGATGTACTAAGCTCAGTGGGCAGCGAGGATAATCCCGCCGTGGTCGGCATCCGCAGCGGCGATCAGGGGTCGGAAGAGACAGGCTCAGGCTCACGTCACGCGCGCAGAGTCGATGAGGAGGGCGAGGGCGAAGGCGGCGCGGCCAAGCCCGCCGAGTCTGGTTTCTGGTGGATCGGCCTCGGCTTGGGTTCGGGGATCGGCTATGCCGGAGGCGCCGGGCCCGAGATTTACAAGAACACCGATTTCCGTGCGGGCTATGCCTGGGCAAAGGTCGTCCAAGTCACGCCAGAGCTCGGCTATTTCATGACCCCGAACCTCTCCCTATCACTGCAAGGACGAATACAGTACATTTCTCAGCCTTCTAGCAATGCCATTGCCCCGGCATGCGTCGCATTCCTGGCGCGACTACTCTATTTCAGCAATGGTGAGACCGTCCGCTTCTACGCCGGACCCATCCTGGGCGGTGGCCTGGGCTTCCGCCTCGTCGTCTCGGGCCTCACGACCGCGAGTGGAAAGACGATCACTGACACGGTGAGGGGCGGCCCGATCGTGGCCGGCGTCGGCGGAGGCATGTCGGTTGGCCTGAGCGATAGCTGGAGCTGGATCCTCGAGCTCAACGGCCTGGCCGGGTTCCCCACATTCTCGATGGTGCTGGATTTCAACACGGGCCTGCGCGTCCGCTTTTAGTGCCCGGTTGCGGCCCCCGGTCTAGGCCAAGACGGAACCAGCCGTACCGCCGCCGCCGGGCATGGCGGGCCCGCTGCCGGCGCCGGGCCTGACCCGACTCAACCCATAGGGGATTCGTCCTGCTTTCCGGCCCCAATGGGCGGACTCTGTCTTGCCTCGGCCTCGGGAACGGAACGCCGCCATGGCCGCGTCGTCGGGATTGAAAATCCCTTGAATGAACGCCTTCATCTCTTCCGGCGTGGAGGTCTTCTTGCCGGCCTGCTTCTGGGCCTTGAAGAAGAACAGGGGCAACTGGGTCCACACGGCCCCGGGGCGGGGGTATCCTTTTACGATGAACCTGTTCTCGTCCGGCCGGACGCTTTCGGGAGAGGTCGAGGTGTTGTCGTGCTGCAGGAGGATCTCGTCCATCACCTTGTAGACATCCTTGCTTTCCTCCGTCATGCCGCAATAGTCGAGCATATGGGCCAGGACGTAGTTGGAGGCGATCCAGACATCCTTCCCCTGGTCGGACTTCACTTCCTTTCCCTCCACGGTTCTCTGGGTGGCCCAGCCGTTGGTCACGCGATTGTTCTCATAGATGGTCTTTAAGATCATCTGGACTCGCGTGGGCTTCACCAGCTCTTCCGGGTCCTCGCCCATGGCGATCCAAGCCCACAAACCGTCGAGCTGGTTGGTGAACACGTCGAAGCTCTTGTGAACCCTCAGGGCGTTGAAAGCGGCTTCGCGATCGGGATAGCTTCCCTCCAAGTTTTCGGCAGAGGATACCTCCCAGAACTTGTCCTGGATCTCCCCGTTGACGATGTAGCCGTTCCTCTCGAGCTCGGGATAGACCGAGGCCGTCTCCGCAAGGACTTTTTCCATTTCTCCGTAGACGTACGCCTTGTCGATGAAGGGGCCGAGCTTCATGGCGCCGGCGTCCGGGAGGGCTTTCCACTTCGCCCGGTCGATGGCGCCCTTGTCCTCGTCGGCGTAGCGGTACTTCTTCAGTTGGTCCAAGACCGAGCCGACTTTGTCGAGGGTTTCCGTCAGATTCGCGACCTGGTTCGGGTCGGTCTTCCCCGCGTGGGACTTGAGCAGGCCGAGAACCGCCTTTTTGTCGAAGCCCGGGGACAATTCCAACGCGGACGGAGCGTCGATCGTATTCACTCTTTCCGCGTCGACGCTCCCATCGTCGCGGAGATACCCGCCCCGCTGCAATTCCGCCCGCAAGGTGCCGCCCTGGGGATAAACGGCGAAGTCCCCCGGCTCTACCTTGGGATCGTAGCAGGTGGCGAAATAGCCGCCTTCTATCCCGTCCTGGTTGCGGGTTTTGACCCACAACTTCTCGATGGTTTTCTTGGCTTTCTCGAACCGCCCCCGATAGTTCACGATCTTGGCGTGCAGCGAGCTCCGTTCCGCCTCTGTCGTCGCCTTGTCCAGCATCATCTCCGCCATCCGGATCATGGACTTGTATCCAGCCAAGGCCATGCTGGCGCTGTATGAGTCGTAGCCGAACAGCTTGATGTTGTCGAAGGTGTTCTTGACTTCACCGGCGTTACCTTCAGGGATGCCGTCGCCGTCCCGGTCCAGGCCAATCCAGTAGTTGAACCCGGTCTGCAGGGTCTCCCAGTTCTTGGTGACCAACTCAGGATCGTTCGTGAACTTGGCATCGCGGGCCACCCGCTGGGCCAACTTGGGGAACAGGTCCACCCAGTAGTTGGTGTTGAACCAGTCGTACTCGCTGACGTTGCCGCGCATGGGATTGCCCGCGGTCAAACGGCCCACGTCGTGGCTGACGCTGCCCTTGAGCTTCTTGGGCCCCCGGATGTGGGTCAAAGAGCGGCCGTTGTAGCCTTTCTTGCCGTCGCCTACGTCCGCCTCATATTCCAAATACTCGAAGCGGGCGGCCTGGTCGCCGGGGAGGGGTTTGCCCGCAGGGGCGAGCGCCTTCAGTTTCTTCCACTCCTCGAACTCCGCCCGCATTTTGGTGTTGGCAGCGTGCCAGTGAAAATAGACTTCGGTATCGTCCTGGTCACCAATCGAATCAATGAATTTTTGGCAGATAGCCTCCTCTTTCTCAGGGAACACCATCAACAACAACTGTGAGTACCAGTCCACGTCGGCCGAATTGAGAAAGGGATAGTCGAAGCACTCAAGAAACTCGGCCAATCCTCGATCGCGTGCGGAGCCTGCCGGCTTGGCCGGCAGCGAAGCGTCGCGGGAGGGTTTGGGAACCCTTTGAGGGTTCCCATCTGGATCGACCCAGAGAGCTGCGTTGGATAGAAGATAAGAGAGCTCGTTCATCAGCAGGTTGACCACTCGTATGGCAGCCGGCCGGTCGTTGGCGTAACCGGGGTCGCTGCGGACGATGTCGAACACCCCGGACTGGATCGCCTCGGTTCGACCGATCCAATTTGCGTGTTCCGCCAAGGCCCATTCAGTCATGGCAACGGCCCGCGTTTTTTCGTCCGTGAACCTCGCCGTATAGGCTCTAGCGAACGACTTTCCATCGACATACTCTTGTTTCGGGAAGTCCATAACGGTGGCGAAGGGGATCTTCGCCCGTCCGTGGGCCGGAAGCTTCACGGTAACGGCAATGGCCGCTCCGCACTCGAAGGTCGATTCAGGGGCTTTGTGGGTTGTGAACCGGCCCTGCGGGTCCACAAACAGGTCGGTTTTGTAGGCCGCGGTCCGGAAGCCGGGCTGGACGTCAATATCAGCACCGCCCATCTTGGGCACGGCGATGACCATCCGGTCACCGGTCTTCTTGCTGCCCATGATGACGCCTGTCATGGTGGCGGATTGGTATTCCTCGTGAACCTGNNTTTCTTTTCCGTCAGGTTCACCAGAGAGGGCCGCGGGATCACCAACGTCACCGTCCGCTGCTCATCGGTGGGGTTGTCGAGCTCGAACACGTCCACCGTGGCCGGAACCGACACGTCGGCCTCGGTCCCCGACAATTCCGGGGAAATCGTGGTCCGCACGACGCGAACGCCTTCCCACTCGTACCGGGAAATCATGCTGGGCGGGGCCAAGGTCACCGACACATCCTCATCGGCGATGGAATCGGGATAGGCCTGGGGCTCCTCGCCCTTTTCATCCTCCTCCTCACGTTTGAGGTTGGTGAGCAGACGGGTTTGGGTCTTGCCCGCCTGGGTGACAGAGATCATGGGGGTCGATGCAAAGCGCATCCGTTTTCCAAACCGGATTGAGCGTCCGGCGTCGAGGAGGTGGTTCACTTGGCCGAATGGAGAGACTCCAGTCGCCAACGTGGGCGCTCCGGTCACCACCCCGGTCGGAGGGAAATCCAGGGTGGCCGACAACCCTTGAGCGTGGACCAGCATTCTCCTGAACAGATAGATCACTTTGGCCAGCTCCCCGCCGATGGTGTGGAGCTCGTACCTCTTGAGTGGGCCGGGGTCTTGCGCCGCCACCGCGGCGGCCCGGCGGGACTCGCTCTCCTGCGCCATCTTCTCGATTAGGGGAACGGCGGGCTTGCTGCCGAGTTTCACGACGATCTCGACTTTGGCTTTTCCTGAGAGGAAGGAGGTGGGCACAACATTTCCTGCCACCGGTTTGCCGTCGACGAGCATGACCGTGCCTGTTTCCCTTCCGCGCTCGACCCGAATGTGGCATGCCACGCCCCGGAACACCCGGGTGGCCGTGTAGCCCGGCCAGCTTTCGGGGACGCAGGGGTCGATCATCAACCCGTTGTAGGTCGGACGGATCCCCAGGATGTTCTTCGTCGTGGCCTGGTTGACCCAGGAAACGGTTCCCGACAGCCAGGGGTTCCGGGCCAAACCGAATTGAGGGTGCTCGTCGCTGGCCATGTTCTGCACGAACACATCCGGCTGACATTCGTACGTGTTCGTGTCCTTCTTGAGGGGATTGATTCGGTCGATGATCTGCACCGCCCGTTCGCCGTGGCCCAACATGGTTTCGGCGATGGCCGCCCACGGGTTGGGATGCAGGAAGATGCCCGCGTTCTCCTTGAGGCCCGGCGTGTAGGTCGACGCGCTGATGCCCGGCTG
>PMKP01000271.1 GCA_003157775.1 Myxococcales bacterium | reverse complement strand
GGGCCAGCGCGGTTTCGGTTTTCCCGACGCCCGAAGGCCCAGCCAGCATGAACACGCCGATGGGATTGCTGGGGTTCTCCAGCCCGGCGCGCGAGGTCTTGATCCGGCTGGCGATCATCTCCAGAGCATGGTCCTGACCAATCACCCTTTGCCCAAGCGTACCGGCCAGTTTCAACACAGTTTCGATTTCATTCTTCACCATGCGACCAACTGGGATGCCGGTCCAATCGCCCACCACGGAAGCCACCGCCTGTTGATCAACGGTCGGCAGGATGAGGGGTCGCTCGCCCTGCAACTTGGCCAGCGCGTCCTGTGCTGCGCGCAGCTTGTCGAGCCAGCTGGCTCGTTCAGCCACGTCGCCGCTCGCCTGGGCCGGCACAGAGGTTTCGGGCTTCTTGTCAGGCGCTGCCGCCTTGCCTGCCGCAGCGGGGGCATCGGCTTTTCCGGTCGGCCCACGCAGCTTGGCGCGCAGTTCGAGTATTTCATCGACCAGTTTCTTCTCCGCCGTCCAGCGCTCCTCCAATCCGGCCAGACGCTGCTTTTCCGCGTCCAGCTTCTCCTGCGCGTCCGCCTCCCGGCCGGCCGCGCCGTTGATCCCGAGAGCCAGCTCTCGCCGGATGATGTCCAGCTCGGTGTCCAGGGCCTGGATATGGCGGCGGCTGTCATCAACTTCAGGCGGCACTGCATGCTGGCTGATGGCCACCCGGGCGCAGGACGTGTCGAGCAAACTGACCGCTTTGTCGGGCAACTGGCGGGCTGGGATGTAGCGGTGGGACAGCTTGACCGCAGCTTCGAGCGCCTCGTCCAGCACGAGGACCCGATGGTGCTTCTCCAGCGTGGATGCCGTCCCTCGCATCATCAGCAGCGCCTTGGTCTCGTCGGGCTCGCCCACCTGCACCACCTGGAATCGCCGGGTGAGCGCCGGATCCTTCTCGATGTGCTTCTTGTACTCGGCCCAGGTGGTGGCCGCGATGGTGCGCAGCTTGCCGCGCGCCAAAGCCGGCTTGAGCAGGTTGGCCGCGTCACCCGTGCCCGCCGCCCCTCCTGCCCCGATCAAGGTGTGGGCCTCATCGATGAACAGGATGATGGGTTGTGGCGACGATTGAACCTCGTCGATGACCTGGCGCAGGCGGTTCTCGAATTCCCCCTTCATGCTGGCGCCAGCCTGAAGCAGGCCGATGTCCAGTGAACGGAGCGATACGCCCTTCAATGGCGGCGGCACATCGCCACTGGCAATGCGCTGGGCGAATCCCTCGACCACCGCGGTCTTGCCCACGCCAGCCTCACCGGTGAGGATCGGGTTGTTCTGCTTCCGGCGCATGAGGATGTCGACAATCTGGCGAATCTCCTCGTCGCGCCCCACGATGGGATCCATCTCCCCACTTCGTGCCCGTTCAGTCAGGTCCACCGAGTACTTGCGCAGGGCTTCCTGCTTGCCCATGGCTGCCGGGGCCATGGCTCCGCTGGCTTCCCCGGGCGAGGCGCCCCCGCCAGTCTGGAATCCGTCGCTGGCGCCCATGGTCTCCTCGGGCGAGCCCTTTACAATGGCGTTGAACCGGTCACTCAGCTCTTCCACCTTCACCTTTTCGAATTCGCGTGACATGGCGGAAAGCGAATTCCTCAGCCCCGGGGTTTTCAGGATGCCGACCACCAAATGCCCGGTCCTGACTTGCGATTCACCGAAAAGCAGGGTGCCATAGACCCAGCCGCGCTCGACGGCCTCTTCCATGTGTGATGACAGGTCGGAGATCGATGTGGCCCCGCGCGGAAGCTGGTCCAGGGCCGCTGTCATGTCGCGCGCCAAACGCGAGGGCTCGATGTGGAACTCACGCACGATGTGGTGCAAGTCCGAGTCGGGCAATTGCAGGATCTGATTGAACCAGTGGACCAGTTCGACATAGGGATTGCCACGCAGTTTGCAGAAGACCGTGGCGCTTTCGATGGCCTTGTAGGCCAGGGTGTTGAGCTTGCCGAAAAGAGAAACACGTGTGATTTCAGACATCCTCTATCGTCCTCCTACTCATCAGGGTTGGTGCTTGAAAATCGAGTTCGCGGGCCGGCTGCGGCTGCGGCGTTTCCTTTGAAGGGGTTCAGGATCACGTCTTGCCTGCGCTCGCCTTGCGGACATAACCCGAGCCATGAGGTCCAGCCAATCCGCGCCGAGCGGCCCAGTCGGAAGGGCTGCTTCACCCGATCCTCGAGATAGAGGCGCACGTCCCAGTTCAGCGAATCGCCGACGTAGTTGCGCACCAGTGCAACAAGGCGCCCTAGCCTTGCTCCTCCCGGCAGCAGGCTATGGAAGTCGTCTTCATGCAAGGGGCCGAAGACGATGCGGAACTTGCTCTGGCGCTGCCAGGTCCGCGCGCCTGCCACCGTGCTCTGGCCCAGAGCTCCGGCCCGGAAGGAACGGCCGAGTCGCCAACGCGCTTTCCCGGGCAGCGTCAGCCATTCGCCAATGAACTCCTCAACCTTGACTGGCAACCCGAAGAAAGCGCCCACCACCGCGGTCAATCCTTCGCAGTTGCGCGGTTGCGCAGCGAAGCGACCGGCGAAGAACAGCTTGGCCCGGTCGGGGAACTCATCGCGGTTGCGCATCGATCGCATGCCCAACCCGAGCAGGGAGCCGACATAGGTTGCGAAACGATCTTCTGTGGGCCGATCTAGGCTGACAGTGGGCTGTGCGTCGGCCCAGGCGCGGTAGAAAAGCGCGAGAATTCGATGGTGAAAGATGTCGAGGAAGCTGACGAGCGCCAAGTCACCCGCGTTGCGGGAGCGATCCCGGGCGTACTCGGTCAAGTGTATGGGCAACGGCCCGTTGGGGCCAAACAGCCCGAGAAAGTGAACCGAAAGACGCGGCGGCTGGCCACCAGCGGACGGCGTAAAGCTCGCCAGGGTCGAGGGAGCAGATTCAAGGGACGGTTCCTGCCCCAGTCGGATCGGCTCGTCGATGGGGCGGGGGGCTCGGCCCAGGCGCACGCTGGTGGGATGGACGCATTCCAGACGCCGCAGCACATCGAAGAAATCGAAACGATAGGGCGCGCGCTCCAGCGCACGCAGCAGCTTGGCCCCGCGAGCGGGAGCTCCTGCCGCTTTTACTGCTACAGCAGGGGACGGCGTCCGATCCGGGCTGGCCATCGCGCGATCTCCCCACGCTGAACGGTCTTGAGCGCGGTTTCGGTGAAGGAGTTGATGGATACGTACTTGCTGAAGAACCGCTCCAACACGGCCCCCAAGAGGAAGACGCTTGCGCCCTCGAAGGCGGTTTCGTCGCAGGTGAGGGTTACCTCGGTGCCACGAGCGAAGGCAGCCGGTCCGGGGAGGGGCAAGCGCCTGGTCACAGATCGGGACGCGACCGACTGGACGCCATCGATCTGGTGACGGATCACTACATCCCCAGAGTCGCCGTAGAGCGCGAGCAGCTCACGCAAGGCTGACGCCCCACCACCGTCCGCCGCGTCGGTGAGCGAAAGGTAGTTGAGCGACAAGTGGCTGATCAGCCTCCAGGTTGGGTCCCCGTGGGCACATGAGGGCCTTGGGCGGGTGGGGCCAGCCACGCAGCGGACCGCCACAACGGGAGCGCCGGTTTCCAGCAAGAAGTCGCTTTCGCGCTGGCCGACAGGCAGGTGCAGTGGCAGATCGCGGTTGGTGCAGGTGACGGCTACGGCAAGCTGCTTGAGCTGCGATCGGAACGGCGCTTCGTCAGGGTCGACCAGCGCCAGAAACACCTCGCTGCCTACATAGCTCGATCGAGCCCCTTGGGCGCGCTGCTTTCCCGAAAGCACGCGCGGCTGCCGATGCACGGTGTAGTAGGGCGCGCCGTCTGCTGGCGTTTGGTCATTGGTCGCGTAGAAGGGAAGAAACTCCTGTTTCTCTTCGTTGCTGGTGCCATACCCGACTACCTCGGTAACCGTGTAGACCTCGAAATCCATGGGCCGGGTTCTGTCAGGCACCACGTGGTATTCACTGGCGCTCGAGGTGAGGTGGATGCGATCGGCACGCCGGGGAAACAGGTTCACCGCCGGCGTGCAGAAGAGCGCGAATTGGGAGGGACCGACCGCCTTCTCCAGGCGTGGGTCCTGGGCGTCGAAGACGACGATGATCTCTAACTCTGGGCTGGCACAGCGACGCACAGCATCCGCGAGCCCACTGAGATTGACAAACAGGTAGCGACTGGGAAACGCGAAATACTCCTGCAAGAGCCGATAACCTTGGAAGCATCGTGGCCCATATGGAAGCAGCGCCTGCTCATCGTCGAACCCGAGCGGGCTAACGCCTCCATCAGCTATGACTTGAGCTCCAGGTTGGCCGGGGCCGCCTGGGCGGGCAACCAGCGCCACAGTGTGGGCCATCAACAACTCATACAGGCGCATAGCTATTTCGTCACCGCCGCGCAGGAATATTGGCAGATCCGCAAGCGCCAGCTGGTTCATGTTTAAACCGGCTGCCGCGCGTAGCCGCAGCCTAAAGGCCGCCTTGCCTTTTCCAGGAAGCCGAAGCGAGCCGAGATCCGCCAAGAAGGACGTGTATTCGGCGCCGACCAGCTCCACGGGCCAGAGAGTTACGTCGTGAGCCGTCCGGTACTCACAAGCGGTCTCTGCGCCCCGGCCGACCAGGCTGTGCAACACAGCCCCACGCGCGATGCGAAACCCGTCGGCCAGCGCGCCCTCGGACAAATTGGGCTGCAGCTCAAGCACCGCCATCGACGGCGTTGGCGCGAGGGTGTGAGGGTAGACCATTTGCAGGAGGTGCTGGCTGAAACGCGGGAACTCAGCGTCGATCTTGAGCTGCACTCGCGCTGTCAGGAAAGCAAAAGACTCGAGCAGACGCTCCACGTACGGGTCGGAACACTCAAGCGTCTCGAGGCCAAGACGGCCTGCGATCTTGGGGAACTCATGCGCAAACTCCCCGCCCATCTCCCGTAGGTGCTGCAGCTCACGGTTGTAGTAGCCAAGCAGCCGGGGGTCCATTAGGAGTTCCCCTTGCCGCCCTTTTGATCTCTCACCTCCACGCTGCCGCTTTCCAGATCAACCGCGGTTCGCAGGAAAAGGTGCAGCGGAAGAGGCTGGGCCCATAGCTCCGCTTCCACGTCAAACGAGAGGGCATTGTGGTTCATCTGGTGCTCGTCCAGGACAAGCCGCACCCTCACCGTGTTGCGATCCAGGCGGGGCTCGAAGTCCAGGATGGCCTGGCGGATCATCTGCTCCATATCCGCGGTGGCCAAACCAGAAATCGTCCGGCCCGCCAGAGCCGGGATGCCGTAGTTGAGGACTGAATGCGCGACCAGGGGGAAATCGTCAAGGTTCTGCAAAGACCGCAGATACGCCGTATTGAAAAGCCAGCCCAGGTCACGTCGCACACACTCCCGCAACCGGGCGGGTGACAGAACCCGCGCTTCGCGCGATTCTGTCACCCGTTCCGGATCGTTGTCGGTCAACCGATCGAGCAAGGACGGCTGAAGCCTTTCCTTTGGCGTCAGCTCAGCCATCGCTCGATGTCCGGGCGTACAGTGATCCCAGAGCGACTACGTGATTATGATATCCTGGCTGACTGGGGAGTCAGCGGTGTGGTCAGCTTTCTGCGGTGTGTACTGGATGTGCGCCTTGTTGAAATTGAGGGTCACAGTTTCCGAGTACATGTCGTTGGGCAGGGGATCTCCGGTATGGACGGATGAGATGAACACCGTGCCGCTCAGCGTGAGCACGAAGAACTCCAGGGGCTTGTCGTCGCCGCTGACCTTGGTCACGGTAAGGATAGCTTTGTCGAAAGCAGTACCCGCAAAGCAATAGTAGAGCAAGTTGGGAGTGGCCTTGTCCACGTACTTAGTGAAGGTGAGGTCCTTCACGTCAGCCACCCCCGTCGATGCCCCTGTTCCCGAGTGGGCTGAGGCGGACTGGGTGAGGCCCCAGTTCCACGACAACACCTGGATCTCACCTGCATGTGGCTTACTGTTCTTGGCCGGACCTACTCCAGCGAATTCACCTGCAATAGGATTCTTGTCACCGATCTTGATGCAAATGCTGAGCGCCATCTTCCCGACTCCTTGCTAGATTTTTTCCTTACAATGTTTGACCGAGATGAAAATCATGCTCCCTTAGCTGAAGGAAGCTTTGACACCAATCGTAGCGACACGGTCAGCCCTTCGAGCTGATAGTGGGGACGAAGGAAAAACTTGGACGAGTAGTAGCCGG
The DNA here is from genome assembly GCA_003157775.1 of Myxococcales bacterium. Taxonomy (GTDB): domain Bacteria; phylum Myxococcota_A; class Polyangia; order Fen-1088; family Fen-1088; genus Fen-1137. The sequence continues at coordinate 27,562 of PMKP01000271.1, read as the reverse complement.
GATTACCCTCTACGGGCTCCACGATCACCTCCGCACCAGCCAGGGGCCTGCGCGCCTTGGTGACCTCGCTGGAATGCGTCGGGTCACCGTCCACGTACTGGACGATCCAGTTCTGCAACCACCGCTGCATGTCGTCGGCCTCTTTGAAGGATCCTATCTTGTCGCGAACGATGCACTTCAAGTAGTGGGCAAAGCGGCAGGTGGCGAACAGATAGGGCAGTCGCGCGGCTAGCGCGGCGTTGGCGGTCGCGTCGGGGTCGTCATACTGTTCTGGCTTGTGCAGGGACTGCGCCCCAATGAAGGCCGCAAAGTCAGTGTTCTTCTTGTAGACGAGGGGCATGAAGCCGTTCTTGGCCAACTCCGCCTCGCGCCGGTCGCTGATGGCGNNTCGGCCTCGCGCCGGTCGCTGATGGCGATTTCGGTCGGGCACTTCATGTCGACCCCGCCGTCATCGGTGGGGAAGGTGTGCGTGGGCAAGCCTTCCACCGAGCCACCCGATTCGATACCTCGAATTCGCGAACACCAGCCGTAGGTTTTGAACGAGCGGTTGATGTTGACAGCCATGGCATACGCTGAGTTCGCCCAGGTGTACTTCTTCGCGTCCGGCCCGTTGGAGTCTTCCTCGAAGTCGAACTCCTCGACCGGGTTGGTCTTGGCCCCGTAGGGCGTGCGGGCGAGGAAGCGCGGCATGGTCAACCCGACATAGCGGGCGTCATCCGATTCGCGTAGTGATCGCCACCCGGCATACTCGGGGATCTGGAAGATCTTGGTTAGATCGCGAGGATTGCTGAGTTCCTGCCAGGACTCCATTTGGAACACGGTGGGCGCCGCAGCCGCTAGGAACGGGGCATGGCTCGCTGCCGCGATCTTGGCCATCTCGCCCAGCAGCTCCACATCCTGGGGACTGTGATCGAAGTAGTAGTCTCCCACCAGGCACCCGAAAGGTTCTCCCCCCAAGGTCCCATACTCCTCCTCGTACAGCTTCTTGAAGATCGGGCTCTGGTCCCACGCAGCGCCCTTGTAGCGCTTCAGGGTCTTGTGCAGATCCTTCTTGGAGACGTTGCACACCCGGATCTTCAGCATGGTGTCCGTCTCGCTGTTGGTGACGAGGTAGTGCAGACCGCGCCAGGCGCCTTCCAGTTGCTGGAACTCAGGGACATGCATAATCGTGTTGATCTGCTCACTCATCTTCTTGTCGATCTGGGCGATCATCGCCGTGATGGACTGCACGACGTCGCTCGAGATGAGCTGGGTGCTGGCCAGAGCCTGCTGGGCAAGGGTCCGCACGGCGCCCTCGACTTCTCGCTTGGCGGTGTCGGTCTGTGGATTGAACTGCTTGGAAAGCAGGACGTCGAACTCGGAAACCTGGACGGTCCCTGCAGCGGCCTCGGTCTGTGTTTCTTTCTTCGCATCAGCCATGGGACGACCTCACTTGTCCTTTCCAGCGTCCGGTTTGCCAGCTTCGGCCTTGGGGGCCGACGCCAAGGCCTGGAGCAAGGTCGGATCCTGCAGCGCCTTTGCGATCAGGTCCTCGGCTCCCGTGCGACCATCCATGTAGGTAATCAAGTTCGACAACTGCTGTCGGGCCTGCAAAAGCTTGGCCAGGGGCTCTACCTTGCGCGCGATGGCCGCAGGCGAGAAGTCATCCATGCTCTCGAAGGAGAGATCCAGACTGAGATTTCCCTCGCCGGTCAGGGTGTTCGGGACCTGGCACGCCACGCGTGGCTTGATGCCCTTGAGCCGATCGTCAAAGTTGTCGACTGAGATGTCGAGGAACTTCCGATCGGCAACCGGCGCAAGCGGCTCGGCGGGATTGCCAGAAAGATCGGACATCACCCCCATCACGAAAGGGAGTTCGACCTTCTTCTCGGCACCGAAGAGTTCGACATCGTATTCGATCTGAACTCGCGGAGCGCGATTCCGCGCTATGAACTTCTGTCCACTGTTGCTCATGGTATCCACCTACCTCAGATTTGGGGAAGCTGCCAGCTGTCCAGTTGCGATCGGGCTTGTCATCTAGCTCTCTCGGCCACGCAAGTTTTCCACCTGGGAAACAGCGTCGGGCGCGACATCACGAACTATATCCAAGAAGTTCGCCGATACCAAACGCTTACATCTTTTTAGCAAGAGCGGGATGGGGCTCGAAGGCTCATGCCGCTCGAAGTAGTCGCACATCCGGTCGAGAAGCCGAACCACGTCTTCCCGAGAACTCACCGCCCCTGGCAGCGCGATCGGCACCGGCGGCGCGCCAGCCTCCCCGCTGGCCAGGGGCGCAGCGGCGACGCCGCGTTGTTCCAGACGCGCTGCTAAGATCTTGTGGGCCTGCCGCAGCAGCCCGGACAATTTTGCGAAACTGGGCCCTCGATCTTCGCCCACGTGGGCACCAACACTTGTCTCAAGCGCGGCCAAGTGTTCAAGAGATTGGCGCACGCTCGCTGCTGTGGATTGCAGGTCCGCGACTGCGCTTTCGGCGAAGGCCCCATCAATGGCCGAACCTGCAGGCGGCTTGGCGTCGGACGCGGGCGGCAGCTCGCCCGACGCGATCGCGAGATCCCGCAGGCTGAATCGGCCAAAGGTCCGCGAAGTAACCAGGGGGAGCATGCGAACGCGGTCGGTCACTGCGGCTGGATCACAAAGCCCCATGAGGACGTTGACTCGGAACGTGGGGTCGTTTCCATCATCTGGATCCAGCCGCGGGAAGAGCCCCTCCCAGTAGCGCTCGACGAGCCCGCGCAGCACGGCCAGCCCATCGCGAAGTCCCGAGAATCCGTCGGTGTTGAGCAAAGCCGAAGTCAGGTGAAAGGCGACCCGCAGGTCCTTGGTCTTGCTCAGCAGTGGAGCTGCGGACTGGGCGACAGCTTCCCAGTCAGGATCCTGCGCCGGTACGACCTCGCTCCCCATCTGCTGCTCCGGTCTGCCCTGGACTAGGCGCTCCAGATCCAAAAACGCACGATCGTACTCTAGGTCAGCCCCGCACGGATCCGCACCAGCGACTGGCTGGAGAAGAGATTCGACGTCTTTCAGGGACATGGTTGTGAGCCTACCTGCAATTGGGCTGGATTAGACCTCCAACGCGACGAGTCTGTCAAGACCCAGCTTTGGCGCTGGAAGCCAGAGATTGCTCGGGCAAAACTAGACCTCCGAGAACGCCTGCAAGACGTCGGCCAGCGACGCGTCCTCTGCCGCCAAAACCTGGCTCTGGGCTGGCGAGAGCTTTTCAATCGCGTTCGCGCGCGCTGATTGGTTGAGCGTGCGCAGAGGCCAGCGGCGTGAGCCCTTGTGATCGGGATCCGCCAGGTACGCCAGCATCAGACTGGGAGCCGGGCCGAGCGCGACGAGCAGCCGGCTGCTTTCTCGCGTCCACAGAAACGACGGCATCTGCACCTCGGATCCCAGGTGGCGCCGCACGAGTTCCAGCCAGAAGGCGCGTAGCTCGTCGGTGGGAGCCGGGCAGTCAAGCACCAGAACGCGAGCGGGTGAGCCAGGCGCTTTGGTTTGAGAACACGCCGCGATCGGCGTGGTGAGGGCGTAGGCCAGCGCATCGGGCGGTCCACCTACGGCTGCGCGAAGGTCAGAGCAACGCGACCGGACCAAGTGCGCGTTGATGTCCGGCGCCTGGATAGCCGGCCGAAAATCGGACGCCAGGGTGTCGATCTCGGCCGCCAATTGAGCCGTGGCCAGCGCGTGCGCGGCGGTAGCCAACCGGGCACTCGCCTCGCAAAAGGATGCGAGCCACACGGGAAGAAGAGGATAGCCCTCAACCACCAACTGCGAATCCAGAGCTGCGAAAATGACCACGGGGAAGGCGCGCCCAAGGGCGTCCTCGCCGGGCGCAAGAACTCCGACGAACACCGGGGCGCCCGCGGCCGGAGAAATCAGAAAATGTGCTGGCTCCACGGGCAGGTGGGTACGCTCACGCTGCAGCTGCTCGACCCCTTCTTGAAACCAGCGGTCGAGGGCCGCCCGCAAGAACGCGCCAGCGTTGACGCGGACGAAGTCGCGCTCAGCGGGAGTCTTCCCGAAGAGTCCCACCGCAGCGGACACAGCAGGCACTACTTGCGACATGCTGCAGCCCCGGGGGTGATGCTGCGTGGAAGCACGAAGCGCGCAAACATTTCGCGCAGCACATCGGGCTTGAAGTCGATCTGCACCTTCCCTTGGCCGAGCGTGGGTGCGAACGAGAGCGAGAGTACCTCCCCACTGCGGCTGGGGCTTCCGCCTTGCCCCAGCAGGTGAAACAGCGCCCAGTCGCCGTCCTCGCGCGGGCCGAGAGATTCCACTTCGTCCGACTTTACGTACAGGCGCACCAGCGCCCGCCGGGATGGCCACAGGATCTCATCCCAACGCTCCACCGCATTGAGGCCCACGACCTTCCTACCTCCGGTGTCGAGGACGATCTTTGAATACTGTGCCGACGGGCGAATGCGCACCTCAACCGGCATGCCGAGTTTCCCCGGCTCCTTGGCAAAAAGTCGGCCCGACAGGTCCTGCGCGCGCGACCAGAACTTGAGGAAATCGTCCTTGTATCTGACCGAGGCCCCCTCCTTGACCCGAAAGATGGAGCCCACTCGCTCGATGTCGGCCTGCAGCGACTCGGTGAAGTACTGCCAGAGAATACCTGTAGCCGGCTGGAAGAACTTTTCCACATCGGCCAGCCGCGCCTCGCCGGTCGCCTTGCCGGCGGCAAAGGGGAACTTTCCTGCCAAGAGCTCGTCGAATGCCACCACCACGGTTTCGCACCACTTACGGTTGGCCAGCTCCGAGCTTGCACCCACGATAGCGACCTCTACCCCGCGCAAGGGCGGCATGAGAATCCGTTCCAGCAGACCCTGCTCCCAGCCCCGGTCATTGTAGCGCGCAATCAGACCCGAGAGGGCAGCTCGCTGGGTTCTCAGCACAGCCTGGAAAGCCTTCGGCTCCGGCGTACCCTGATCGCCCATGGCTGACGCGATCTCCCCCAAGATCTGGTTGTACTGATCGAAACCGCTCGGCTTCACCGACCCAAAGCGCAGCAGGCTCTCAAACTCGGCCGCGACTTGCTTCGCGCCTGGATCCTCATTCTCCAAGAGATCCTCGGCAGCCCCCGGCAGCTTGTCCTTTGCGCCCGCCTTGTCCACCGAGCCTTTGAGCATGCCAAGGGCCTTGCCGGCCAGCGATTCGTTCTTGAGACTGAGATTCTCACCCAGATTGCGCCAGATGGCCTCGAAGGGCTTTTCCAGCGTGAACCTCTTGCAGAGCGCGCGGGCTTGCTCCAGGCTGGCCGGCTCACGCACCGCGAGGGTCAGGAGGAACGCCCTCCAGGCACCCAGGTATTGGACGAAGTAGTCCGCCTTGATTCGCGCGATGGCCTTCGCATCCTTGGTCTTGCGCTCCTTGCCCAGGATCCACGCATCCTCTTCGACATCCTGGGCCTGTTGCAACTGGTCCAGTCGCTGCTTGACCACACGGTAGCCGGCTGGGGTGAAGGCACCGCGCACCACGGTCCCCGGCCGCTTCTGCCCTTCCTCGATCTGGAAGAAGACGACAGCACCTCCCAGCACGTCGACCAACTTGAGATCGCGGGGCATGGCTGGGTCATTGATCAGCTCGGCCAATGGATCGTCGCCCGTTCCGACAAGTGTGGCGCGGGCTGCGCTCACGAACTTCCGGTCCCGGTCGATGAGATCGGCCGGATCCTGGATTCCCGCCGTGTAGAAGCGCACCAGGCTCTCCACCACGCGCGGAGCCCGCGAAGCTGACACCGGCCCGGTCAGGCTCTCCCAGCGAGCTGCCGCCTTCTGCCCTGCGCGCTTGACCGCATCGGTCCAGCGCGCGGTGCGCGGCGTGGGCTCGTCGGGTTGCTTGGGCTCGGTGAGTAGCAGGTGCAGCACCAGGGCGTCCGTCAGCTCGGCGGACGCGAGCCTAGCGACCTTGGCCACATCCGTGCGCAGAATCGGGCGCACCACCAGGCGTTCAATGGTGGTCCCTAGACTCTGGTTGACCGCAGAACGGGGAAAAAGCACCGAACCATCGCCGTCGGCTTCCAGGGTCTTGGCCATGGCCTCGACGGATTCCAGCGTCCCGGCCGAGGGCAAGGGGGGCGCCTCCCGGCCTTGCCGGCCGGCCGCCAGCTTGTCGACGAAGTGGCGTGCCTCGCGGACGAAATCTCGATTCGTGCTGTACGACCGGACCGGCAAGAAGAGGAACCCAGCCGCTCCCGCCAGCGCGCAGACAGTCAGCGCCAGGCGTCTGATTCGCTGTCGGACCAGGACCCGCGTGCTCCGGATCGCGACGTCCTTGTCGGCAAAAACCACCTCGGTGAAGAGGTCGCGCAAGAAGTAGCTCTTGGGCTTGCTCACCGCCACCGCCGCTGCCCGCGCAGAGACGCCGAATGCCTCGGCCATCGACTTCATGATCCGGTCGATGGGACGGCCCTCCTGTGTGCCGCTGGTGAAGTAGCCCCCGCGCATAATGGGAGCGTCCTGGTACACGTTCTCCGCGAAGAGATCGGTCACCAGATCGGTCAGAGCCTGCCGGAGGGATGCGAACTGTTGTGGGAACTCGAAGATCGAGAAGCGAGCCTCCACCCGCCGTTCGTCGTACATCCGCAGCGCGGCCTTCTGCTCGACAACATCACACAACTCGTCCAGATGCTCGCCGAACATCTCGATCCGCTCATCCGCAGTAGCCAGAAGCGGCAGGGTGAAGCCCCAGATTTGGCCGCGCTCCTTGTCGCGCAGGTCGCCGAACATCTCCACAAATCCCGGGACAAGGTCGCACTTGGTGACCAGCAAGTACACGGGCAGCACCATTTCCAGGCGCCCAGTCACCTCGTCGACGCGCTCGCGTAGGGCCTTGCTCAAGGCTGCTATCTCGTCCGCCTCGCCCTGCAGATCCGTCAGGCTCACGGCGACCAAGATGCCGTTCACAGGCTTTTTCGGCCGCGTCTGGTGAAGCAAATCGAGAAACGCCAGCCATTCTTCTCGGTCGTCTTCCTGCGTGGCCCAGCGGCCGGCCGTATCCAAGATGACCGCATTGTTGGTCAGCCACCAGTCGCAGTTGCGTGTCCCGCCCACGCCCCGCACCCGTCCCCCCTTGGCATGAGGGAACGGCAAACCTGAGCTTCGCAGCGCCGTTGTCTTGCCGGCTCCTGGCGGCCCGATGATCACATACCAGGGCAGAACACCGAGAGCGTCACCGCCCTTGTGCCCCAGGCGCGAAGACTTGAGGCTGTGCAAGGCCTTCTGGAATTCCGCCTGCATGGCGGCGATCTCGGCCTGCTGATCAGGCCGGATGCCGGCCGAGCCCGCCTGATCACCGAGGCCTTTCTCCAACGCAGAGGACGCTCGCTGCGTTGCCAGCATGCGAACGACATCGATAGTGACCAGGCCAAGCGTGACCACGACGGTCACGATGATGGCCACCCAAATCAAAGGAGTCACCCCTCGGAACACGAGAGCGGCCGCCCAGGTTAGCGCGATGAAGACGAGGCCGGCGATGTACTTGAGCACGAGGTGACCCCTATGGCGCTATCTCGTCGACGCGGCTAGAAAGGTCGCCGACCTGGTGATCGAATGAGACCCGCAGGCCCACGAAGACCGCCAGGGCCAGCGCGAAGATCCCGAGCGACACCCACAAAAGGACGTTGCGGCTGGCGCCGCGAACCAGCGGCTCGTCCGGCGCCTCGCCCGCTGGCGACAACGCACCGGGCTCCTCCTGGTCCCGTTGCACCTGATGGCGCACGCTCTCGGCAACGCGCATGAGATCGACGTCACCGCCGGGGAAGCCATACTTGCCCTGAAACCCGAACAACAAGCAGAGCTGGTAGACGCGCAGCACGGCAGGTCTGCGCCCGTCTGCTAACAGGCTGTCGAGTCGGGCAAAGAAACCCTCGCCGGCGACATTCTCATGGAAGTAGTGAAGTTGCAGCGGCTGGTTCATCCAGTATCCGCGCAGCGGCTCCGGCGCGCGCAGAGCCACCTCGTCCATCAACGCGACCAGCGCGTACGCCATGTCCTGCGTGTCCTTCTCGGCAAGGCCGGCACGGCGCGCACGTTCCTTGAAGGTCTCCACGAAGGCTCGCAGGCGGGCATGCACGGCCTCGGGGGACGCTACCGGCTCATCGAGCGCGCGCAAACGGCCGATGGCGCTGAAGCACTCGCCGGTCAGGTCAGAGACTAGGTCCATCGCGCCCTTTACGCCTTCGCGGGAATTGCAAACATCTCGAGCTTGAGCTGCGCGGGATCGTAGGGTGGCGGCACGTAGACGGCGATCGAACGCTCGCCCAGCACGTGACGCCAGTGTTCTCCCCCGCCGGCCACATCAATGAGGAAGTAGGCCACGTTCGGCCGCAGCGGCACCTCGGCAGGCGGGCGATGGGTGACTTGCAGGCTGAGCCCGCGGGTGGCGGATCGCAGAAGGAACGGCAACTGTCCGAACGATGCGATCTTGGCCCGGCTTGGCAGGTCGCGCGCCAGTTGCTCCTCGGAAATCCCGCGCGCTTGGGCCGCCAGGACAAACTGCGAACACTTCACGATGCGTTCGTCACTCAGGTTGCCTACATGCATCCCGTCGCGTACCTCCATGGGCACGACTACACAGGCCTCGCGCACGCTGACCCGTAGCAGACCGGTGAGAAGCGCGAACAGCTCCTCAAAGGTGGCGCGCAGATCGGTGAAGGTGAACGCTGGAAACGACGATGGATCGGCATCGGGTACCAGGGTCGATAGCTGGCCGGCTATCTGGACGAGGAACAGGTAGAGCTCGCGCGGGCTCAGCTCGCCGTCGCGGCCAGCGTGCACGAGGATCGGAATGCTTGCGTTCAAGGCAGAAAGCTGCAGATAGCGTGTGACATCCCCGCTCCCGAATTCCACGGTCACGGCATCGCGCTGCCGGCGCTCCTCCGAAAGCTGGCGTTGCTTGGCGCTCATCAGCGCGAGCAGCCTGCGCACGCCGCTCAGCAAGAACGGCGAGGCCGAGATGCAGAGCACTGAGGGGACAAAGGCTTCGCTCACGGCGAGCGCGTTGCTGGCGGTCCGGACGACCTCGGCAACCTTGATGGAGTCGAAATCATCCCGGGACTCATCTCCAAACAGCACCGAGATGTTGCGCCGGCAAAAGGCGATGGCCAGGTCAGCCGACTCCCCGGTCATGTCGCCCACTGGCCGGCTGGCTGCAACGAAACGCGTGCGGCGAACCCCGTCCTCGGCCGTGAACGGACCGCCGCCGGCAGCCTCGGCCGCGATGCTGGGAACTCCATCCCGCTCCTTGGGCACGGCCAGAAACACCTCGAGCACCGGCTGGGCAGGAGGAAAGTGCGCCCCGATCGGCCGCGCGGTAGGAGCCTCGGCATCCCCGGCCTCAAAGCCCAGGTAGAGGCCATCGGGCAGAATGCCGACGAAGCGGCTCATCCGCAACTGGTCGGCCTGGAGCGCGCCCAAGTCCAACTCCAGGGACAGGATTCCCCAGGTCTGGGGCGCCAGCGCGGCCAGCCGTTGATCAAGCAGCCGTTCGTGGTACAGGTCCGCCTGCTGCAGATGCTGCGGGGAAACCAGCAGTCCTTCCGACCAGACAACTCTATGCGGGACGTTCATCGCTTGCTTGCCCTCACTGCAATTCCACGCGGCTGTCCACAAGCCAGAAGCGCAGCGCTGACCGCGCGGCCTCCGCGTTCCCGCCGTCTGGCGCGTGGCAATACTGAGTATCTGGCGGGGCCATTTTGCTCGCAACCCGCCAGGCCGATCCCGAGGTATGGCGAAAGAACGCGACCATGGCGAGAAAGACGGCACCCTCGCGTCGGCTCAGCGATGGAGCGGCTGTTTCACCCGGGTAGAGAGTGAGTTCGCTGACCGAGAGCAGATCGTCGGCCAACACGGCCCGATCATTGTCCAGAAGTTGCTCCAGACTGGCCGCTTCGAGCTTGCTCACATCTCTGAGTTGGTAGACCCTTACCGTGGTAGCGAGCGATTCGCCATTCTCGCCCGGGTTGAGTCGGTCCGAGGCGCGGATGCTCACGCGGACGGGTTCCGGTGTCGGACAGGGCGTTGGCGTTGGCGCCGGCGTTGGTGTTGGCGGGTGGGCGCAGGCCAACGAAGCAGCGGCCAGCAACAAGGACCTAGACCTCGTTCCGAGCATGATCAAGACGACAGGGAGATTGCCAGTCCATCGTACTGGGCGCAATAGGCGTAATGAAAGCCGCAAGCCGGGTGCAACTCACGATCGTCCAGGTGCTTGGTCATAATGCAACGCGTCCGAGATGGCAGAGTCATCACGGAAGGTAGCTGTCCGTCTCCAAAGGCTCATCCAGCGACTGGACCTGGGACGATCATCGTCGAACGCCACAGATGAAGGCATCTTCGTGTGCTTCCTGTCCACCGCGGACATCGCTGGGGCCCCGGAAATCGGCGCGTGCGCGGCGGCGGTAGCCCCTACCGGAAATACCTCGCTTTGAACTCCCTATTGATATCCTCAATTTCCTGCCGACCATCTATGTACGGCTGATACATGTCCAAGGGATCTCCCGCTCCGTACACCCCACATGCGGAGCAATTCTCACAGCCGCCCCCGCCACATCCGAGAGCATCCCTGACGGTTTTCTCTCGCTGCTCTCTTGTTGTGTTCTTGATGAGATACTGATCGAGCATGATCTGCTCCTTCTTCAAGTGTAGGGAGTAGAACAGATGAACACCATCGCTTTCATCCTGCAACAGAATCCACTGAGCCTGGCCGTGGTGGGTGTGTTTGCGGCATTCGTCCTATGGCGCGTGGTCAAGCTGGCGGTCAAGGTTACGGCCATCCTGGCCCTCGTGCTGGTGGGCGACCTGGCCTATCGGTTCTCGACTGGGGATCTGATGCTGCCGGCGCAGGAAATGGGGAACCGCGCTCGCCCACCCGCGAGCCTTACGATCCAGCCTTGACCGCCTCGACGTAGCGCAGGCGCAGATCGTAGAGAAGACTCTCCAGCAGCTTGTCCTCCTCTGGGGTGAGGTTGGACTGGGTCTTCTCTCGCAGCAGCATCAGCAGGTCGATGGTGTGTTTGGCCATGGGCAGGTCGCGGCGCATGCCGGTTTCTCCCGGCGGTTCCACCTCGCCAAGATGAATAAGCGCCGAGCTGCCCAGGGACAGGATGAAGGTGGAGAAGTCCGCCGGCGGAAACGCGCGATTGTCGTCTGCCTGCGCCCCTGCTGCCGGTGGGGCCTGCGGCGCGGCTGTCGTGTCCGACGAGGCTTGCGCGGCTGGCCCTGACTCGGCCGCTCCAGTTTCAGAGAACGACCGGCGATCCGTTACCTTGAACCCAGGTTTCTTCTCAGATTCAGACATGTGGGAAGGCTACGCAGCCCGGCCCATGATTTCAAGATGCGGAAGGCGTGGAAGGCGGAGTGTCGGTACCTGTTGGACTCGGGTTCGTGTCCAGGACTTCGTCGGGCGACCTCAGCTTGCCAGCGGCATCCGGCAGCGACTTCAAGAACTTGTCGTAGTCCTTGCGCGTGATGAGGCCGCGCTTGATGTTGCGTTCGACGATGCGGCGATCAAACAGGAGGGGATTCGGGGCTTCTTCATCGCGAGTCATTGCCGAGAGTGCTTAGCGAGTGCGGCGGCTCAAGTCAAGGACGCTGATTTCACCGAGGCGCGCGCTACAATGGGGCCAACATGACCGTGACTCTGGCCAGCAGCTCTGACAACCCAAACTTCCTCCGCCAGCTTCGGCTCTTCCTAGAAGAGATCTGCTGCGACATCTGCCGCGTGCACGCTGTCCAGTATGACGGCGCCCAGGCCGACGAAGTCGATGTGGCCCGCGAGGTCGACTTGGGCGCGCCGGGCGCGTTCGCCGACATGCTGGTACGCCGGCCGGGACGACCGCCCTATTTTCTCGAGGTCAAGTACGGCTACGCCAGCGACCGGTTGGTCCACCATCTGCAGCAGAAGTACGGGACGCCATCCACCACGGTGCCTGATGCCGACCGCGTGGTCCTGCTCATCGACCGCGCCGGCCGGCCGGACTGGGCCGCGTTTCTCGCGCGCCTGCGCGCTGCTATCCGTCCCGAGCTGCAGTTGGAGATTTGGGACGAGACCAGGCTGCGCGAGCTGATCGTCGAGTGCTTCAAGCTGGATCTGCCCACCATCACCGTTGAAAGCTTGAGCGAGCTGCGCAGTGGCATCGATCAGGCCAAGTGGCACTGGGCATTCGGCGATCGGCATGTGTCAAGCCCGCTGAAATCGTCGCTGCTCTGGCACTTCGGCTGGTCACGCCTGCTGCAATTGCACACGCTGTACGGCCTGACGCCCGAACGTATCCTGCCGCCACAGCGTTACCGGAACGCGGTGGTGATTCTGGCCGACCTCTCCTATTTCTCCAGCTTCGTGCGCGACACCCGCGATGACGAGGTCATGCGTGGCGCTCTGACTTCGTTCTATTCCAACTCGCGCTATGCCATCATCAACTCCGGCGGCATGATGGGACAGTTCGTGGGCGACGAGGTACTGGCCCTGTTTGGCGTGCCCGAGCCCGAGGACAACGTCACGCTGCGGGCGTTCGAATGCGCGCGGGCGCTCCTGCAGATCGGCAACTCGGTGTCCAACCGCTGGCAGCGCCAGCTCGACCGGGTGCAACCTGCGGGCGGCGTGCACCTGGGCATCGCCATGGGCGACATCCACGTCGTGCTGTACCGACCGTTCAGCCAGACCCACATTGGCGTCGTGGGCGACGCGGTCAACCTGTCAGCACGCCTACTTGGCGAGGCCGGGCCCAATGAGATGGTGGTCGCCAACACTTTTTACCAGAAGCTTCCCGAGCCGGCGCAGGCTGAGTTCAGCGAGATGGAGCCCATCGAGGCCAAGAACGTTGGCCTCATCAAGGCATGGAAGCTACACGGCCGCTCGCGCTTCTCGACCCGCGGGGCGTGAGACCAGCAAGATGAAGAGGCGCGGCAGGAGGGAGGGCTCGCCTCGCCCGTACCTTGAGACACGCAACTTCTGCTAACGCGCCATGCACTTGTGCCTCCGCGTTCCCACGGCCACCGATCGTCGGCTCCGTCCAGGCTTGGACGCCGTTTTCCGGTGAAAGCAGCGTCGCGGAACTTGCCGAAGTCGTGTCTCTTGCATAGCCTACGGTGCCCTAGACGTCCTGCAACGGTTCCCAATTCCCGGCCGAGCGGGGTTCTGAAGTTCAAAGTAGAGGATTGTATTCATGAAGTTTCCTCCCGCCCCGATTCTTGCGTTGCTTGCGCTTGAGGGGGCGTGTGCATTGGTGCCCCCGGGGTCGCATTCTGGACAGGGCGGAGATCCGGACCCGCCCACGCAAGGCGGTGCTGGGGGTGGGGGAAGCGGCGGAGCAGACCCCTTGGGCGGAAGCACCAATGTTGCCACGGCGTCTGGCGGCATCACGGCCCGCGGGGGCACAGTCTTGACAGGCGGCACCTTGACAACTGGTGGTACCACCACGACGGGCGGTGCGATTGCGACGGGCGGCACCCCGTCCGGAGGCAGCACGGCGACCGGCGGCTTGGCCTCAGGGGGCACGGCGACCGCCGGCCACGCGAACGGCGGCTCGGCCACCGGCGGCACGACGAACGGCGGCTCGACGGCAGGGGGCACCACGGCCCGGGGTGGCAGCATGGCCAGCGGCGGCACCAGCGCGAGGGGTGGAACCACGGCGACGGGGGGAATGGCGAGCGGCGGCTCGGCCAGCGGCGGTACCTCCACCTCTCCCGGCGGCAGTTACCCTCAGCCTCCGCCCATCACCAACGGGACCAGCGGCTTCACCACCCGTTACTGGGACTGCTGCAAGCCAGCCTGCGGCTGGGCTGCGAACTCCAACAACAAGCCAACCAAGACTTGTGGTAAAGACGGCACCTCGACGGTCGACAGCAACACGCAAAGCGCGTGCAGCGGGGGAAGTGCATACATGTGCTACTGGGGCGCGCCTTGGTCCGTGAGCAATACCCTGTCCTTCGGCTTTGCCGCTTTTGGTGACACCAGCAACTGTGGCGTCTGCTACCAGCTTCAATTCACCGGCAAGGGGCAATACAACGGCAGCGACCCAGGGTCAAATGCCCTCAACGGCAAGACGATGATCGTTCAGGTCATCAACACTGGAGACATTTCTTCAAACCAATTCGACCTTCTGATCCCAGGAGGTGGCGTGGGTGCCAACACCAGCGGCTGCCCGGCCCAATGGGGCAACATCGACATCGGCAATACAACCGGGGGCATGCTCACGACCTGCAAGGATAGCGCGTCTTGCGTCCAGCAGATGTGCCAAGCCGCCTTTGGCAACATGCCCCAGCTCTTGGCGGGCTGCAACTGGGTCACCGGCTGGTTCAGCGCCGCTGAAGATCCCCAGATTGTGTACCAGAAGATCGCCTGTCCAGCGGAGATCACCGCCAAGTCGGGCGAGTAGTTAGCTTTTTCACCAAAGAGCACATCGCAGCGGTTGTGAGGTGATTCAGCTCGTCAGCTACCCGCCGGCGCAAGGTGGCTCCGTTTCCTGTACAGTTCCTGGCGCTTGCTACACTCAACCCCAAAATGATCATGCGCTATTCTCTTCTTGCCGTCGCTGCGCTTCTGCCGGCCTGTATCCTGGGGGCCGATTCGCGGCCTCCGCCGCCACACGACGCCGCTCTCAATCGCGACTCACGGGACCGCCATCATGGGCAGCGCGGCCCGGAGGCTGGCGTCCAGGACAGCGCACTGGAGGAAGGTTCGACGATTGACGGGGAAAGCAGTCCTGACCAGGCGGCGGACGGGTGGACCAGCCCGGACCTGGCGCTCGACATGGGAGCTGGTCCCGACTTGGCCGTGGACGGAGGGACCAGCGCCGACTTGGTTGCTGCGGACTTGGCCAGCGAAGTTCTCGGAGCAGATGCCCAGGGTGGCTGTGCCCAAGCCGACAACATTTCCGTCGACAAGCTGCCGGCTATCAGCTTTGTCGCCTATCACGATCAGCCGCAGATCGAGACCTACTTGCAGGCCGTGGCCTCAGCCCTGCCAGCCATCGCCACGTACAAGGTGCTCGGCCAATCGGCGCAGGGCCGCAATCTGCCCTACCTCATTATAGATGCAACCTGCCAGGCCAACCCGCCCGCCGTTTTCACCATTGGGACCCACCACGGCGACGAGCCCTCCAGTACAGAGTCGGTCTTGGCCATCCCTGACTATCTCTTGCGAGCAAGCACAACCGACGCGTCGGTGCGAAGCCTGCTTGGGACCTATGCTTTCTATGTGCTGCCCCTGGTGAACCCAGATGGGTTCGCCTTGAACACGCGAGAGAACGCAGCCGGGCTGGATATCAACCGCGACTATTCCTACCCCCTGCGCAGCGATGCAGATTCTTTCAAAACCGTCGAAGCCCAGCTAATGAAATCCCTGCAAGAAAGCGTCGGCTTCCACGCGGCCATCGCGTACCACAGTGGCGCGCAAGAGGTGATCTGGCCTTGGTGCTACACAGGCGATGCCACAGCCGACGGCAGCTTCTTCACTGCCGCCGGGCAGAAGACCGCTCAGGCGATGAGTTTCACCGTCTACCAGCAGTCCTACGACGACTACCCGACCCAAGGCGAATACATCGACTACGCCTATATGAGGAGTCATACCCTGGCCGCCACCTTTGAAGTGTCGATTCCCAAAGCCCCGAGCCCGGCCTTGCTTGCCGGTGTGGTCGACGCCGCGTGGAAGGGGACGTTGTCCTGGGTCCAGGCGGTGAGCGATCACGACCAGGGCGGATTGCACGCCTTGCCCGCGACGGCTGCAGCGCGAAGAAGATTCCCGCTTACCGCGCCGTTTGACGGGACGAACAGGCTCGAATAGCGCCGATCCCAGTTCGCGCGCACTTCTTGAGGGCGGTACTTGGCCAGGAAATCATGGAATAACCCGCTTGGAATCGTTTGCACGCTCGTGATAACGTCCTTGCCATGGTGCGTGCTCTAACCGTAGCTCTGGTGCTGCTCGTGGTCGTCTCCGGCGCTCGGGCCGCCGACCAAGAAAAGGAGGCGGCCAAGGCCCATGTGCGCAAGGCCACCGCTGCGTACAATCTCGGCAAGTACGCCGAGGCCATCAAGGAGTACGAGGCGGCCTACGAGCAGACTCTCGACCCGAACCTGCTCTTCAACGTCGGCCAGGCCTACCGGCTTGCCGGAGATCACGAGAAGGCGATCATGGCCTATCGTTCTTTCATTCGATCCACTCCGGACAGCGAGCGGCGTCGCCTAGCCGAAAGCAAGATCCGCGAGATCGAGCAGCAGCGTCCGGCGGTCCCCCCGACGACCAGCCCGGTGCCTGGGGCCGGGCCCGCTCCGGCGGCCGCAGCCCCCACTGGCACGGCTCCGGTGGCGACTCCCGCGCCCCCAGTCGTGCCGCCGCTGGCGAAGATGCCCAGCCCTGGATCCGCCGCGGCAGCTACGCCTTCCACGACCGAGGCGCCCGCTGGGCTGGTCACGGCTCCCACCGCGCCAGAGCCAACCCAGCCGGCCCCTTTCTACAAGCGTTGGCCTTTCTGGACGGGCGTAGGCGTCGCAGTGGTCGTCGCGGTCGTGCTGACCGTCGTTCTCTATCCTCACGGCAATGACGTGACCATGCCCAGTTCCAAGTACGGCACGCAGGAGTTCTAGCCATGAGGAAGACCAGACACCTAGGTTCTTCGGTCATCGTCGGGATGCTACTCGTCGGCGGGCTGGCAACATGCAGCCAGTCCGAGAAGGCCGGAATCGTACTGAACGTCAGGACAGACAACACCGTGGCGGATCCCACGGCGATCACCTCACTTCAGGTGACGGTGAACGACAAGATGGAGATCTACGACTTGAAGGGGAGCCCCCTGCCCGGGACCTTGGGAATCAAAACCAGTCCGGGCAGCAAGCACATCATTGTCGAGGGCCTTGCGGGCAGCACCCCCCCCGTGGCGAGATGGGAAGGCACGGTGGTGGCCGAGAGTGGCCAGGTGACCCAGCCGATCGAAGTGATCCTGACCGCCGTCGCTGCAGGAAGTGACGCGGGGATCGTCCCTGACGGCAGTCCCAGCGGCACCGGCGGTGCACCCGGGTTTGATGGCAGCCCGGGCAGTGACGTTCCGGCAAGCACCGGGGGAGGATCCGGAGCGAAAGGCGGCGCGACCACTTCTGGCGGAACCACCAGCACCGGCGGCGTTACCAGTACCGGCGGACTATCAAAAACCGGCGGCAGTAGCCCAACCGGCGGCACATCAAGCCTCGGTGGCGCCACGAACGCAGGCGGCTCGCAGCCCACTGGTGGCACGACGAGCACAGGAGGCACCACGAAACTAGTGGCCACAGTGGTTGCCGCCGGCTTTGCGCATTCTTGTGCAGTGATCAATGACGGCACCATCCGATGTTGGGGCAACAACACAGATGGAGAGCTTGGCAATGGAGACCCACTCGTCGATGGCACGACGATAATTTCCAGCAAGGTACCAGTCCAAGTCCTAGGTGTCACCCAGGCCGTGTCTGTGGCAACCGGGGGATACCACACATGTGCGCTGCTCGCAGCGGGCACAGTCCAGTGTTGGGGCTACAATGGAGACGCCCAACTGGGCAACGGCTCCCGCGGCGGCCGCAGCACCACTCCAGCGGATGTTTCGGGCCTGCCTACTGGTTTGACCGTCGTGTCCGTGGTGACCGGCCACCGCCACACCTGTGCCCTGTTGTCGGACAAGACCGTCAGTTGCTGGGGGGATAATAGTTCTGGAAATCAGCTAGGGATGGGCGACAGCAATCTAATCAGCAGCATTATACCCGTGACCGTTGTGACAGATGCCTCGACACACAGCGCGCTGTCTAATGTGACGGCGTTGGCGGCGACCCATGACTTTGCCTGCGCCGTCCAGTCTACCGGAGCCGTTTATTGTTGGGGAGACAATAGCTCCGGTCAGCTCGGCAACGGCAATACCGACGAGACCACTGTCGCGGTCAAAGCGGGGAAGGTACAAGCAGTCGGCATTGGCGCAGGTGGCGATCAGAGCTGTGCGCTAATGAGTCCGACGACAGGAAGTCCTTTCAACGTGCAGTGCTGGGGTGGTGACTTCGATGGTGAGCTTGGGAACAACGACGAAAATGACAGCTATGCGCCGGTCAACGCGCAAGTTTCGGGGAATGCCTCCGCAATTGCGCTTGGCTGGAGCCACTCGTGCGCCGTACTCGCTGACGTTAAGGGCGTCACGGGAACCATCCAGTGCTGGGGCTACAATTACTACGGGCAGCTAGGTAACCGTAGCACCGATGACAGCGACGTGCCGGTAGCGGTGTATGGTTTGTCCCAGGCGACAAGCCTAAGCGCGGGAGAGTATCATACCTGCGCCGTAGTCAATGGTGCGGTTTACTGCTGGGGCGACAATTCCTACGGGAACCTTGGAGACGGCAAGGGAGGTCCGGACGTAACGACTCCGCAGCCCTCGCTGGTAAGTGGATTCTGACACCGAATCGGGCTGCCCACGAAGTCGGACAACGCCACCTCGCGCCCGTCCTGGTCGGGCAGCTTGAAGCTCGGTGCCTTGCTCGCCACGCTTATGCCTGTCTTGCTCATGCTCTGTGCTTTCGATGCCGCGAAAGCTGAACCCGTTTCACAGACTCAATTGTCGCGCTAGACTGCGATCCATCATGCACGCCATCGCCATCTCCGGCAGCCCCCGCAAACACGGCAACACCGAGACGCTGCTGCAGCGCTGCCTCGACCGTCTGGAGGATGGTGGTGTGCAAGGCGAGCTGGTGCCCCTGCGGGACAAAACCATCAAGGGCTGCCGCGCGTGCGCCACCTGCAATCGCCTCAAGGACAAGACCTGCAACCAGAAGGACGACGATTTCCATCCCATCTTTGAAAAGATGCAGCACGCGGACATCATTGTGGTCGGCTCCCCGGTCTACTTCGGCTCCGCCACGCCGGAGATGATGGCCTTGCTCGATCGGGCGGGATATGTGTCGCGCGCCAACGGCAATCTCTTTTCGCGCAAGATCGGCGGCCCGGTGGCCATTGCTCGGCGCGCCGGCCACAACTTCACCTTTGCGCAGTTACTTATGTGGTTCATGATCAACGACATGGTGGTGCCGGGGTCGTCGTACTGGAACGTGGCCCTGGCACGCGAAGCGGGAGAGGTGGCCAATGACAGCGAGGCCTTGGCTACCATCGAGCGCTTCGCCGACAACCTGGCCTGGCTAGCGGGACGCCTGGGGTAGGATTTGGAGGAAACCATGACCATCGAAGAGGCGATCGAGACGGCACTCGAGTTCGAGAAGAAGGTGCATGCCCAGTACGAGGCCGAGGCGAAGAACGCCAGCGACGCCACCGCGAAGAAGATCTTCGCGACTTTGGCGCAAGAAGAGCAGGGCCACGTCGCGTACCTGGAAAGCCGCTTGGCCGAATGGCAGAAGGATGGCCGGCTGTCGCCCGAGAGGCTGCGCACCGTCCTGCCTTCTGCCGCGCGCATCCGGGCTGGGGTTGGGCGCCTGCGCGCAAGGGCCGGCAAGCAAGCGGGCAGCCACGACGCCGAACTGTCCTCACTCTATCGAGCCTTGGCCGCCGAGGACGAGACCTCGGCCTTCTACCTGAAGATGGTTCGCGAGCTACCCGCCGAAGGCCAGAGCTTGTTTTCCCGCTTTCTGGAGATCGAGGATGGGCATGCGGCCATCGTGCAGGCCGAGATCGACAACGTCAAGCACATGGGGTTCTGGTTCGAACTCAAGGAATTCGACCTAGAGCTTGGCTGAGTGTTCGACCAGCGCTGGGATCTTCTCTTGTCGCCGGCGAAGAGAAGTCACAGACTGGGCTACAATGGATGACATGAGCCGGCCGCATTTCTGTCGGTGCGCCCAAGCTGCCCTGGGGGCTTGGATGACCCTGACGGCCAGCGCCTGCGGCAAGGGACTCTTCACCCCTGGCCCCTTGGTTGACGCCAGTGGCGACGGGCGCGCGACGGATGGCGTTCTGCCGGAGACCGACGCGCCGGTCTTGCCCGCCTTTGACGCATATCCTGACCAGCAAGTGCCGTTGGACGGTGCTGCTGACAGTGCTGCTCTGCCAGATAGTGCTGCTGATGGTATTGGCCCGCCGCCCAGCAAAACAGGGACTATCGACTCTCCCGGTGGCAGCGTCATCTTTGGCAACGCCACGCTCGTTGTGCCCAGAGACGCCTTCGCCCAGAACACATTTGTGACCCTGACCCTGATAAGCGACGACGGAACCCTGGCAGACCACCCCGGTGCGATCGGGCCGATCTTTTCGCTGAGCAAGACTGATGCTACATCTGATGCCACGCCAGGAAGTGATGTGACCTTGCAGCAGCCCGCCACTTTCGAGCTCAGCTTCACACCCGCCGACACCTCAATCCCAGCGCAGCGTGTGGCATTAGCCTACCTCAACACCCAGAGCAATCCCAATCTGTGGATCGCCATTTATCCGGACTCGTCGTACGACGCAAAGACCGGCGTGCTGACCGGGAGTGTAGTCGAGTTCGACGGAACGCGATTGTTTGCTCCTGTCGAATCCTGCCCGACCGGCCAAGCCTGCCCCGACCCCGAGACCTGCGGGGGTCAGGCCTGCCAGTGACCGTGTCGCATTCGCACGTGAACCAGGCTGGTCGACGGATGCAACCGCCGCGCTGACGTGCGACGAGCGCAAGGTGGGGAATCACAGCGGAAGAACTTGGTCTATCGCTGAAGCAACTATTCCGCCGAGCCTGGATCGATCAGGTTGGTGCGCCGCGCTAATTCGAATGACACAGAGCAGATTCAGGCAGCATCCATTCCATTGACGCGCACCGCACAGCCAGCTTGGAAGGTCCTCGCTCACAGCTGCAATACCAGCGTCGGCACCGGGGGCAGCGTCGGTGCAACCGGGGCACGACGGCCGCGGGCGGCAGAGTAAGGTTATCCTGCCGATGGGCCGTCAGGGGCGATGGCCGCCGCCGCCGATCGCCTTTTTAGTCCAGGCTTTGCGCCGTTTGCGGCTTGCGATCACGACACCAACCATGTCTACCAGCCGTGCGACGAGATGGCCGAGCGGATCGAAGAGCCACCTATGTAGCCAGCTGCTCGCCTCCACGGAAGTCATCGAGCGCGAGCGCGTGAAATGGTCCTGGATCCAGGCCTCGGCCTGCTCGACGAGGTGGGTGTCCGCGACTTCCACCAGGGTTTCCAGATTGGCCAGCGAAAGTGGGTCCAGGTTGAAGCTGCCCACGAGCAGGCGACGCCCATCGATGGTTGCGACCTTGGCGTGCAGGACCGAGTCGTTCCATTCGTGGATCACGACACCCGCACCCAGAAGCCGGCGATAGAGGCGCCTCGTGGCCGCGCGAGCGAACGGCACATCGCACCGGCCAGCAAGCAGAAGGTGAACCTCGACACCTCGGTGCGCGGCAGAGGTGATGGCGTGGACGATTCCTCGGTCGGGCAGAAAGTAGCCATGGGCGACGTCGATGCGCCGGCGTGCGCTAGCGAAGGCCTTCATGTAACGTCGACGCAACCGCCACCCGCCACCGAGGCCACACAGGTAAAGGCGCAAGGCGCTGTCGACCGAGCGGTCAGGCTCGCCACGAATCATCTGCCCCAGGTGGGCGCACTGCGGCCCACGAATTTCCAGCGCCAGGTCAGCCCAGGCCAGCCGCACGCCCGCGTCCACATTCTCGTCGCCGATGTTGATGCCACCGAGAAAGGCCACTTCGTCGTCGATGAGCAGGATCTTGCGATGGTTGCGGCCAAAGCGACCAATGAGCAGCGCCAGCATTCGATTGTAGATGCGAACTCCGCAGCCCGCGGCTTGCAGCGCGTCCGCGACGGCGAGGCCACCCCGCGACGAGCCCCAGCCGTCGATCTGGACCTGCACGTCGACACCCCGGCCAGCCGCACAGCCCAGCGCCTCGACGAAGCGCGCACCGACGCCTGCAGGCGCGAAGGCGTATACTTCCAGGTGAACGCTCCGTCGCGCGTGCTCGATGGCGGCTAGCATGCGCGGATAGGCCTGCCCACCACCGTCGAGCAGTTCCACCGACTCGGGAGCGTCCGAGACGGCACCGTCGGTCCTCAGTACAATGGTCATGGGTGGCTTTCCGTCCCCAAACAACACTCCCTGTCGTGTAGAAAAGCAGGAGAGACTAGTCAAGACGCTAGCTTTTGGCGATAGCTAGGGGCGAATCAAGGGACCAAGCGGACCGGAAACTCGCCGGCACCGATGGTGGCCATGGTTTCTTCTACGAGTTGGGCCGCCCTCTTCTTGCTGTATCCTTTCGCACGCATGATCTCCTTGACCATGCCGCTTCTGAGAATCTCATAAATTGTGGATTTCGAGTCGAGATGAGTGAGCAGCGCGCAACCTTCTCGCAGATCCTTGGCGTCCATTCCAATCCTCCGGGGGTGATGCCGTGAAGCATACCACCCGACGAGATGGTTTCCGGCGCAAGGGCCAAGTCGTTCGGGGTGGGGATTCTACAGATCGACCCGTTGCTCGGGGGTGTTTGCGGACATCCGTTCGCGGCCGTTCCGCCTGTTCCAACAATTCCACTGGTCGATATTCCCCCTCCGCCACCCGCGCCTCCGGCGCCACCGCTGACGCCGCCACCGCCCGCGCCGCCTGCAGCGGCATCTCCCTGTCCCCCCATCCCGGCACCGCCTGGACCACTCGCGAGCGAGCCTCCCATGGCTGCGGCCTGCGCGCCGCCGGCGGAATTGACACAAACATAGGGCTGTCCCGCACATTGCCCTTTCGGGCCCGCGCACGGGCGAATACACGCCCCGCAATCACAATCGCTGTCAGTCGAGCAAGTCTTGGGGATGCAACCATGAACGTCGCTGTTCAGTTGGCTCGGTTGGCACTCATGATTGGTCGGACACGCAACGTCGGGGCACAGGGCAAACACGCATCCATGGTTGTCAGCATTGTAAGCATCGGCTTGGCAGCGCTTGTCGCTGGGGCATGTGTAGCCCAGCCGTGTCGCCCCTGCCCGAGCCACCGTCGGCGAAAATTCCGCCCGTGGCAGACGCACTGTCGCTCGATGTCGCAGCATCAGTTGAAAACCCGGTCCCTGTCTTGCTGCATCCGCCTCCCGTGACTGCACCTGAGATGACGAGCAAAAGCCCGAGTGCGAGAAAGAGCTTCATGCCAGAAGCATACACCCGTTCCATCACTCGGTCTCCGGCCCCCGCCATATCGAACCGGACAGGCGGATTTCCCGCATCGTATGTTGTTAGCCACATACGATGCGTAATGTTGCGAGGCCGATTATGCAGCGAGTTGGTCGAGGAGCCGTGCTGAGTGCGGTTCCTCGACGGATCTTCGCAACATAATTCCCAGGGGATTGCTCTTCGAGCGCGACGATCAGGCCGCGCCAGCGCAGCAGTATCTTGCATACGGTTTCGCGGCTAGCATTGAAGGAAGCCTCGTATCTCGATGCCCTCGCCGCGCATGAGGGCGTCGGACAGGGACGAGAATATCTGATCGACCAGCTGCGGATTGCGATTCTTGCGTTGCAAATGTGTGGGCGAGACGGCAGAAGGTCCCGAGGCGCAGCCGGGCTCAAATCATCGCGCGGCTGGCCTCTCACCACGGGGGACTCTCATGAGGCTGTTTTCGTCGATTCTTGTAATCCTACTTGCCAGCGTTGCGCCGGCCAATGATGCGGCATCGGCGCAAGGCAAGAAAGCGGGGCGCGAGCTGGCAAAGGCATACCGCGTGTTGCAGAGAATTTCGATACCGGGAGACGGCGGCTACGACTACCTCTACCTCGACGAACCGGCCAAGCGGCTGTACGTCTCGCACGGCAGCGAGGTGGCGGTGCTCGATGCAACCTCGGGTGCGATCATCGGCGTGCTCGCGGGCCTGGCCGGCGTACACGGCATTAGTGTGGTGCCCGAGACCAACAAGGGGTTCATCACGAACGGGAAGTCGGGAACGGTCACAGTCTTCGATCCAAAAACCCTCAAGTCCACAAGCGAGATCAAGAGCACCGGCAAGAATCCGGATGCTCTGACCTATGACCCGGCCTCGCGCCGTCTGTTCGTGTTCAACCACAGTAGCGGCCAGGTCACGGTGATCGATCCTGCCACGAATGTCGTGACCGCCACACTTGACGTGGGGGGCGCTCTGGAGTTCGGGCGCGCCGACGGCCAAGGCCGTGTATGGGTCAATGTTGAGGACAGAAATGAAGTCGTGCGCATCGACTCAAAGAAGCTGGCGATTTCCGGGCGGTTCCCCCTGGCGCCGTGCCAGGAGCCGACCGGCCTTGCTCTGGACGCCAAGCATAGTCGTCTGTTCGTCGGCTGCGGCAACAGTATGATGGCTGTGGTCAACGCCAGTTCCGGCAAGGTCATCACCACGCTTGCCATTGGTCCAGGCGTCGACGGAACTGATTTCGATGCCACGACCGGTGATGTGTTCAATGCGTGCGGCAAGGATGGCACCCTGTCAGTGATCCACCAGGATGCGGCGGACAAGTACCATGTCGTGCAGAATCTCAGCACCCAGCTCCGCGCACGAACTCTGGCGATAGACACCGCATCTCACCGGGTGTTCCTTTCGGTGGCGCAGTTTGGTGACAAGCCCGCGCCGTCGGCGGCCGATCCCAAACCGAGGCCGCCCACGTTGCCCGGCACCTTTGTCGTGTTGGTTGTTGGCAAGTAGGTGACGGTTGTGAGCGATGAACAAGAGTGAAAGTTGCGCTCGTCTTGCCTGAGACACGCCCAGGCCATTGGCGACGACGCGGCCTCATCGTTTTCACCTGCTGCGCATGGGCTGTCACGCTTTTCGGGCTGGCACCCAGGGCCTGGGCCTACCGCCCCTTTGATGGCACTGACGCAGCCGTCGCCGAAACGGGGGAGATGGAGATCGAGTTCGGCCCGGCAGGTTACCTGCGCACGGAGAGACAATCCTGGTTGGTGGCGCCCGCAGCCATCGCAAACCTCGGAGTCGCAAGCGGGTGGGAGCTGGTGCTCGAAGGCAAGCAGCTCTGGCGCCTGGGCTCGGCCACCTTGTCTCCGCCGGCTGACACATCACGTTTTGTGATCACGGACAACGCCTTCTCGGTCAAGCACGTCCTGGTCGACGGCATCCTGCAGGGTCGTGATCGTCCGGGGCTGGCTTGCGAAGTGGGCGCCTTGCTTCCGGCGCTGCACGAGGAAGGTGGCTTTGGGGCCGCAGCAGCGGTCATCTTGTCGTCCAGGGTGGGGCCGGTGGTGAGTCACCTCAATCTGCAGGCCATCTTCTCGCGCACGCACGAGCCAGGAGGATTCCTTGGACTCATCGTCGAGGGTCCGCAGCGCTGGCCGGTGCGGCCCGTACTGGAACTAGCCGGCGAGCGTGAGAGGGGTGGTACCGGAACCCTCTCGGCTCTGGCCGGGTTCATCTGGACCGTGTCGCCCAGCCTGGCCATCGACGGTGCGGTGCGCGCCGGGCGGAAGGACGAGGCGTTGGAAGAACACGTCAACCTGCTCGAGTTGCGCTTGGGTCTGACCTGGAGTTTCCCCGTGTTCCGAAAGAATGAAAGGTAGCCGAGCGCCCACACCGGAGGGGCTACTTCGTTCGAAGTGTCCTGCTTGTGAGGGCGCGGTGCGATGATGGAGTTTTCGTGTCGAAGCTGCGATCTGCGCACGGCCTGCCAAACTGTCGGAGTATTGCGATTGTAGCGTGCCACCGTTTCCGAGGGATTTCGTAACCCCGCGAGAATACGCCACCAGATCTCCAAATTTGCCTCGGCACGGTTCGTGAAGAAGGGACGTGGATATGTGCCAAACGTGCAAGACACGAGTCCCCGCTGATAGAAAGGAGGTGCTGGGTTCCATGCGTGCGCGAATCAACCCGAGAAAGGAGGTGCTGCTCGCGTAGGACGAGTTCTCCTCGTGGCGGCCCCATGGTCTCCCGTCAAGACCCGTCGATCGGGGCCGCCACCCTATTTGCCCTGCTGAGCCCGCACCCTGGACGATTTCGCGAACGTCATGGGCAACGTGAACCCTGCCTCGTTGGCGACGAACAGCGGGGTCGAGCCAAGAAGACAGGCCAAGAAGTCAGCGTGGCGTCAGAGAGAGCCAGGTGCTAGACACATTCCTGAACCAGGAGACATCGAATGAAGCTCAAAGCGTCGTTGGTAATCGCATTGACGATCGTCTCGCTGCAGGCCTATTCGCTCGCGCGCGAGGAAGGTCGTGGCGAGGCACGGCCCAATCTGCCCCAGCGCCCGGCACCGGGGCGATTCCAGGCCCACCCTCCGGGAGCGCATCCGCATGGACCCATCGTGCGCCCCCACCCGGTTCGCGTGATGAGCCCCACGGTCGTCAAGTATGGTGGTCACCAGTGGCGCCACTGGGCGCATCCGGAATTCTCGCGTCCTGNNAGAGGATGATGCGCTCGACCGATGCGCCGAGGAGTCAGGTGGAGACCAGAGCTGCTATCTCGCGACCTGCTCTTACTTCTGAACACCGATCCAGCGGATCTCCAGTGCGGGCTCCTGGGCAGAGGCAATTCGGTCGGTCAGACTGAGGCGATGGTTTTCCAGGTCGAATGTCCGTTCTGCGGCGAGCCGGGGGCCGTCGAGATCGAGCCTGCTGATTTCGAGCCCGGCGAATACGTGCTGGTGCAGGATTGCGAGGTCTGCTGCCGGCCCTGGACGGTGCGAGTCCAGATGGATCCGAACGGCGCGATCACGGTGAGCGCTGATCGTGACTGAAGAGAAAGAGTGGTGATGAAGCGCAAAGGACATGCGAAGCCGAATTCCACAACCCCACGCAGGCATTCGTTGCCGTGGTAACTTTTGCGCATGCGCGCACGGCGATATCTGATCTTGATCGCAAGTATCGTGCTGGGCTGCTCCAGCGGAAGCCCGACTTCGAGCGGCTCTGACGCCGAGGCCGGCACGGGCGGAAAGTCGAGCACTGGCGGCACTTCAGGCTACGACGGCTCGTCCGGCGCGAGCGGTTTCGGCATAGGCGGCGCGGCGGGCACGACCAACACGGCTGGTACCGCAAGCTCAGGGGGTTCGAGGGGCAGCGGAGGCTCGGGCGGCGGAAGCACGGGCGCCGGCGGCACGGGCACCGGCCCGGGCTCGGGAAACGGTGGCGCATCAGGGACCGGCGACACCTACCTCCCCTGGGCCGGCGGCGCCGCGTATTACGCCAAGTGGACCCACGGTCCACCGAGCGACCCGACTTTCTTCCCGCTCATGGTCTGGCTCCAGGATCCATCGCTCACCAGCCAGTACAAGGCCATTGGCATCAACACGTTCGTCGGGATTTGGGACGGACCAACGCAGGCCCAGATCGATCAATTCGCCAACGCCGGTGTGTGGGTCGTCTCAAGTCAGAACAGCCTGGCGGTCGCCGACAATCCTCCTTCGTTTGTCGCGTGGGCACAGCCGGACGAGCCCGACAACGCTCAGCCCGCGGCCGGTGGCGGCTATGGCCCCTGCATCGATCCGTCTGTCCTGCAGGCCAACTATCAGAAGTGGACCACTGCCGATCCGACGCGGCCTGTCTACCTGGGACTGGGCCAGGGGGTAGCCGCGACCAACTACGTGGGCCGGGGCAGTTGCAGCGGCAACACTTCGATGTACCCCGAGTATGCGCAAGCGGCCGACATCCTCTGCTTCGACATCTACCCGGTG
>PMKP01000162.1:7393-9071 GCA_003157775.1 Myxococcales bacterium | reverse complement strand
CCCGAGGCTACGCAGGCGGCAGCCGTCGATGGCCGCTTCCAGGCCGCGCTGACTGCGGCCGAGGCGGCCTCGGTCACCGACGAGGAGTCCGGGCAGAGCGAAGAATTGTTCGACGAGGAGCTGCCGCCCGAGGAAAAGCAGCGAGCCATCGGCATGTCGTTTATCAAGTTCGACCATCTCAAGATCTTCGAGAAGATCCGGCTGGCGACCATTGGGAACGCCTACTGTCGCAAGATGCTGGTCCGCGACGCCAACAAGCTGGTGGCCATGACGGTGATTCGCTCGCCCCAGATCACGGACATGGAGATCCAGCGAATCGCGGGCAGCACCAACGTGTGCGACGACGTGATTCGCTACATCGCGAACAGCCGTGACTGCAGCAAGGACTACGCGGTGAAGCTGGCCCTGGTGAGCAACCCCAAGTGCCCGCTCGGCTCCTCGCTGCGCTTCTTGGCCTATTTGCACCAGGACGACTTGCGCAACATCTCGCGCTCGAAAAACATCCCGGGCGCACTGGCGACATCGGCCAAGAAACTGCTCCAGCAACGGGAGGGTGTGCGCCATTAAGTTCTTGGTCCGTGTGGGCACGCTCATGGTGGCGCCGGGCCGGGCGCTGGCCGATATCCAGGCACAAGAGCGCGGCGGGGTGGGCGACGCCCTGGCGATCCTGCTGCTCGGGGTGCTGGCTTTTCGTCTTCCCGCCGTGGCGCGCGCGGTGCTCATGGTCCGCGAGGCTTCATTCCCCGGCATCCTGGCGCTGCTCCTGGGTGTCGTGGGCGAGGACCTGCGGCCGGCTTTGCTGGTCGCGCTGCCGGCTGGAATTGCCATCACGATCTTGGCTGGCCGAAGCCGCCGCGATCCGGGGCTGGACATCGAGCTGGGCGCGGCGTGCAGCATCCCATATCTCTTGCTTTCTGGTCTGGGCGAGTGGGCCAGCTCCCAGCTTCCCGGTGCCGAGCGCGTGCTGGGCTCGGCGATTCCCGTCATCGCGCTGACCTGGGCGCTAGTGGTTTTCGTCGTCGGGGTTCGGCTGGCGCGCAGCCGTCCGTCTCGATCCAAGCTGGCAGCCGCCAGCGAGCCGGCCGCACCGACGCCCGGGCGGGCGGAGCTGCCCAGACGGGCGCGGGTGGCAGCCGCGATCGTGGGCGGGGTTCTCGCCGGTGCACTCACCCTGAATGTCATCTGGCTCAGTCACCACCGCGACGCCATTGCGCCGGTAGGCCGCGGAGTTCGCGCGCCCGCTTTCGTGCTTCCACGCATCGACGGAGTGCCGGGCAGCGTGGCGCTGGCCGAACTGCGGGGCAAGGTCGTGCTGCTGGATTTCTGGGCTCGTTGGTGTCCGCCATGCATCGCGCTTGCACCTACGCTTCACGACCTTTACGGCGCGCGGCGGTCGCAGGGCGTGGAGTTTCTGGCCATCAGCTCGGAGGGCTCCATGGCTGATAAGGAGGAGATCCAAACCTTCCTGCACGAGCACCCAGCGCCATATCCGAATCTCCTCGACGACCGGGAGGTGGGCGGCTTGTATCGGGTGGTCTCGTTGCCTCACTTGGTCGTCATCGGCCGCGATGGAGTCATTCGCCGGGTCATGGTCGGGCAGAGGGGTAGGGCGGATATCGACGCGGCGATCCAGCAGGCTTTGGACGACTAGTGCCTCCTGGGATTCGGAGTAGACGCT
>PMKP01000162.1:0-7379 GCA_003157775.1 Myxococcales bacterium | reverse complement strand
CCCCTACATGCGAGCGGCCTTTTACTCCGAATCCCAGGGTGCCTCCGCCTTGTTTGTGCTCGCGAGCGTCAGGCTCTAGAATTGTCAGGTGCGCCTCGGGCGATATGTCGCGGCTGAAGCCCTGGTGCTGGCGAGCGCGCTCGCCGGCGTGGCCTGGGCTACCCGAGCCTCCGTGCACTTCTTCGCGGAGCGCGGACGCGCCAGAGTTGGGCAGCCGCACAGCCCTCAAGCAGCAAGCCCGGAGTTTTCCGCCACACTCCTGCCACGCGGAGACCTGTCGAGCCCTCCCAACCCCATCATCTTCGAGGAACCCGCCGGCACGTTCCTCGGCATGTCCGACGAGATGCTGCTGGAGCGGGTACGCGGCCAGCCCATCCTGGGCATGAAGCTCAACAAGGGGGGGGCAACCCTGTCGTTCCGGGTCGAGCTGGCCGATGGCTCGCGCGCGGCCTTCAAGCCGGCGCAGACCGACTTGCGGACCATTCCGCGCAAGGAAGTGGCGGCCTACCGGCTCAACCGGCTGCTGGGCCTGAACGCGGTGCCTCCGGCAGCGCCTCGCATGGTGAGCCGCGAGGAGATCTTCTCGCACCTCCATCCGGACAGTCTTGCCGACTTGCCGCGTATTCGGGCCGAGACCGTGTTCAATCCTCTGGGCAAAACAGCAGGCGTGGTCATGTATTGGGTGCCCGAGATCAAGGACTCGAACTTGGACACGCCCGGGGGAATCCACCAGAGCATGCAATGGTTGACCCAAGGGCAGCTCATTCCGGTCGACAAGCGCGCGCTGGCGGCCCAGCTCTCACAGCTCGTGGTCTTCGACTTTCTGACCTCCAACCCCGACCGCTACAGCGGCGGGAACATGAAGACATCAGCCGACGGCTCGCGCTTGCTCTTCATGGACAACACCATGTCCTTTTTCATCGAGCCTGAGGGCAACGAGCACACGCGCTCGATTTTGCACCGGACGCAGCGATTCTCGCGCCAGCTCTATCAGGCCCTTGACCGGGTCACCGTGCCTGCGCTGGAGCGAATCCTGGCCCAGGCGAGTCAGGACGAATACCAGATCCTGACCCCCAGCGAGATTCGGGCGGTGGTAGCTCGGCGTGACCTGGTCAGGCGCCACATCGACGGCCTGGTGGCCAGCTATGGCCCGCGCAACGTTCTGGTATTTCCGTAGCTCACGCGCCGAGATCGATCATGCGCAGCATGGCGGCAGCGGCTCGCTGGCGCACAGCCTCGGGAACCGTCACCAGGCAGTGGGCCGGCTCGTCGCGCAGGGTTTGGTAGACGCTCTCCAGGGTAATGGCCTTCATGTGCTCGCATAGCCGGCAGGGCTTGTAGAACTGCTTGTCAGGATGTTCCAGCTCCAGACGCACCACCAGGCCGCACTCGGTGAGGATGGCCAGCCGCTTCTTCTCGGGATGGCTCTCGACGTACTTGGCCATCTGCGAGGTCGACATCACCTCGTCGGCAGCTTGCTGCAGCTCAGGCTTCACCTCGCCGTGCACGATGACTACGGCTTCGGGATCTTCTTGGCGGATGTGGGCGATATCGGCCAGGGTCATCTGCTGGTGGACGTGACAGGCGCCTTCCCAGGCGAAGACGTTGCCGGCCAGGCCCGCACGCTCACCGTCGCGAAGCAGGGGTTCGATGCGCGCAAGGTACTCGCGCGGATGGAACTGGTGCGGCTCAGGCGGGGGCAGGTACATGCGCCGGGTCTGCAGCGCCACCTGATAAGCGAGATTCTGGTCGGGCACGAACAGCAAGTCAGGCACGCCCAGCCGGCCGGCGATCTTCACGGCGTTGGAACTGGTGCAACACACGTCAGACAGGGCCTTTACGCTGGCGTAGGTGTTCACGTAGGTCATGGTGGCGAATTTGCGCCCAAGCGAGCGCAGAAACTCCTGCCGTTCCTCGAGATCATCTGCATCCATTTCCGCTAGTGAGCAGAGGGCCTGTTGGTTGGGCAGGTAGACCGGCACATCCGGGGCCAGGGTGAAGCAGCCTTCGGCCATGAAGCGGACGCCGCAGAAGACCACCAGGCGCGCCTTCACATCGCGGGCGCGCACCGCTAGCTCGAAGGAATCGCCGACGGTGTCCGCGATGGCCTGCACCTCGGGCACCTGGTAGTTGTGGGCGGGCACGAAGGCACGCTTGTCGCGCTTGAGGCGGCGGATCTCGTTCCACAGCCACTGCACCCGGTCGGCCCGGCTTTCTTCCACCTGGCCCGAGCGCACGAGCTGTGCAATGTCGAAGTCAACCATCCATCTAGGTGTACCGCCCTCGCGCCAAGAAGGCACGCAGACACATGGTGTTTTGCGGGCTGCGCTGGTAGCGTGCAGCGAGTCCATGCGCCTGTTCGACTCAGACATCTGGACCGAGGTCACCGGCGGCACCATCGCCGAACGAGTGCGCCGACTGGTGCGAGTGACGCCGCTCATCCCGGCTCCCGCCCTGGGACGCCGCGCTGGCGCCGATGTGTGGCTCAAACTTGAGTCGCTGCAGCGAACCGGCTCGTTCAAATTGCGTGGGGCTGCGGCGTTCGTCGCCGGGATGAGCCAGGCGGGAAAGAAGCGGGTCATCGCCGCCTCGGCGGGCAACCACGGGCTCGGCATAGCGCTGGCGGCCCGCGCGTTCGGCGTGCAGGCCCAGGTGCTGGTCTCGCCCCAGACCCCGCAAAGCAAGCGCGACGGCATTCTGGCGCTGGGTGCGGGGTTGGAAGTAGTGGGTGCGTCTTATGACGAAGCCGAGGCCGAGGCGCGTCGGCGTGCAGAAGCAGACCCCGAGCTCAGCTTCGCCTCTGCCTTCGACGATGACTGGGTCATCGCGGGCAACGGCGGCGTCTTGGCGCGCGAGATCCTAGCCCAGCTTCCTGACGTGGATACCGTGGTGACCCCGGTGGGCGGCGGCGGCCTCGCGGCTGGGTTGGGGGTCGAAATGGTCCCGCGCGGAATTCGCGTGCTGGGCGTCTCGCCTGAAGCCAACTGCGCCATGAAGCGCTCGCTGGACGAGGGTCGGGCTTACACCCAATATGACGGCGGCCCCACCCTGGCCGAGGGTCTGGAAGGCGCAGTCAGCGAGCGCACCTTTGCCATGGCCAAGGACTACTTCCCCGAGGTCGCTCTGGTGAGTGAAATGGGGATGCGGCAGGCCATCGTGTACGCCTACCGCTCTCTGGGCATCGTGTGCGAGGCCTCGGCGGCCGTTGCGCTGGCCGGGCTTCTGCAAGACAAGCTTTCGGTGCAAAGCCATCGTGTGGTTGTCCTGGTCAGCGGGGGCAATATCGAGAGTGACCTGCTCGACCAGATTCTCTCCGGCTCATCGCCGAAGAAACTCAACGGCTAGTGCCGCCCTTTTCACGTGGAGCAGACAGCCGTGCGCGTTTCGCGGCCGCCCGGCGCAGATCCTTGGCGGTTGGTCCCGCTCCCAGCTTGTCGCGGGCGTCCTCGCCATGGCCGGGGCCGATGATGTCGCGCAGATAGGCCTGGTACTGGAAGGTGTCGGAGTGTTTCTCGTTGTGGCAGCGCGTGCACACCGACTCGGGTGTGCTGGTGCGCAGGGCAAGCGGTTTTTCCAGCCCGCGCTTCTCCACGTGGATCGAGCCCGGGCCATGGCAAGCTTCACATTGGACGTTCTCGAGGCCCTCGCTGAACCCGAGGCTCGACCCGCCCACCTCGCCGAAGCCCGTGACATGGCAACTGACACAGTCGCTGTGAGCCGTCTTTCCCACGGCCCGCAGGGTTTTCCACGCGTGTGCGTGGGCCGTGCCTCTCGATTGCCGGGCCGCCGCTTTGTGGCAGCGGACACAGGAAGCGTCACCCGAAAAATGCGCCCGGCCCGGTTCAGCAGGGGGCGGCGGCTCTGCCACCTTCAGACTTGCGGCACCCACCGCCTTGTCGAGGGCTCGCATGCTGGCGGCCAGCGCCGGATCGCGGGCGAGGTTGCGTCGGATGGGCACAAGCTCGTTGATGAAGTACGAGCCTCGGGCCGGCGCTGCCCAGGTCGTGCTGGCCAGCGCCGCAGCCTCGGCGCGGAGATCGTCTCGCTCTTTGCGCCTTGCCGCTACAAAGGCCGCATCGCTGCTAGCATCTTTCTCCCAGCGCGCGAGGTCGGCGTCCAGTTGGCGAACCTGCCGATCAATATCCTCAGCTCGGATGCGACTCGCCGCCGGTCCACCGGCATCGCGGAGCGATTCTCCAGCGGGCCGTGCCTCACGAAGAACGATCTGCAGCCTGCCCACCCGCTGCATCTCAGAGGCTGGGACCACGAGAAAGGCGCTGCCTATTTTCTCGGCGTGCGGCGTTCCATCGCCAACGTCCTTGCCCAGCACGACGAAGTCAACCGCCGCCTCGCGGGCCACCGCGCGCGCCTGGCCTCGTTCGAGCGGCGCCAACGCGATCACGATCTCGGCCCCAGCCGCGCGCAAGCGGTCGGACTCAACCCGAGCCGCGCTGACTGGATCTTCCGCGTGCAGTCCTTTCTCTTGCGCGAGGTCTGGATCCACGAGGCCAAAGACGCCGATCTTGATTCCTCCCACCAGCTTGATGCGCGACGGTTCGACGAAAGCAAGGCTGTCGAGGTTGGCGGCGAGGCGTTGGGGCTGAACTTTGGCGAGTCCGCGCGCCAGATCGGTTTCGCCGAGGGCCGAGCCGCCAAACGGCAGGCGCGGCAACTCTTGGGCGAGAAAGCCTGCCACTAGGTCGGCGGCCTCCTGCTTGCGCGATGGAATCTCGCCTGCGGGGTAGGTCAGATTGCCGGCGTCCACCAAAAGGGCGGCGCCACCACGTGCGGTCCTGCGCACCAAGGCGGTCACACGCGCGATGTCACCCAGAGGATCGCTGGTGCAGCCGCAGGGCTCCAGCGTGCCTTGGGTCTGTGCGGTGTAAAAAACCACGGCTTGACGTTCACGCGGGCTGGCGAAGGAAAGGCCGCTCGCATGCACGAAGTGAGCTGCGAACAAGAAAGCTGCCAGGAGGGGAGTACGTAGACGCATGAAACAACAGGAAAATCCCACACGCTGGGCCGGCTGTCACTCTGACTAGCTGGTAACGCGTGCAGGCGGAGACGGATCAGCAGTGAAAAGAACCACCTTCGCCTTGACAATCACATGCGTTATAATCACTCTGAGCCCTTGGCTCAGTTCGAGCCCACGAGGATTCAAACAACATGGCCGTAACCCTACGACTCACCCGCGGTGGAGGGAAAAAAAACCCTCACTATCGCGTTGTGGCCTCGGATCGCCGGAGTCCCAGAGATGGACGATTGATAGAGCAGGTTGGAATCTACGACCCGCGGCGCAGCCCACCCGAGGTAAAATTCGACATGGCCCGGGTTGACCATTGGTTGGCGGTAGGGGCCGTTGCGAGCGAGACCGTCGGCCAGCTTATCGAGAAGGCCAGGCGCGCAGCCGCGACCGCGCCAACCGAGTAGTGCTCCTGTGACCGAGGGCGCCGAGTCCCCCTCCGTTGGAGGTTCCGAGAAAGCGCCTCCCCTGCGCGAGCTGGTGCTCTACCTTGCGCGCGCGCTGGTGGAGCACCCTGATGAGGTGGCGGTCGAGGAGATCGAGGAGCCAGATGCTACGGTGTTCGAGTTGAAGGTGGCCGTGTCGGACCTGGGGAGGGTCATCGGTCGCCAGGGCCGTACTGCCAAGGCCATTCGCACGGTTCTTTCTGCGGCGTCAGCCAAAATGAAACGACGCGCGATCTTGGAGATTATCGAGTAGCGCGGGGGCCTTGCGCTGCGCTCACTAGGTCACGGCGTGCCTGCCGAGGTCTTGCCCTTTGGAATCTTGGGGCGACCGCATGGTATCACGGGCGAGATCAGTCTACGTCCCTTTCATTCGAGAGGTTGGCGACTGGACACCGTCGCACTGCCGCTGGTGGCGACGATTGGCGGGCCGGGGCCTGAAAGTGCCACGATCACGGCGGTTCGCCGGATGGCCGACGGGTTTCTGCTCAGGCTGGAGGGCGTCTCGACACGTGAAGGGGCAGCGTCTCTGACTGGGCGGGAGTTGTGGCTGCCCAGAACGACACTTCCACCCCTGGGCGCCGGTGAATTCTATGTGGAAGATCTGGTCGGTTGCCTGGTCGAAGATAGCGAGGGGCGCTTTCTCGGCGTTGTGCGCAGGGTCTTCTGGAACGGAGCCCAGGACGTCATGGTGATTGGCGACGAGGAGCACGGCGAGCGGTTGCTTCCTGCCGTGCCTGAGTTCATTGTGGCGATGGACCCTTTGGGCAAACGCGTGTTGGTTGACCTTCATGAGTGACGATCGGCTTGACGCGAACGACGCCGCGTGCGCGATGTCGCCCCGGCTGGTGCTCGAGATCATCACCCTGTTTCCCGAGGTTTTCACTTCGTTTCTCCAGGCCAGCTTGCTAGGAAAGGCTGTGGCAAGCGGCCTCATCGCCGTCGAGATGACCAACCCGCGGGACTTCGCTCCAGGGCGGCATCGTCAAGTCGACGATTCTCCCTACGGCGGTGGCCCTGGCATGGTCCTGCGCCCGGATCCCATCGCGGCGGCCATCGATGATGCCGAGAATCGGCGCGGGCGAGCCCATCGGCTCCTGCTGTCGCCGTCCGGGCGGCTGTTCGATCAGAAGTGCGCGGCAGACTTGGCGGCCCGCAGGCGCATCATGCTGATCTGCGGCCGCTATGAGGGCGTGGACGAGCGGATCGCCCAGCTCTACGCTGACGAGTCGGTGAGCATCGGGGACTATGTGCTGGCGGGTGGCGAGGTGGCGGCTGCTGTCATCATCGAGGCTACCGCACGTTTGGTGCCCGGAGTGCTGGGATGTGGGGAGTCGGTCGTGGAGGAGTCCTTCTCCGCCGGGCGGCTGGAGTTTCCCCAGTGGACCCGGCCTCCCCTCTTTGGCGGGATGGGTGTCCCGGAGGTGCTGCTTTCGGGCAACCACGCCGAAGTGGCGCGTTGGCGCCGCCGGGAAGCGTTGCGGCGCACCCTGTTGCGCCGGCCGGATCTGATCGACCGCTGCCCTTTGACCGAAGAAGAAAGGACCATGCTCGCCGAAGTGGATGAGTAGCCGCGTGGGGAGCCCGCCGGCTCTGCCGGCGGCGCACCATCGCGGGAGGGTATGGGAACCCTCCCAGGGTTCCCATCTATAAGGTTGACTGCGGGCCCCCTTCCGCGTAGTAAATACGCCCTTGCATCGAGCGGACCCATGAGCAACCACCCCCTGATACGAGCGATCGAAAACGCCTGCCGGCGGGACAACATTCCGGACTTCCGGCCAGGTGACAGCGTCAGGGTGCACACCCTGATCAAAGAAGGTGACAAGGAGCGCGTTCAGGTGTTCGAGGGCGTGTGCATTGACCGGCGCTCCAGCTCGGCTTGCGCATCCTTCACCGTGCGCAAGATTTCGTAT
>PMKP01000231.1 GCA_003157775.1 Myxococcales bacterium | reverse complement strand
ATGCCCTTGGAGATGTTGTTGGCCGCGTACATGGCCATCATCTCGCCCGAGCAGACGATGTAGATCTCCTGCGCCTTGCCCTCGCGGATGGGCATCGCGAAACCGCCGCAGACCACGTCGCCGAGGACGTCGTAGAAGACGTAGTCGAGATCCGGTGTGTACGCGCCCTCAGCTTCGAGGAAGTTGATGGCGGTGATCACGCCTCGTCCAGCACAGCCGACGCCTGGCTCGGGACCACCTGACTCGACACACTTCACGCCGCCATAGCCGACCTTGAGCACGTCGGTGAGTTCCAGATCCTCGACCGTGCCCCGCTCGCGGATCAGGTCCATGACCGTGTTCTGCGCCTTCGCGTGGAGCATGAGACGGGTGGAGTCCGCCTTGGGGTCGCAGCCGACGATCATGACTTTCTTGCCCAGCGCAACTAGCCCGGCGACCGTGTTTTGCGTAGTAGTCGACTTGCCGATCCCGCCTTTGCCGTAAATTGCAATCTGTCTCATTGTGTCCTTCCTGATGTGAGGCCTGGTAACGGTGCTTGACCGATGCAAGCGACTTGCCAGAGATGCGCACGCGCGGGTAGACCAACAGAAGTCCGCAGGACTCGGGCACTTGCGTGTCTGCTCAGTGCGAGACGCAGGGGCACGGGACGGGAAAGAGCTACATCCGCGTAGGATCCGGCGTGGGCGGGATACGCTTAGGTAGCGGCGGGCTAGCAGACGGGCTGCATCCGACG
Organism: Myxococcales bacterium; assembly: GCA_003157775.1. Taxonomy (GTDB): domain Bacteria; phylum Myxococcota_A; class Polyangia; order Fen-1088; family Fen-1088; genus Fen-1137. The sequence continues at coordinate 17,972 of PMKP01000231.1, read as the reverse complement.
TCCGTCGCAACGCCTCCGCCATGTTGCCTTGAGCGCTGTTCGGCGCTGGTCGAGTTTCCAGAGGTCGGCGAACCTCGCAGAACTGTTCCCTCGGGAACGGTTGGTGCCTTCCCATTTACGAGGGGTTTCCGACTGGTTAACTTCTCAGGCTGGCCGGGAACTTGGCTTGACACCAGGACGCCTGGGCCAAAGCGTGTCCTTCCCTATCGGGACAGCCGGGAGCACGGGGTGTTTGCCACGCGGGTCCCGGCCCGCATCAATCCCATCGGTCTGTCGCCCGTGCGCCTGCTTGGTGTGGAAGGCTCGATCTTGCGCGTGGCTGAGATCGACATCCTCGATGGGACGCCCCTGCTTGACATCAAGCCCTATGTCCCTGAATACGATGCCTACATCGGCTTGCGAGTTGGCTGGCTCGACGATCCCTCGATCGCGAGAGGGCCACTGAGGGCAGACGGGCGCTTTTCCAAAGAGTAGACGCGAAGACGGTGTGTTTGGTGCCTCGACACGCGACCTCGGTATGGGCCAAGGTGTGATTCACCCGGGCCCATGCGGCATCGGCCGCCGCAATCAGATGTAGATCTTCTCAGGCGACCTTGGTTTGGTCGCGCTGCCGATCGCCGATCGTCTGGTAGGGGAGCCCGCCGGCTCGAATGCGAATGGTCTCAGCCACCGGGTAGATGGAGATATTGCCGTTGTCGATCTCACCGGTGTCGGCGGAGGCCATGATGGCATCCACAACCGGACCCACCATATCCTCCTCGACCATGATCTGGACTCGCATCATTGGTGCACAGTCTATGACATAGGACGAACCGCGATAGATTCTCAACCTACCGTCGGTGCCTCCACAATCAGTGATCTTCGACAGTGTTATGGCCTTGACCCCAACCTGCCGGACCCGTTCCTTTACGTCATCGAGCTTGAATGGCTTGATAATGGCGTCGATGCATTTCATGGCGTGGCCTCCTTGCAATTAGCAGAGCAGAGCCAATGGGGTTTGGCAATGGGACCAGGCGCGAGTTTCCGACGGATTTGCCGGGAAGCAACTGTCGCGAAACGTCCGAAACAATGGCGTGACAATCCGTTCGCAATCAGGAAGCTTGTGTCCCGCCGGACGCGGGCTAGGACGCCCGCCGCAATTTCTCCAGGTCGACGCGAAAGCGCTCCACGCGGAGTCCAATCATCCGTTCCGAAATGCCAAGTTTGCGTGCCGCCTCGGCCATGTTGCCCCGAGCACTCTTCAGCGCCTCGACGAGCATTTCGCGCTCGACGCTGTCGAGGGTTGTGCGCAGCTTGCCTCGCATGGGAGTGTGGCTGGCCTCTGCGGTCTGCAAGGTGGGCGGTAGATGATGTCCGTGGATCACACCGTCGGTGGACAATAGAACCGCGCGCTCAATTACGTTCTGCAGCTCACGCACGTTGCCGGGCCAGTGGTAGGCGACCAACATGTCAATGGCGGGCGTGGAGATGCGGCGCACGGGTTTGTTGGCCGCCTTGGCGAAACGGACCACAAAGTGGTCAGCCAGTTGCAGCACATCGGTGCGGCGATCACGCAGCGGCGGGACGTAGAGGGGAAACACGTTCAACCGATAGAACAGATCCTCGCGAAACTGGCCTTGTTGTACTAGCTGCTCCAGGTCGCGATGGGTGGCGGCGATGATACGAACGTCGACGTGCAGCACTTCATTGCCGCCCAGACGCTCGAATTCCTTTTCCTGCAACACGCGCAGCAGCTTGACTTGCGTGGTGAGCGGTAGGTCGCCGATCTCGTCGAGGAAGAGCGTGCCTCCATTGGCCAGCTCGAAGCGTCCTTTGCGCCGGGCCACCGCACCGGTGAAAGCGCCGCGCTCGTGGCCAAAGAGTTCGCTCTCCACCACGCCGTCGGGGAGGGCTCCGCAGTTCACCCGAACGAAAGGCTTGTCAGCGCGTGGGCTGTTGTAGTGAATGCACTGGGCGACCAGTTCCTTCCCCACCCCGCTCTCGCCACGGATCAAGGCGGTGGTTGGGCTGTCCGCGACCTGTGCGATCTCGGCCAGCACGCGGGCCATGGCGGCCGAGTTGCCGATGATATTGGCCGGTCGAAAGCGTTGGGCGAGCTCACTCTGTAGGCGTGCGTTTTCGCGCTCGAGGAACTCGTACTGCTCGCGCGCGGCCTGCCGCATGCGTACCGCTTGCGCAAGCATCGACGCGATGATGGTGAGGAGACGGACGTCCTCGTCGAGCGAGACCTCGTCGCGGGACAGCCTGTCCACGCTGAGCGCGCCCACGACCTCTTTGCCGTTGATGATGGGCACGCAGATGAAAGAGACCCTTCCACCCTCGGTGGTGCGGCTGCGCCGGCGGGCGCGGGTGCGATCGAGAAACAACGGTTCCTCGACGACGTCGGGCACGATGGCGGGCTCTCCGGTCGCGATCACCTTGCCGGTGATTCCCTCGCCGAGCGCGTAGCGTCCGCGTGCCATCTCGTGCGGGCTGAGCCCGAAGGCGTCCTCGATGACGATGGCGCCGGTGGCGCGATTGAGGATCGTGATGGTTCCGCGCAGCATGCCCATACGAGCTGCGATCCTTTGCAAGACAGGCCCGGTGACCTCGTCAAGCGCCACCGTTCGCGTGATCGCTTCGCTCACTTCCAGAAGGAGATCGAGGTCATGCCTGCCAGGCAAATGGGGATTTTCTACTAAGTCATGCATCTTCAATCGGCTGTTGAGGACAGACGGAATCCCTAAGTTTACCACAGGTAGCGACCAGTCGGACAAGGACGACCGGGTTCCCGCAATCGCACCTAGTTAAAGAGGCGCGAAACGCTGCATGTCACTTTCTTTCGCAGGCGATTGGCCCAGATTGAGCCCGCCACTGCGCCTACCTGCATGACAATGAAGGCCGTCGCGGCCGGAGCTAGATCGGGAGCTGCGGCACGGTAAACCATCCAGCAGACGAAACCTATTGCCAACTCCAGTGCTATAAAAGTCCTTTTATAAGGATACCACATCTGCCCCTGCTCCTGTTTTGCATTTGTACGCCGATTTGGCCCACGCTTGGGTCCATTAGATTGCGTCCTTGCCGCGCTCGCCGGTGCGAATGCGGACCACGTCTCCGACGGGAATAACGAAGATCTTCCCGTCGCCGATCTGCCCTGTACGCGCAGCCGCGATGATCGCATCCACGACCGGCCGCACCTGCTCATTTGCGACTACACACTGAATGCGGACCTTTGGCACGAAGTCGGCCACGTAGGCGGAGCCCCGGTAGACTTCGTTCTTGCCACCGGTGCGTCCGAATCCCCTTACCTCGGAGACCGTCATGCCTCGCACGCCTACTTCAAACAGGCGGTCCTTCACATCATCCAGCTTGAACGGTTTGATGATGGCTTCGATCTTCTTCATAGTTCATCCTTTGTCAGCGGAACCACCGTCGCAGACGATTGCCCAGCCCTGCAGGCTCAAGCTTCGCAGGCGAGCGGGTGATGCGCACCACGGCTGCGGTCACGTTGTCGAAGGCGCCGAGGCTGTTGGCCGCGTCGATAAGGGCGCGACATGCGCTTGAGGCAGCCAGATTCTCAACGACGCGGGGAAACTCGGTTTCGTCGAGCGCATTGTACAGGCCATCGCTGCACACGATTAGCACATCATCTTGGACCAGCTCGCGTGTGATGCGGTCGACGCCGACGATGAGTTCCCGTCCCACGCTGCGGGTGAGCACGCAGCGATCTGGATGGTCGGGAAGCCGCTTCTTGCTGATGAGCCCAAGGCTGGCGCGTTCAGCAGCCAAGGTGTGGTCCTTGGTGAGTTGCAGAATTTGTCTCTCGCGGATGAGGTACAACCGGCTGTCGCCCACATGGGCAGCCAATGCCTCGCCGCGATCGAGCACGAGCGCGGTCAGGGTGGTACACATGCGGCGCAGCTGCGGCACCACCACAGCGGTATCGTAGATCTCGATGTTGGCCTGCTGGACCGCGCGCACCAGCCGTTTCATCGTCGCCACGCCCGACCCCTGCTCCGTGAATGAGCGTACCAGCACCTCAGTGGCACGTTGGCTGGCCACCTCGCCGCCGTCGTAGCTGGACACGCCGTCGGCTACCGCGACCAGACCGCATTGGTCGCTTTCCCGATGGGTAACACAAGAGTCTTCATTGTCGCCGCGTTCAGTTCCCGGATGGCTGAGCGCCGCCATGTCAAAAGCAAAGGTGGCTGGTGCTGACCGGGACGAGTCGCTCGCAGCACAGGAGAGTTGCCTGCCTTCCGTGGCGTCTTCATTTGCTTCTTTGATGAGCGACATACAAACCTTCTCGACCGCGAGGCGGGCGCCGCCCCCGACGGAAGGGGCGACGCCCGCACTCACTTTCTTCTACGCCGTCACCTGACCCGCACCGACCACCGGCTTCTCCACCAACACCGCACGCGCCTTGGCCCTGCTGTTGCGCAGGAAGTACACCGCCCCGTACACGCCCCAGACCGCACAAGCGCCGAGCGCAATATACGGCTCCTTCACGCTCATACCTGCTACCATGAATGGCCCCACCAAGTAGAACAGCATGCAGACCAGATTGGCCGCCAAGCCGAACAGCGGGATGAACAGGTGCTTGAACCCGTTGAACGACTTGTGCTCGCGAAACGCGACCATCGCCACGATACAGGTCATCATGTACAGCATGAAGGTGCCGAAGTTGCTCACCAGGGTCACTATGACCAGCGAGTTGGGCAACTTGGCGTAGGTCTCAGGGCTGAACACGCCAAATGCGTACCAGAGGTTCTGGAACTTGGGCTCAAGTGCGGATGGAGTGGTTCCGCCAAGGTACAGGGCTACGGTGACGATGCCGATAACCGCCGAGATTGCCGCTAACGTCCAGATAGACCGGTGAGGCGTCAGTGTCCTGCCGTGCAACATGCCGAAGTGCGAGGGCATTTCCTCGTCCCGGCCCATGGCGTACGTCACACGCGCCCCGGTGTTCAGGCAGGAGAGGGTAGTGCCGATGAGGGCCAGAAACACGGTAAGTGCCTGCACCAGCATAAAAGCGCGGCCGGCTTGGTAGCTCCCGAACAGCCATGTGCCCACTATCACCATCATATCCCCCAGTGGTGCGCCTGAGCCGGCCGCATTGGTCATGGTGTAGCCCTGATTGAGGAAGTAATTGGCCGCGAAGTACTCGATGAGGTAGCAAAAAATGCCTTGAATACCGAGTGAGAGCAGCACCGCGCGCGGAATATCCCGTTTGGCGTTCCGCGCCTCCTCGCCCATCGAGGTGACTGACTCGAATCCGACCAAGATGAGGATGGCGATGCATGCCTGAATGACTATCAGGGAGAACCCATGGGGCGCCGGCACCGAGGAAGCCTTGTCGTGGAACTTGAAGTGCGGGGTCAGCGTGGTGGGATGGTCGGCGTCGATGGGCTCCATCTTCATGGCCTCGCTGGCGGCGTAGGTAATGGTGAATGGCACCGGTTTCCCATCCTTCATCTCGGGCACCGGCATGCCGTCATCGTCCATCTTCGGTGCCGTGACCGGCTGACCGGCAGGGTCCAGTTTAGGCTTGCCATCCTCTAGTACTGGCTCCTGCACGACGTTGTAGTCGACCGGTATGCCATTGACGAGCTGGAAAGCGCGCGAGCCCTCGCCGTGGTTAACCCGGTACGAGATAGCCATCACCGAAAAGACCAGCAGAGCCGTGATCTGGACGATGTTGATGGCCACGTTCACGCCGGTGGTGCCAGTCACGCCCCGAAAAGCGATGTAGGCCACGCCAAAGGCAAAGCCCACACAAAAGAGAATCATAAACAGGGGGCTGTTGATAGACCCACTAAAGGTATTCGGGAAGAACTGATTGAGCAGATAGCCGCTAAGGATCGCCGTCACGCCCACCATGCAACCGGGATATACCCAGTAGTAGAGGTGACTCGCCCACCCGGTCATGAACTTGGCGATGCGGGCGAACCGATAGGCCTTGGTGTGATTGAGAAAGGCCTGCTCGGCGAAGAAATACGACGACCCCGCCCCAGGATACAGCTTGGACAGCTCAGCGTAGCTGATGGCCGTGGCGAAGCACAGTAGCAAGGCCGCTACGATGCCGAACCACATAGCCGAGCCAGCCAGAGGCGCGCCGTATAGAGACTGCATCTGGTAGGTGAGCCACAAGAATGCGCCCGGCGCGNNTCCTCTTTCGCTGTTGTGAACTAGTAACGATGTGCTTCTGATTCGGAATCATCTGACATCGTTACAAAACAACTATACTCACAGTCGGTTAACAACGTATTTCCCGACGGCCAATTTGCCGTAACACTGTGGGCTTCAGCGGGGATCTCCGCAAACGTGCTATCTGGCCGAAATCAGGCGGGATGAAACGGTTGGGCCTTGGGTCGGTCATCTGGCGGAAACAATCCGGACGCACGAAGGAAAGGTGGACTAAGGTGGAGGGCGGGGAATTGCGGGAAATCAGAGGGACGGAGCGCTCTGTGGTTGAAACTGATGTTCGCGTAGCGTGGCGCTGCGCTGGCCAGCGCGTGTTTGGCCGTGAAAGCGCACTACCGGGTAGTGGCGCAACAGCCAGCGCTGCTCGACGCGGATGTTGGCAACTTGACCGGAATCGAAGGCGCTGGCGGGGAGCCCGATCCGGGAAGGCCAACCGCAGTTCTCTTGGTGGGCAAGTTTGGCGGCTATTCGAGCGCGGGAGCTATGAAAGCGGATCTCGATTATCCCGAACGGGTTGCCATGTCCAGCCTGTGCGACCGGCTGCGGCCGGTCACGCGCTGGCGCCGCAGCCTACGCATCACCCGCTACATCGCTATAACCTTTCTCTTGCCCGTCGCCTCGCAGATCGCCCTGTTCTTGCTGCTGTGGCACCATTTTGCGCACAGGCCGTAACGAGAGGTCAGTGGGTGGGCTGGGGCTCGGCTTTCAGCTTCCGCGGATTGGATGGAGTGACTGGTGCGGGCTCCCCTGCGATCTCCTGTTGCAAAGCAAACAGCGCATCCTGGCAGGTCAGCATCGCGTTGCGCTTCTGGTCCAAGGAGATGGTGAGCGAGCGCACGTTGGTGTTCTCGCGCGAGAGAGCGAGGATTTGGGTGCGCATTTCGCTGAACCGCGCGTAGCTTGTGCTGGCGATGGCCAGATCGGGGTCGGCGCGCAGATCGGGTCGTGCTGCCAAACCGTCAAACGCCGCGCGCACTTCGCGATCATCCTTGGCCATCAGCGCTTCCAGCTCATCCATTTTCGCGTCGCTTTGTTCCGCGATGTGCGGTGCAAGCCGTGTTTCAACGCGCAAGAGCGCCGCCTGTGCGCCGGCCACGAGTAGGAGCACCCTCTGGGGTGAGCTCGCGTGTTTGGTGAGGAAACGCGACATGGACGAGTCCGCTTCTTTCGCCGCCTGATCTGCGGGTCCGAAGGCCAGGGCAAAAGCCTTGATGTTGGTGTTCTTGACCGCCAGGGCTAGCAGGTCGCGGTCAATACGCTGATAGTCGGTGAAGCGCTCGGAGAAGCTCGCGAGCAGCTCCTTCTCCTTTTGGCTGGGACCGGCGGTCTCGACCAGCACCTTGCGCAAACGCTCGACCTCTGCGGTGGCGGCGCGTGCTTGGTCGGCAAATGCCTTCGAGTCGTGATCCGTGACGGCCAGGACAGCACTCTTTTCCGCCTCGGAGGCCGAGGCCAGCGAGTAGCGCATGCGCTCAACCAGATTGGCCTTTTGCGCCTTGCGCTCGATCTGCTGGGCCGGGCTTCGCTCGCCTTGGTAGCGAAGCACAAGCAGAACCAGGACAAGCATCACTCCCGCTCCCGCGCCCATCCGGATCAAGTCCCCAATTCCCGGCTTGAGTTTCACGATGTCTCCCTGGCGTTACTCATGACATGCCCCTTGTGGGATGCGGGTGAGGCATCTTTCGTGCCAGACCCCGCGCGTGATTGGTCGGGTAGGGTGCGACACCTGCAATGCTGCAGGTTGCGTTTTGCGACCAATGGCTGCCCTGGGGATTGCATTGTGCAGGCTCCGGTTCACCGACAAGTTGCGCGGTTGTCACCTGGGCGTCACAGGCGCTGCGCATCGTGCGAGCAAGGAGATCACGATGCAGAAAGTTCAAATCGAAAGCGTAGGCAACCAGACGCGTAACCAAAGCATTCTGAAGATAATCACCCAGGGATTGGCGATCGTCACTGTCCTGCTGGCACCGCTTGCCGCTGCAGCCGGTGAGATCACGGTCAAGGGCTCGGACACCATGGTGATCCTGGGCCAGCGCTGGGCCGAGGAATACATGCGTGTTCACCCGAAAGCGACCGTCCAGGTGACCGGCGGCGGCTCGGGAACGGGGATCAGCGCGCTCATCAACGGCACCACGGAAATATGCCAGGCCTCGCGGCCCATGAGCGCCGCGGAAAAGGAGAAGCTGCGGGATCGCTACGCCACGATCGGGGTCGAAATCCCGGTGGCGCGCGACGGTTTGTCGGTTTACGTGAATGAGAGCAACCCGCTGACGGAAATCACCATGGATCAGCTCAAGCTGATCTTCACGGGCAAGGTCACCAACTGGAAAGAGCTGGGCGGCCCGGACGCAAAGATCGTGGTGTACTCACGCGAAAACAGCTCTGGCACGTACGTGTTCTTCAAGGAGCATGTGCTCAAGAACGCTGACTACACCGTGCGTGCGCAGAGCATGCCGGGCACTGCGGCAGTGGTCAACGCGGTGGCCAAGGAGAAGTTCGGCATCGGCTACGGGGGCGCGGCCTACGCCAAGGGCATCAAGGTGCTCAAGGTGAAGAAGGACAGCGAGAGCGCGGCGATCACTCCCGACGAGGCGCATGTGAAGGACGGGACCTACCCGCTCAGCCGGCCGCTCTTCTTCTATCTGCGCAATAAACCCACCGGTGACGTGGGCGCTTTCGTGGAGTGGGTGCTGTCGGCCGCAGGCCAGGCCATCGTGACCAAGGTGGGCTACTACCCGCTGAAGTAGTCTCTTGTCACACGACTGTCACCGTCCGGTCACGCCAGCGTTGCCGGACGTTGCTCCAATTTGATCAGACATGACGCCCAGGAGCGAGCAGCCGACAACCCGACGTCCCGAACAAGCCATACTGGTCGGGTTGGCGCCCCCAACCCGCTCGACCCTGGCAGGTTCCGGATCACTGCCGGTCGAGACGAGCGATCCGAAGAACCACCGACGCGCAGAGCGGCCTCGGCTAGCCAGCCGGCGACCGAGATTTCACGCGCTGGCCGAGGCGGCGATTCGGGTTCTCGCCTTCAGCTCGATAGCCGCGATCATTCTCATCTTCGTCTTCATCGGCAAGGAGGCGTGGCCGCTCCTGCACGATAGCGCTATTGGCAAGGAGGTCACGCTTGCGAAGATGTGGTTCGCGCAACAGTGGCCTGGGTACGATGCGCCCGAGCATGTGTGGCAGCCGGTTTCCGAGATCCCGAAGTACGCGGTATGGCCTCTGGTGGTCGGCACGCTGAAGGTGACACTGATTGCCATGTTGTTCGCGGTGCCGTTGGGCGTGGGCGCCGCTCTCTTCGTTTCGCAGTATGCGGGCCGCCGACTGCGCGAGATCATCAAGCCGACGGTCGAATTGCTGGCGGGCGTTCCCTCGGTGGTGCTGGGCTTCTTCGCCCTCATGGTGATGGCCACTTGGCTGCAGCAGGCTCTTGGTCTCGACTCCCGTCTCAACGCGCTGGTGGCCGGGGTAGCCCTGTCGTTCGCCATCATCCCTGTCATTTTCACAGTGAGCGAGGAGGCTTTCGGCGCTGTTCCACGCAGCTACGTCGAGGCGTCCACGGCCTTGGGTGCGGCCCGCTGGCAAACCATCGTTCGGGTAGTCATTCCGGCTGCCGGGCCGGGCGTGGCAGCCGGCATCGCGCTGGGACTCGGGCGCGCGGTCGGGGAGACCATGATCGTGCTCATGGCCTCGGGCAATGCCGCTATTCTGTCGGTCAGCCCCGCGGACTCGGTGCGCACGGTGTCCGCCACCATCGCGGCCGAGCTGGCCGAGGTGGTTTTCGGCGGCGCGCACTACACGGTGCTCTTTTTCCTCGGCGTGCTGCTCTTCGGTTTCACCCTGGCCACCAACCTGCTTGGCGAATTCGCCATCGGCCGCATGCGCCGGCGTTTGGGAGGCATGGCGTGAGGGGGCGCAGCCAGCGATTCGGAGATGTCGCTCTGTCATTGGGCACTGGCCTGGCTGCGGTCTTGGTGTTGCTGATAGTAGCCGTCATCCTGGGCGACGTCATCTACCACGGCGCCCCGCGCATGACGCTTGCCTTTCTGACCCAGGCGCCACGCGAAGGCATGACAGCCGGTGGGATCTTCCCCGCCATCTTCGGGACCGTAGCGCTCGTGGTGTTGATGACCCTTGCTGTCTTGCCGGCTGGTGTGGCCACCGCCATCTATCTTTCGGAATACGCCAACCCAAGCGCGCGCCTGACCCGCCTGGTGCGCGTCGCAGTCAACAACCTTGCCGGCGTGCCCTCGATCGTTTTCGGACTTTTCGGCCTGGGATTTTTCGTGCAGTTCGTCGGCGCGGGAATCGACCGTGCCTTTTACGGCGGCGAGCGGGTCTTCGGGCAGCCGGCCCTGGTCTGGGCTGCCTTGACCATGGCAGTGCTGACCCTGCCGGTGGTCATCGTGGCCACCGAGGAAGCCTTGGCCGCAGTCCCGCGCGAGCTGCGGCTGGCTTCTGCCGCCCTGGGGGCCAGCCGTTTGCAGACCATCGTGCGAGTGGTGCTGCCGCAGGCTCTGCCAGGGATTCTGACCGGCGCCATTTTGGCCATCAGCCGCGGTGCAGGCGAGGTCGCGCCCATCCTGTTTACTGGTGTGGCCTACTACCTTCCCAAACTGCCCACAAGCCTGCACGACCAGTTCATGCAGCTTGGCTATCACGTCTACGTCCTGTCGACGCAGTCTCCGGATGTGGATGCCACGCGGCCCATTTTGTACGCCACCGTGCTGGTTTTGTTGCTGCTGACCTTCGCGCTCAATGCCACGGCTGTGGTGGTGCGATCGAAGATGCGCCGCCGATTTGCGGGAGCCGCCTCATGAATGGCGATTCCAACCCCGGCGTGGCCCCTGCGGAGGCCAGTCTGTCGGTTCGCGACCTGGTGGTGTCCTACGGGGACAAGCGCGCGTTGGGACCGGCCTCGATGGAGATCGCGGAGAAGCATGTGACCGCGCTGATCGGCCCATCTGGCTGCGGCAAGTCCACTTTCCTGCGTTCGCTAAACCGGATGAATGATCTGATTCTGGGTTGCCGGGTGCAGGGCGACGTGCGGCTGGGCGGCCAGGCCATCTACGGCCCGGGGGTGGACCCGGTGGAGGTGCGGCGGCGCGTGGGCATGGTCTTCCAGAAATCGAATCCCTTTCCCAAGACCATTTTCGACAATGTGGCCTACGGCCTGCGCATCGGGGGCATGCGGGACCGCACCGATATCGCCGGCCGGGTGGAACGCGCACTGGGGCGGGCCGCCCTGTGGGACGAGGTCAAGGATCGTCTGGGAGAAAGCGCCCTAGGGCTGTCAGGAGGGCAACAGCAGCGCCTGTGTATCGCCCGCGCCTTGGCTGTCGAGCCCGAGGTTCTGCTCATGGATGAGCCGGCCTCGGCCTTGGACCCGATTGCCACGGCTCACATCGAGGAGCTGATCCACGAGCTGGCGCGCGACTACACCGTGGTCATCGTCACCCACAACATGNNCATGCAGCAGGCCGCCCGCGTGTCTGACTACACGGCTTTCTTTTACATGGGAGATCTGGTGGAATTCGCCAGCACTGACACGATCTTCACCCACCCCAGCCAACCTCGCACCGAGGACTACGTCACCGGCCGCTTCGGGTAGGAGAGGGACATGGCTATACGCGAGCACACTGACCAGGAATTTGAACAGGAACTGCGCCATCTGCGCGAGCAGCTCCTGCTCATGGGCAGTCACGTGGAAGGGGCCATCGGCTCCAGTCTGCGGGCGCTGGTGGATCGCGATTCCATTCTCGCCCAGCAGACCATTGAAGCCGACCGCGTGGTCGATCGGCTGGAGATCGAGATCGACGGACTGTGCCTGCAGATCCTGGCGCGCCGCCAGCCGGTCGCCTCGGATCTGCGCTTTGTCACCATGGTGTTCAAGGCGGTCACTGACATCGAACGGATGGGCGATCTGGCGGTGAACATCTCGGAGCGGGTGTTGGAGTTGAACGGCGAGCCGCCGCTCAAGCCTTACGTGGACCTGCCCCGCATGGCGGACGAAACCCAGATGATGTTGCGTGAGGCACTGGACGCGTTCGTGGGCAAAGACGCTGATCGCGCCCGCCGGGTCATCGCCCGGGATCAGATGATCGATGACCTATACGCCCAGATATTCCGCGAGCTTCTCACCTACATGATGGAAGAGGCCAAGAACGTCTATCGGGCCACCCGGCTGCAGTCGATCGCCAAGTACCTGGAACGCATCGCCGACCACGCGACCAACTTGGCCGAGCTGGTGGTGTTCATGGTCAAGGGCAGCGACATTCGCCATCCGGGCAGCCGCGACGAGGGCGATAGGAACTAGCACCGCCTTTCGGTGGCGGGGCCGGAGGCCGGTGGCCGGCACCGGATCCGGCGGCCCCGGATTCGGTGCCGGACTCGGCTGCCGGTCCCGGTCTCGGAACCAGCAGCCCGAACCAGTCACGGACTTCCAAGAATCGGCACTAGAAGCGCGCCTGCAATTGCGCCGTGACGATGTCGTTGGCCACCGCGGGGCCCTGCTCCCAGGGATGCTCGTAGGACAGGGTGAACTTGATGTTCGACGAGGCGTACAGGAGCGCGGCCACGCCCAGGCGGGTCAGCCTGTCCGTGTCGCGGGCCGCAATGGCTGAGGTCGGCTTCGGGGTCACGGCCGTGTCATAGCACTTGGAATCAACCGTGCTGGAAAGCAGCGGGTCGAATTGATCCAGGCGAAGCGCAACACCCAAATACGAGCCGATGTTCTGTACGACCGTGACCATCCAACCCAGGCTTTGACTATTGAGGCAGCTATTGGCGGGCGTGCCCGCGTAGTCCAAATTGGTCCTGCGCGCCCAGATCAACTCGCCCTTCACCGCCAGACCACCCAGTTCGGGGACGTCGACATACCCCTCCACATCCGCCCCCAGACGTGTCTGCTCATAGTACGTGTAAGTGTCGGGCAAGAGCTTGCCCGCCGTGCTGCTGGTGTCCACCACGTCGAGCGCGCCGAACTTGGTATCCAGGGTGCGCCCCCACATCCAGGAGAAACCACCCACCAGGCTGCCCAGATCCACGCCCACGCGCCCCACTAGGGTCTTGAACCCGTTGGGATCGTAGCCGTTCTGCACCACGCCGAAGTAGTTTGACGGATCCTTCTGGCCAAAGCTGGCGCCGTTCACCAGGGCGACGTTCAGACGAAGCATCTCGTAGCTGCCCTGCAGCCGTAGACCGCGATCGCGGTCACCGGGGAAAAGGCTCAGGATGACCTGCGAGCGCTCCGGCATCTCGCGGTCCGCATCCGACTGCAGGATCTCGTAGCCGAAGGGCACTTTGAACTGTCCGAGGGTCAGCTTGAGGTGAAATGGCGTCCAGGTATCGACCAAGGAGGCCTCGGCGTCCTTGAGTGCGAAGCCGTCGTTGTTGTTGGCGTCGATCTGCAGGAAGTACTCGGCATTCTTGCCCTCGTACTTGGCCCCTAGATAGGCGTGACGCACGTAAAAACGGTTTTCGTTCTTGGGCCTTAGCGTGCCGTCCACCGCATCCTGGTGGTACTCATAGCGACCCTGGATAAAGCCGCCGATCTTGAGCTTCTTGAAACCGTCCACGCTAGATTGCATGGCGCCCACCGTCTCTTCGGTTCCCGCCAGCTTGCTCTCGAGCGCGCCCAACCGCTGGTCGATGGCAGGAGCGACTGACGCGGCGGCCTCAGGCGCCGGCGTGGGAGCTGCCGGCGTAGCAATCTCGACCGGCGGGGTCGCCTCGCTGGCTGCAGGGGCCTGGCTACCGGCTCCGGTCGCTTCTTGTGCGAGAACCGCCGGCGCTGCAAACAATGAAACTGCTAATAGGGTGACGTGGATTTGCCTCTTCTTCATGGTGTTCAATCTCCTTGCGCGCAGGCTAGGTAGCTGGTGTGACGACGCTGTGACAGTCGGGAAACTTCTTGGCAAACGGGCTTTGACCGACATGGATCGGGTGAAGAGAAGGTCGTCGCCTCATCCGGATCGCTAGGACGGATGAGTACTCGGCGATCGACAGCCGCCTGATCTGGCCGCCCTACCCGGCGACGCCACCGCACTGAAACGTGGACGTGGCCGTGGCGAATTTACTTAACTTTACTTTCGCGCAATACGGCAGCACAACGAGGGTGCCATCTTGAGCACAGACGGGACGCAAGCAAGCCCGTCGCAACGCAAGGAGGACACCATGACTGAAGGACAATCCACGAATTCGCGGCAATCGAGGAGGCATCGCTGGTGGCTGCTGTTGGCGCTTCCCGTGGCTCTCGCCGGCGTCTTGGGCGCGCGCGCGTGGGCCTTTGGCGGCCCGGGCATGGGGGGCATAGGGGCTTTGAACGGGGAGGGTGGGTTCGCAGAGCATCAGGAGTTCATGCAGCGCCGGCTGGAAAATATGCTTGATCTGGTCAAGGCCACCGATAGCCAGCGGGCCGCGATCAAACCCATTTTTCAGCAACTGGCCACTGACCTGAAGTCCATCCACCAGCAACACGCTCAATTGCACAAGTCCATGCTCGACGCCTTCGCGGCGACCACCCTCGATCCGGCTGGCATCGAGAATCTGCGGGTCCAGGCTTCCGCGCTGATGGACCAGGCATCAAAGACCATCACGACGGCTTTGGTCACGGCCGGCAATATCCTGACCGCAGNNGGGAAGGTGCAGGTCCCGAAGTCCCCGAAGGGGGAAGCGAGCGGGGTGGGGTGGCGGGTGGGGGGCCGAGGGGTTGGGAACCCTCTCAGGGTTCCCATGACAATGATGGCCCGACTCGGCTACCATACGAGAAATCGCTTGATGTGTTCGTCCGGCCGCCAGCCCGTGCCATGCCAACCCGCGTCCTTCTGATCGATGACGATGCCCGCCTGGTCGAGATGCTGGGCGGGTACCTGCGGGCGCATGGGTACGTCGTGGATTGCTGCGGCGACGGGGAGAGCGGACTGCAAACCCAGCGCCGCAGCGGGTACGACGCGGTCATTCTCGACGTGATGCTGCCCGGGATTGACGGACTGGAGGTGTGTCGCCGCATGCGCGCCTTTTCCGACGTTCCCATCGTGATGCTTACCGCGCGCGGCGATGACATGGACCGCATCGTGGGGATTGAGATCGGCGCAGATGACTACTTGCCCAAGCCGTTCAACCCGCGCGAGTTGCTGGCACGCCTGGCCGCGGTTCTGCGCCGCACGCGCGTGGGCGAGCGCCAGCCGGCCGACCGGCTGCGGGTGGGGCCATTGGAAATCGACCGCGCGGCCCGCGAGGTTCGGGTGCGCGGCCAGCGGCGTGAGCTGACTGGCCGGCAGTTCGACCTCTTGCTGTTGCTGGCGGAGCGGGCGGGACGGGTGCAGAGCCGCGACCAACTCATGGAAGCGCTCAAGGGCGAGGAATGGGACAACGTGGATCGGAGCATTGACGTGCACATCTCGCGCATCCGTCAGGTGATCGAAGACGATCCGCGACATCCTCGCCTGGTCCAGACTGTGAGAGGCGCGGGCTACGTCTTGGCGCTGCCGCCCGGAGGAGCCGACGCGGGCGAGCCATGAACCGGCTCTATCACCGGCTGTACCTGACATTTCTGGCCATCACTGTGCTGTCCCTGCTGGTGACCGCCTTGTTGGCGCGTGCCTTCCACGAGCCGCGCATCCCTGCCGCTCGCACCCTGGTGCCGATGGCGCGCTCATTGGTTTGCGAGGTCCCCGGCCCATGTCAGGGCGCAGAGGTGCAGCTTCTTGAGGCGAAGGCGCGTGAGCTGGATGCGGATGTCGTAGTCTGGGACGCGGATGGTCGGCTTCTCTTTCATGCCGGCCACGCGCTCGCAGGGCCGTTTTCCCGTGGCGCTGATGGTTGGCAGCACGGGCTGCACGGCCCGGTCTGGCTTACCCCGCTCGGGGACGGACGCACGCTCGGCTTGCGCGAACGCGGGCACGTCGGGCCACACCGGCCGCTCTTCTTGCCCCTCTTGCTCGCGCTCGCGGTTCTGATGGCGATCGGGCTTCTTCCCCTGTCCCGAAGTATCACCCGCCGCCTCGAGCAACTCGCCGAGGGCGCGCGCCTCTGGGGTGCCGGCGATCTTGGACACCGCGTGCCGGTGGTCGGCCACGACGAGATCGCCACCCTGGCCGAGCGGTTCAACCAGACGGCCGCTGCCATCCAAGCCTTGCTCGCGCAGGAGCGGCAAATGCTGGCCGGCGCTTCGCACGAGCTGCGCTCGCCTCTCGCGCGCATTCGCATGGCTCTGGAGTTGTTGGCCGACGAATCCGACCCGGTCAGGCGGGGCGAGCTCGCCCGCCGTGCCGCCGAGGACATTGCCGAGCTCGATGCGCTGGTGGAGGAGTTGCTGCTTTCGGCGCGCGCCCAGCCCGGTGTGCCCAGGCGTCCGACTGCAGAGATCAACCTGCTGGCGCTGGTGCGCGAGGAGGCCCAGACAGTCGGTGCCGAGGTCACTGGCGAGCCGCTGCTGCTCTTCTGCGAAGGGGCGATGGTGAGGCACATGCTGCGCAATCTTTTTGCCAATGCGCGTCTGCATGGCGGGGGTGGCGCGATTCGCGCAGAGGTGCGGCGGATCGAATCGCAGGTCGTGATCGCCGTGGAGGACGACGGCCCGGGCGTGCCCGAGAGCGAGCGGGAACGCATCTTCGCGCCCTTCTATCGCTTGCCCGGGACGCGGAGTCTGGGCGACACCGG
The DNA here is from genome assembly GCA_003157775.1 of Myxococcales bacterium. GTDB lineage: Bacteria > Myxococcota_A > Polyangia > Fen-1088 > Fen-1088 > Fen-1137. Next base: position 1,121 of record PMKP01000231.1, on the reverse strand, counting down.
CCTGGGGCTGGGACTGGCGCTCGTGCGCCAAGTGGCCCGCTACCACGCGGGTGACGTCGCATACATCGCCCGCCAGCCCACCGGCAGTCGGTTCGAGGTAAGGCTGCCGGTGGGTCCGAGCGCAACCCTGTCGACCGCTTGAGGGCCAGCGCGACGGGGACGGGCGCGCGAAGCGCGGGGCGGGTGGGGTGGGCGGTCCGTCCCGAAGCCCTTTAGGGTGAGCGGTAGTGGTAGCGTGAGTGACCAGCGAAAAGCGGCCTGCCCATCCGCCAACTACGTCCCTATACCCGGTAGCCAGTCGAGGTGCCCAATGTCCGGGATTCCAGCAATCATCTCGCGCGGATAGGTTCGGTAGCCACCACGGAGCATCAGCCCCGGAACGCGTCCGGCACGTTCACAAGCCTACGACCGCCGCCAGTGCCACGCCAAAGCGATAGGTGAAGCCACTGTAGCCCTCTTTGTGGACGGCGGGGCTTGCCACCCGACCAACGGACCAGGCCGGCGTGGCGAAGCCCTCGAGACGAACCCCCTGCCACACGTGCCCGATGGAGAAATCGGCACCGAAATCAAAAACGGATGTGCCACTGTCGAGTCCCCTGGGCGAATGCTCGAACGAAATGGCGGGATTGGCAAAAGTGAAAAGTGGGCCGGCCGCCCACGACATGGAATGGTGAGCGGCCCCACCACGATACCAGGCGCCGGCGCGAATGCCCGACATGACGATGGGCCTGTGCCCTTCATTTTCCGAGGTCCACAAGACGCCTCGTCGACCAGACCATTGCAGTCGTCGTCCTTGAANNTGGCGCCAGACCGCGCGAGCAGGGTGAAACCGACGACTCCCATCCCCGTCATCAACACTATCCAAAGCGAAGATAGCTTCTTCATGGTCCGTGTCCCCCTCGAAAAACCATACTGCCACCGAAGCCGGGCGGAGTGCAAAACTCACGCATCGGCGGACCACGGAAGGTTGAATAAGTGCGTATCGCTGCGTGCGGCACTAAGTGTCAAGTGTCAAGGCGGCCGTCGCCTGACATCCGATCAGCGCGGACGATGTGCTCTACGTCTCGGCGGGCTTCGGCTCGGGCGGGGACTTTTTGAACCCGTCATCCATGGGGTGAACG
>PMKP01000058.1:7063-8592 GCA_003157775.1 Myxococcales bacterium | reverse complement strand
CAACGAGGCCAGCTTGACCGAGGCGAAAGCCGCAGTTGGAAAACGGGTGCGGTTGATGGGCAACGTGCCACCCGTTGCTGTGCTGTTTGAAAGCAATCCCGCTGGCGTGCGCGAGGCGGTGCGCACCTGCGTGCGCGAGGGCGGCGACAATCCGCGCGGGTTGGTTGTGGCTTCAGGTTGCAGCCTGCCCACGGAAACTCCGTTCGCCAATATCGACGCCATGGTACGCGCCGTGGACGAAATCGGCTGGCCGCCACATGTGACCGAGGCCAGCACATGAGTCCGCTGGCACCGCGCGAGCGTCTGCTGGGCGTTCTGGACAAGAAACTGGTGGATCGGCCGCCGGTAATCTGCACGGGCGGAATGATGAATGCGGCCATTGTGGAAGTGATGCAGAAGACCGGGCTCACCCTGCCCGAGGCCCATTTTTCAGGCGCGAAGATGGCCGCACTGGCCGAGGCGGTGAGCGAGCACACCGGCTTCGAGAACATTGGCGTCCCCTTTTGCATGACCGTGGAAGCCGAACTATTCGGCAGCCGCATCGATCACGGCGCGCTGGCTTGCGAACCCAAGATTCAGTCCGAGGCATTCACGTCGCTGACCAAGGTAGAGATTGCTGCAAACGCAGCACGTGGAGGACGCGCAATGGTGGTGGCCGAAGCGGTAGACCGGTTGAACCGAAAGCGTCCTGACTTTCCCGTGGTGGCAACCCTGACTGGCCCGGTGAGCGTGGCGGCCTCGATCGTCGATCCCGTGACCTTCCTCAAGGAACTGCGCACCCGGCGCGCGGACGCCCACCGCGTGTTGGGCCAGGTCACGGCGGTGCTGGCGGAATACGCGGGCGCGCTGGTCGCGGCTGGCGCCACCGTCATCGCCGTGGGCGATCCGACGGCCACCGTCGAGATTCTGGGTCCCCAGCTATTCCAGGAATATGCGGTTCATTACCTGAATGACCTGATCGGCGCAATTCACGCCCTGGCCACGCCGGTGATCGTGCACATTTGCGGAAAACTGGGCAACGGCACGCGCCTTCTGCCGGGACTGGCCAGCGACGCCATCAGCGTGGATGCCATGGTCAGCCTCAAGGGACTGAAGGCCGACGCGCCCGCGCTGGTCACCATGGGCAATCTGAGCACGTACCTCTTGCAGTGGGGCGCCCCCGACAAGATCGCCGAGCGCGCGGTGGAGCTGGTGCGCGACGGGGTGGACATCATCGCGCCTGCCTGCGGGCTGTCCACATCGACGACCTTGGCCAGCATCACGGCCATGACCCGTGCCGTGAAAGACAGGCCGTCGTGAGTGCCAGCGTCGAAGTTCGCTTCCTCCCCGGGCCGTTCATCGCGGAAGTACAGCCGGGCAGCACGCTTCTGGCGGCGGCCCGCAAGGCCCGCGCTCCACTAGAAGCGCCCTGCGATGGCGCTGGTATCTGCGGCAAATGTCTGGTGCGGCTTGACCCTGAGGCGTTGACCGCGCTGGAAGCCGGCGTGGAGGTGGGTGGTGGCAATGGCCAGGGCGCGCTGGTTCTGGCC
>PMKP01000058.1:0-7045 GCA_003157775.1 Myxococcales bacterium | reverse complement strand
GGAACCACCACGCTGGTGGTTGCGCTGGTCGATCTGGAATCGGCCGACGAACTGGCTGTGGCTTCGGCACTGAATCCGCAGACGGCGTACGGCCACGATGTCGTGTCGCGGATTCACTTTGCGGCCGAGCCAGACGGCCTAGCGACGATGCAGCGGGCACTGGTCGCCGGCCTCAATGTCCTCACTGGGCAGGTTTGCCAGCGGGCTGGCGTCGACGTGGGCCACATCCACGAGGCTGTACTGGGCGGCAACACGTGCATGTTGCACATCGCCGCTGCGGTGGATCCAGCACCGCTGGGGCGCGTGCCTTATCGGCCGTCGCTGACCGGGGGCAACCACCTGCGTGCGGCGGAGCTGGGACTGGGCATCGCAGCGCATGGACTGGTCTATCTGCCGCCCGTGGTGTCGGGTTTCATAGGCGCGGACATCACGGCAGGGATCTTGGCCGCCGATCTGCATCGATCACGACAGACAGCCCTGTTGCTCGACATTGGCACCAATGGCGAGATGGTGCTCGCTCATGCCGACGAGCTATGGGCCACGTCCACGGCTGCGGGCCCGGCCTTCGAAGGCGTGAACATCGCCTACGGGATGCGTGCGGCGCCTGGAGCCGTCGATGCAGTAGTTGCAAATGACGGCCGCTGGACGTTGCACACCATCGGCGATGTTCAGGCCGTCGGGATCTGCGGCAGCGGACTCGTCGACCTGGTGAGCTGCCTGGTGAAGAATGGCGCCATCGGCAAGAACGGCCGTTTCGCAACGAAAGCAGTGCCCCCGGTAGGAACTTGGGCCGAGCGTGAGGGCCGCTGTTTGTTGCGGCTATCGGACGGGGTGGTGCTGACCCAGAAAGATGTTCGGCAGGTACAGCTGGCCAAGGCGGCGATTCGCACTGGACTGGACGCCCTGCTGGCACAAGCAAAGGTACGCGCGGAAGACGTAGAGCGCGTGTTGGTTGCGGGCTCGTTCGGCTATCACCTGCGACCGCACAGTCTGGCGGGCAGTGGCCTTCTGCCGGCGCCGCTGGCTGCCAAGGTGGAAGCCGTGGGCAACACATGCAAAGCCGGTGCGGTCACTTTGCTCACCAACGACGGCACCCGTCGCGAACTGGAAGCCGTGGCCGCGCGCGTGCACAGCATCGAGCTGGCCAACGACGCGGCTTTCGGCCGGCGGTTCGTGGAGCAAATGGCATTTGGAGACTTCTGAACATGACCAAGGCCGAGAAGAAGAAGCCCGCGCGCAAGGCCCCCGTAGCAAAGCGCGCACACACTTGCACCGACTGCTTCGCGCTCAACTGCTACCGTCGCGACAAGAAAGCGCCCGACTTCTGTCTGACTGACGAGGCCGGGGCATCCGAGATCGAGAGCGCGACACGACTGTATGCGGGGGATGGCAGCGACGGCAAGATCGCGCGCGCGGCAGCGGAAATCGAGGGCCGCTACTACGGCAAACTGACTCGCGTCGAGGAAACCGTCGCGTTTGCGCGGAGGATCGACGCCCGACGCATCGGCATCGCCACCTGCATCGGCCTGGTCGAGGAGGCGCGGGTGTTCACCCGCGTGCTGGAAGCCAAGGGGTTCGCGTGGCACAGCGTTCTGTGCAAGGTCGGGTCAGTGGACAAGACCGCTATCGGCATTCCCGACGAATTGAAGATCCTGCGCGGTAGTCACGAGGCGATCTGCAATCCCATCTTGCAAGCCCGGCTGCTTAACGCACAGAAGACCCAATTGAACGTCATTGTCGGTCTGTGCGTGGGTCACGATGCCTTGTTCACTCGGCACTCGCAGGCGCCGGTCACCACGCTCATTACCAAGGATCGCGTGCTGGGCCACAACCCGGCGGCTGCGCTTTACACCAGCAATTTCTATTACAAGCGCCTGTTCGACAACAAGGAGTTGTAGATGTCCGAGAAACGCTACTGGGACGAGACGATCGAGACCCTGCCGCGCCCGCAGCTCATCGAGTATCAGACCGAGCAGTTGCGCAAACACCTGGAACTGGCTTGGGTGCAGTCGCCGTTCTACCGGCAGGCGTTCACCGCAGCCGGAGTGAAGCCGTCGGACCTACGACGCCTGGAGGACCTGCAGCGTTTCCCCTTCATCGACAAGGCCATTGAGCGCGATCGTCAGGTGGCGCGACCATTTCTGGGCGACCTGACCGCAGTGGCCGAAGAGGAAGTGGTCTTCGTGGCCGCGTCCAGCGGGTCGACCGGCGTGCCCACGCTCAGTCCGTTCACCAAGGAGGACTTCGACGAGTTCCAGGATGTGCAGGCCCGTCTGTTCTGGGGCACCGGCATGCGGCGGCACGATCGCTACGTGCACGCGCTGAACTTCACACTCTTTGTCGGCGGTCCCGACGTCATCGGCGCGCAGAGACTGGGGGCGCTCTGCATCTGGGCGGGTTCTATCCCGTCGGAGCGGCTGCTCNNCACCTGGACCACGCCGTCGTATGCCTGGTACCTCGGCGAGACCGCCAAGCAACAGGGCATCGATCCTGCGCGGGATCTGGGGATCCGGCGCATCATCGTGGCGGGCGAGCCGGGCGGCTCCATTCCTGCCACGCGTGCAGCCATCGAGACGCTGTGGAACGCCCAGCTTTACGATTTCTACGGCATCTCCGACATCTTCGGAGCATGCGCGGGCATGTGCCCGGTGCGCGACGGCTTGCATTTGGCCGAGGACCAAATTCTGATCGAAGTGATCGACCCAGCGAGCGGCGAGCCGCTGCAGGGCGATACGCCAGGCGAGATGGTTTTGACGACCCTGCGCAAGCGGGCGCGGCCCATGATCCGCTTTCGCACTGGCGACATTGTCCAGCGCTATCCTGACGGCTGCTCGTGCGGTCGCACCCATGTGCGCTTCAAGGTGCTGGGCCGGCGCGACGACATGTTCATCGTGTCGGGGGTGAACGTATTCCCCAGCGACATCGAGTACGTCGCCCGCAACGTGCCAGGGCTGACCGGCGAGTACCGGGTGGTGGTCTACACCGAGAACCACCTGACCAGATTCGACGTGGAGGTGGAGCGCAGCGGGGATTTCCAGGGCGCGGACGAGGACGTGGCCGAAGAGGTGAAGAAACAGGTTGCGATCCGACTGGGTGTGCGGCCGCGACAGGTGAAGGTGCTAACCGCAGGCGCCCTGCCCCGCGCCACCCACAAGGCCAAGCGCCTACTGGATCTGCGCGGCAGCGAGGGAACCTCGTCCAGCGGCGAGAATATCTAGCCCGCCATGCCTAACACCAGTCATCGGGTGGGCCAATTCAGCGAGTCGGTCATCCGGCACATGACCCGGTTGGCGAATGCCCACGGAGCCATCAACCTGTCGCAGGGATTCCCGGATTTCGATCCGCCCGAGGAACTGAAGCGGGCCGCCGAGCAGGCCGGAAGGTACGGGCCGCATCAATACGCGGTGACCTGGGGTGCGCCGAACTTTCGCGGGGCCCTGGCACGCAAGCAGTCGCGCTGGATGAGACTCGACATCGATCCCGACGCCAACCTGGTGGTCACCTGCGGCAGTACCGAGGCCATGATGGTGGCCATGATGACGGCGTGCAATCCCGGCGATCGGGTCGTCGTGTTCTCGCCTTTCTACGAGAACTACGTGGCCGACACGATCTTGTCGGGCGCAGAACCTATCTATGTCTCGCTGAATCCGCCGGAATTTCGCTTTGACGAGGCTGACCTGAAGCGCGCATTTGCCCAGAAGCCCAAGGCGGTGATTCTGTGCAACCCGTCGAATCCGTCGGGCCGGGTGTTCGCGCGTGCGGAGTTGGAAACCATCGCGGGCCTGGCCGAGGAGGTCGACGCCTTTGTCATCACTGACGAGGTCTACGAGCACATCGTGTACGCTCCACACCGCCACACCTACTTCGCGGCGCTGCCAGGGATGGGCCGGCGGACCATCAGCTGCGGATCACTGTCCAAGACCTATTCGATCACGGGCTGGCGTCTGGGCTACGTCATTGCTGCGCCGGAGGTAATAGCGGGTGCGCGCAAGGTACACGATTTCTTGACCGTGGGCGCGGCGGCGCCCCTGCAAGAAGCCGCAGTGGCCGGCCTGAACCTGCCTGACCGTTACTACGATGAGTTGCTGGCCAGCTACACCGCCAAGCGCGATCTCTTCCTCGGTTTTCTGCGGCAGACTGGATTGCGCTTCTGCGAGCCCGAGGGCGCGTACTATGTGATGGTGGACATCGCCGAGTCAGGATGGACTGACGACCGCGCTTTTTGCGACTGGTTGGTGAAGGACGTGGGCGTGGCCGCGGTCCCTGGATCCAGTTTCTTCCGCGACCCGGTGACGAGCTGGATTCGCTTTCATTTCGCCAAACGGCCCGAGACCTTGGAGGCGGCAGGTCAGCGGTTGGTTGGGCTGCGCGAGCGGGCGGCACGAGCCAAGGAGCGCGTCTAGGTGATCGAGGTGCGCTGGCACGGCCGCGGTGGGCAGGGAGCATTCACGGCTGCCCGTCTGCTGGGCGCAGCCGCCTTGTGTGACAGAAAATTCGCACTGGCATTCCCTTCCTTTGGTCCCGAACGAAGGGGTGCGCCGATCCTGGCCTTCACGCGCATTGATGGCCGACGAATCGTGGATCGCAGTGCACTGCGATCCTGCGACTTTGCGGTGGTGCTCGATGATACGTTGATGGGGCCGCATGCGGCGGACGGTATCCGCCAGGGGGGCGCGCTGCTGGTCAACTCCACTCGTCCCCCAGTGGAGTGGGCAAGCCTCGGTGTGCGCGTGCTGACAGTGGATGCGGGCGCGGTCGCGCGCGCGGTCCTGGGCCGGGCCATTGTCAACACCGGCATGATTGGGGCGCTGGTAGCGGCCTCGGCCGTCGTCTCTCTGGACGCTGGTCTACGCGCTGTCCAATCCGAGATGCGGCCGGCCCTGGCCGAGAAGAACGAGGAGGTTTTGCGGCGGTGCCACGACCTGATGAAGGAACACTTGGTTGGCTAATCCATTCGTCAGGCCCTATTTGCGGCCTCGGTCGCCGGAGGACTATCCTATTGGCCCGTGTTTCACGGCGGGCCATCTGGTGGAGACCAATGCCGCCTGGCGCAGCCAGCGGCCTGTGCTCAGCGTCGAGCGCTGCACCGGGTGCCTGCGTTGCTACCTGGCCTGCCCGGACGGCGCCGTGCTGCGCGAAGGGGCGGCAGTCTGGATCGACTACGACTTCTGCAAAGGCTGTGGGATCTGCGCGCATGAGTGCAACGCGCAGGCCATTTTGATGATTCCCGAGGAGGACAAACATGTCCGTTGAGGCAACCGCACGGCAACCCCAGCCTCTCTTCATGTCGGGCAACGAAGCCGTGGCCTGGGGCGCGCGGCTGGCCCGACCCCATGTGATTGCCGCCTATCCCATCACGCCGCAGACCGTGGTCATTGAGCGCCTGGCCGAATGGGTGGCCGAAGGAACGCTGGATACTGAGTTCTTGCACGTAGAATCGGAACACTCGGCGCTTTCTGCCTGCATGGGTGCCAGCGCTCTCGGGGCGCGCACCTTCACCGCAACTTCGTCCCAGGGCTTGCTCTACATGGCGGAGTGTCTGCAATACGCCAGCGGCGGGCGTTTCCCCATCGTAATGATGAACGCCAACCGGGCGCTGGCCCTGCCCTGGAACATCTATGGCGATCAACAGGATTCGCTGGCCGTGCTGTCGAGCGGCTGGATCCAGGTGTACATCGAAGACGCCCAGGAGGCGCTGGACATGACCATCCAGGGCTTTGCCATTGCCGAGCACGCCGAGGTGCTGACCCCTGTGATGCTGAATCTCGACGGCTTTGTGCTGACCCACACCTACGAGCCGGTGGATGTTCCCGCACAGGCAGACGTGGACGCCTTCCTGCCGCCGTTTCGCACGCCCAGCAAGATGAGTCTTGAATCACCCACGAGCATGGGCTTCACCGCTGGGCCTGCCCACTACACCGAGTTCAAAGTGCAGCAACACCGGGCCATCCTGCGCGCCGAGCGGGTTGCGAGCGAGGTGGACCAGGAGTTTGGGCGTCGTTTTGGCCGCAGCTACGGCGGCGCAGTGGTGCCCTATCGCTGCGAGGGCGCGGACGTGGTGCTGGTCACCCTGGGCAGTGTGTCCGGGATGGTGCGCGAGACAGTGGATGCCTTGCGCACTCGGGGAGTGGCTGCCGGAATGCTCAAGTTGCGCCTCATGCGACCCTTCCCTGAACGCGAAATCGTGCAGGCACTTTCCACCGCGCGTTCTGTCGGCGTGCTGGAAAAGGATGTGTCGTTCGGACATCAGGGCGCCGTGTTCTCTGAAGTTTCGTCCGCGCTGGCGGGATCGGCGGCTCGGCCGGCGCTGCTCAATTTCGTGGCGGGCCTCGGGGGGCGGGACATTTCTCGCAATGATGTCGAACAGATGTTCGACCAACTCCAGGTCGCCACGGTTCGGCCACCAGGTGAACGGGTTCGTTTCGCCAATGTCCAGGAGAATGGCAATGGCTGAAGCGGCCCGGCTGAAGCTTGCGCTCTCCGACGACGAGCCGTTCCTCGGTCACAAGGCTTGTGCCGGCTGCGGCGGTAGCTTGGCCGTGCGGCTGGCGCTCAAGGTGCTGGGCGAACGCACATTCGTGGTGCTGCCCGCCGGCTGCATGTCAGCGGTGGGCTTCCTCTACCCGCAGCTGGCCTTTGGCTGCAACGCCATCATCTCGACGTTCGCAGGCACGGCATCGATGATGTCCGGGATCGCGGCGGCGGCCCGGGCACTCAAGCTGCGCGACTATCACGTGGTGGGATTCGCCGGCGACGGCGGCACAGCCGACATTGGCCTGCAGGCCCTGTCGGGCGCCATCGATCGGCGCGAGAACTTCATCTACATCTGCTACGACAACGAAGCCTACATGAACACGGGCGTGCAAAAGAGCGGGCTGACCCCGTTTGGCGCCCGCACCACCACCAGCCCGGTCGGTCCGCATGCGGCGGGTGCGCGCAGCCGCAAGAAGGACATCTTTGAAATCGTGGCCGCGCATGGCATCGACTATGCGGCCACGGCCAGCGTGGCCCACGCGCACGACTACATTCGCAAGGTCGAGCGGGC
>PMKP01000224.1 GCA_003157775.1 Myxococcales bacterium | reverse complement strand
GCCCTGCCAGGCCAGCCGTGGCTTCCTCGGCGTCACGTCCAGCGTTATCTCCAGCCCCGCCCCTTCGGTGGCCGGCGTGGACGCATCCATCATGGTTGGCGGCGGCAAGGCAGGCGCACGTGCCGCCCGTGTGACCGGCGGCGGCGTGGGCTCCAGCACCGGGAAGCCCTGCCACGGGAGCGACGCCTGCACGGGCTTGGGCGGGGCGGGAGGCTCGGGCTTGGCAGCCTCCTCGCCGCGCACCTTCTTCACCTTGGGCTCGGGCTGCTCTGCCTCGCCCTCGTCGTCTTCGTTGTCCGGGCCGCGCTCCGCCGCCAGAATCCGGTCCACCAGCACCTGTTTCTCCCGTCCCTCGGCCGAGATCCCGACCGCAAAGCAGATCGACTTGAGCGTGTCCCGCGAGAGCAGCGCCAGAATCCTTTCCAGGATCCCCCGCTTCTTGCTCCCCGCCACCACGTCCATCATCTCGTCGAGCCGCATGCCGGTGGTGACATCCAGCTCCAGCGCCTTGCCGACTTCCAACAACTCAACTCGGGTAAGCGCCCCGAGGGCCTTGCGTTTGAACGTCATTGCCCCGCTATCGTACACGACGCGGCAGTTCGTGCGAAGTGCCAGGAGCCGGTGTGATAACCCAAGCGAGCGACGGGCGATATTCCAGACGGACGCCGGCAAGTGCAGCCCGGCGCGTTTGTGCAACCCGGTGCGTTTGGCGTCGCTACGCGCGGTTGTGATACGCTCGCGACTCGGAGGCTTCATGCAGGCAGCGACCGAAAAAGATCTCAGTCGAGAACTCGCAGATCTTGGGGAGCGATACCCGAAACTGGCAGACGACGACCTCTTCGTCCTCTGGTTCCTGCGTGCTTGCGTGACGGAGGATGAGCAGCAGGCCGTGGGCGCACTGACGGGTGGGAAGGGCGACAAGAGCGTGGACGCCGTGTTCATCGACGGGGAGACGAAGACCGTGGTTGTGGTCCAGGGGAAGTACAGACAGAGCGTGGGTGTCGGCGGCGAAAACCGAGCAGATGTGCTTCAGTTGGCTCAGTTGGCAGGCATCCTCGGTGGAGAAAGTGCAGACTTCAGGGGCTACTGCAAGAGCCTTCGACCCGAGGTCGAAACGGCGCTGACTGATGCGAGACACCGGCTCACGAAACGCGACTACAAGCTGCGGCTGTACTACGTGACAACTGGAAGGTGCAGCGATTCGCTCTGCGAGGAGGCTCGAAGCACTGCAAAGCGCGGCGGGATTCCGGCAGCTTTGGAAGTCCTTCAAGGCAAGCAGATTCTTCTTCTGCTTACCGACTATCTGGATGGAGTAGCCCCGCCGGTACCGTCGCTGGAGCTAGAGATCGAGGCTGGCAAGGCCGGGAGTTCCGGCGCGGTGTTGCAGCGGTACGACCACAAGACTGACATCGAATCTTGGGTGTTCTCCATGACCGAGGCTGCGGTCTCCGAGATGTACAAGGAAGCTGGCATCCGCCTGTTTGCACGGAACGTCCGCGGCTTTCTCGGCAGCACGGAGATCAACCGAGGGATGGAGTCGACGCTTAACAGCGAACCAGCGTACTTCTGGTACTACAACAACGGCATCACCATCATCTGCGACGAGGCCGAGCGAAAGGGGCGAGATGGCAGGGATATACTACACGTCACCAATCCCCAGGTGATCAACGGCCAGCAGACGACCCGGACTCTGGCGGCGCAGGATCGTTCCTCGCTGGTGGCCAGTGTGTTGGTCCGTGTGATCCGTGTGCCCCGGAGCGCGGGCAGCGATGACCGCTTTGAAGCCCTCGTGTCGAAGCTCGTCGGGGCGACAAATTGGCAGAACGCGATTCGTGCATCTGACCTGATGTCGAACGACCGGAGGCAGATCGAGATCGAGCGCCAGTTCAGGAAGCTGGGCTACATGTACCTCAGAAAGCGCCAGACCCGATCCGAAGCGAGGCGCTTCTCGCGCACCCACCACCATTTCATGGTCAAGAAGGAGGAATTGGCCCAGGCTGTCGCCGCGTGCGACCTTGACCCCGTTCTCGTCCGCGAGGGGAAGGAGGGTCTTTTCGAGGAACGACTGTACGGGCGTGTCTTTCCGACAGGCGACCCGCTCTACTATCTGTGCAGGTACTGGCTGATGAGGGAAGTGAGTTTCGCCGCCAGGGGGTTCCCGGAACGCGCATACGCGAAATGGCTGGTGCTCAATTTCCTGTGGTCCAGGCTGGGGACCGGCCTTCGTGGTCGGTCGAGCATGGAGACCTTCCGGCTGGCTTGCGAGCGCCAGCGGTCGAACGTCGTTGTTCCGCTCAATCGTGCGGCAGACGCCCTCTTCCGCGCTGCCTTGGCATTCTTCCGGGCAAGGCGCGGCAAGGGCGAGACGGCGATGGATGTCTCATCATTCTTCAAACGCAAGAAGCTCGACCACGACTTCTTGCGCTACTGGGGCGGCAAGGCGAATTCCCATCGCCGCGTGTTCAAGAAACACCTCGACAAGTTGGAAGAGGCACTCAGAAGCAGTTCGTGAGCACGAAAACACGACCCAGGTCGAAGTGCTCGTGGGATCTGGCTCGACCAGTTCAGGCGATGGCGACCTTGAAATTCCGAGCTTACGCGCCGTTCATCTCACGAGCCGCGCGGCCCCGGCTCGCTGAACGTCGACCGAGAGTTGACAGGCTCTCGTCCGCTGCAACGGCTTTATGGCCAGCCTACGAGAGGATCGTCGATGCTCGCCGAACGATCCAGTCTTGATGCAGGTCATACCAGCGTGCGGACGACCGCCCGAGCTTGGCAACTTGGCGCGGATGCGCAAGGGGGAGAATGGCCACTTTGGCACCTGCCCCGGTGACTTCGGTGAGTCGTCCATACGAATCGGTACTGGCTCCAAAATCAGCCAGGCGAGAGCACTTCTCCTCCTTCTATTTGGCTCCTACCCGCCGCATATTCTCACGCAAGCTTCGACGGGTCCATCTTCTACTCTAGGATCTGCATCCGGTGATCTGGCGCGATGTCACGCCTGCGGGCAATGTGCGACTTGAGCACGGCATTGCGGCGCGCCTCGGGCCAGTCGGGCCTGATGATTTCAGGGAGCGCATCACATTCCATCTCGTGGAGAGGTTCGATGTGGTAGGAGGCTCGAAAGACCGGCGAGAGTGGCTCCAGGTATTTGTGCCAGAACGATGTCAGGTCCCTACCCTTCCCGCATGCGAGCCCGAGATAGTACGAGAGATGCGCCAAATTGAACCATCTCAAGCTCTCCTCCGGGAATGCGTAGAGACGATCCCCCGAAATCCAGAGCACCTCGGCTGCGAACTGGCGCTCCCAGGCCAACCAGCAGAAGCGGAGCTGCTCGTCGCCCTTGCTGGGCTCGACCTCCAGCATGTCTTCGGCGGGAAAACCAACTACGATGCGTGACTTTTCGGCGGCGCTCCGGAGCGCCGCCTTCAGCTGGTCCGACGACCACCGACACGTCTGGTCTAGGACGGCAACATCAAGCCAGGTTCGCACCCCGGCCGCGCGGAGTACTCCCGCAAGAAGACCGGCGGCGTTCTTGTGCTTGGCATGTCGATAGCTAAGCATAATGTCCCAGCGCTCGCTGGCTTCAGGATTCGCGTCCATTCTCCTGGCATCCATTCGTCCGCCCCGAGCTATGGGGAAAGTGATCTCCCGGATGGTCGATTGGAAGCCAAATGGTTCAGGGTGTCGGGGTGGTGAAGGGTGGTAGCGAGGGCCGAGGACAACTGGGGGACAGCCGGCGTAGGGACGAGAGGGGCCGGATTAGGTCGACGCTTCAAACAGGCGGAGGATTTGATTCCCGTTCTTGCCACAGCCCGCCGGATGTGCCTTGCGAAAATGGGCGATTGCAGCTGGCGTCGCTTCGCAGATTAGGGCTTACGCCATTTGTCGCGACTTCCACCCGACGTGTTGCGGACCCGCTCGACATGTGGCGAGGTACCAGGATTCAACTCTCTCGCTCGATCGATTGCATCTTTCTGTGTTGGTTCTACCGCGCTTGCTCTTTCCGCCCCTTCCCGTCTCACTGCGTAGTCGCCCTCAGGACGACGTTCAACGTAGATCTTCTTGTTTGTCATGGTCCACCCCGATGGTCCTGAAAGGAATTCCCGGAAGGATAGCACGTCACGTCGTCCAGGTCGTTCGACCACTGAAGCCGCCCGCGCATTGGCCGTGGCGCGGCGCCGGATGGACCCCTGGCCGGTTACTATCTGCAGTCACGCACACTGACCCAAGTAGTCCCATCAGTAGAGCCAAGGCACAGCGGCGAAGAAGTGTTGCCTCAGCGTACATGCGCGAGACCGCCGGGACGCACCGGACAGCAGAAATGTCCTTGCCGCATCCTTTGGTGCCAACAAATCCAGAATGGAAACAGGCACTTCCTGCTGGCTTGGCACCAAATGCTCACTCCCTGAACTACCGGAACCTACCGGAAAATCTAGGCTATTTCGTGAACGCGCGAAAATCCTAAGTCTGGCGCGTCTACCAGTTCCGCCATCCCCGCATTGTGATTTCGCTATGTTAGCAGACCGGCGCCTCTGAAGGTCGAGTTGACGCCGAATATCCACCTGGTCACGTCGGCGAAGACCTGAAGACGTTGAGAACCCGGATGCCCTTCGCGCGAATCCGGTAAACGATCCGGTGGTGCCCCTCAATGATTTCGCGCAGGCCAGTTCCGGGAAGCTCGGGCACCATTCTGCCCATCTCAGGGAACTTCGCCAAACCATCACCACGCTCGACGATTCGCCGGATGAGGCGCTCCGCCGCCTCCGGGTTGGATTGAGCGATGAAATCTTGGATTTCAGCGAGGCGCACGAGGGCCGGTTCTGTCCAGACGACTCTCTGGCTTGGTACCGAATCTCGCTCCCCGGTGTCTTCCAAGCTGCCGAAAAACCCGTTCGAAAAACACTCAATTGACCTCGCGGGCCAGCAGGATCAAGCGCGCCATTGCCGCCGCGATCCGGTTGCCGTCGAGGGCGACCGCTTCTTCCAGCAGGCGCTGGTTTTCGGGCGGCTTCCCGACGCGGGCGAGGGTTACCAGCAAGCGGGTGCGCACGTCGGGATCGGGGTCGCGGGCCAGACCGGCACGCGCGGCCTCTTCGGCCCCAGCGGTGCACTTCATCCCGATCAGCGCGTTGGCCTTGAGCAGGTAGAGAATCGGCAGATCGGGCGCGTCGGCGAGTGCAAGATCCGCCAGCGCGGCTCGCTCGGTGGGCGGTTGGCCGCCGTCCTCGATGGCGCGCACCGCTTCGAAGGTTGCGTGGGAGATACGCTGCGACGCCAGTGCGAGCGCGAGCGCGCGGTCGGCCCGGCAATGGTACCAGCCCGGCGCGAGGCGTTCGGTCGCATCGTAGCTCGCGATGGCGTCGGGGTAGCGACAAAGGCACATCTGCGCGAGGCCCGAAAGGTAGAGCGGCCGCGGATCCGAGGGATCGAGTGCCGCAGCTGCGCGGAACGCTCCCAGCGCGCTCGCGTCGTCGCCACTGTTGCCGAGGCGGGAGCCTTCCTCCACCAGGGCGGTCACGGCGCCGAGCGCCATCCGGTTGCGCACGAAATGAAAGCTGAGACGACCGTCAAGGAGCGGCGCGGACAGCTCGTCGATCTCGATCTGCTTGCCGCCCATCTCGACCACCACCCGGTTGAGGGGCTCCCCCTGTCGCACACGGAAGGCACGCCGGCGCGCCCAGTCCGACCGCTCCTGGTTGCCGGCCTGCTCGCAACACTCGGCGGGCCGTTCCGCGAAAGCGGCCGCTTCGGCCGTTTCCCCTAGCCAGCGCTGCGCCTCGTGCAGGCTGCTGAGGTGAGCAATCTGTCCGTCGCGATCCGCTGTTCGCTCGCAGATCTCCAGCGCCTGCAGGTACAGCGGGACCGCCTCGATGGCCCTTCCCTGGTGGAAGCAGCTCTGCCCGATGAGACCGAGAGTGATAGGGAGGCAGCGGTCCACGCCCGGCCCCTTGAGCCCGCGCGCCGTGGCGACCCACTCCCGCAGCGGCACCTCGGCCTGGGGATAGCGGTGCGCCGCGATCGCGTCCTGGGCGGCATGCAGCGCCTTTTCCCACTTGACGAGCGGATTGCCGTCCGGCGGGCCGGTCACCCGATCGAGCAGCGAGGAATCGCCGAGAGCCCGCTTGAAGTGCTCCGCGACCGCGATCAGGCCCGCGACATAGCGCTGGGTCTGCTGCGCGTCCGCCCGGATCGGCTCAGGGACCTTCTGCCAGGAGGCGAAGTGCTCGCGGATCGAATCCCGCTCCTCGGCCGCTAACTTGCGGACGCGCGCCTGGTCTCCCGCCTCCGCCGCGTCGACGAGCGCGTCGCGTAGCGCCTCCGGCGCCATTCGGCGTTTTCCAAAAATCCACCGCATGGATCACCTGCCCGCGCACTCTAGCCCAAAGTTCCCCGAATTTAGCTTCTACTTTCGAGATTTGTGAAAGCAAAGTGGAGCAACGGGGACGGCCTCGTCCGTGGGGAAGTGGCCCCGGCAGTGCAGCAACTTTCGCAGTGAGCTCAGCAATTCGATGGCGTTGGTCGTGTAGATCACCCGACGCACGTCAGGCGGGAGGAAATGTGACCAGTTAGTACTAACGCTTGCGGAGAACGATGCCCTGTCCCCCGACGGACCAGATGTCCGCTGAACTGCTACCCCAAACACCGCAAAGATGAACCGAACCTCCGGCAAACGACTCGACCCAAGTTGTGCCATTCCAATGCGCGATGTCCTGCGCAAGCGGCGTGTGGTACCCGCCTTCGAGGCTGGTGCCGACGAGCCACAGATCATCGGGACGCTCGGACCACATGCCGAATCCGGCGAAGGGCTGGGGGGAATTCGACCACTCAGTGCCGTTCCAGTGGATTAGCGCGGGTCCCGCACCCCAGCCAGTGCGATCACTCCCCACCCACTCTCCCACGATCCAGACATCGCCAGTGGCCATGGCTCGCGCTGCTGTCCACGTGATGTCAGATGTGTTCGCCCAACTGGGCGACCATTCAGCCCCATCCCACCAGTTCCAGCCTCCGGTCGCGGGCAACGACGAGACCGACCATGCGGTACCGTCCCAGTGAAGCACTGTGCCCTGGGTGCCGGCAGCCCAGACGTCGTTGGTCGCAGCGCTCGCAACCACGAAAAGGTCCGACTTGGTGGGACTGGGCGAGGCGGACCACTGACGACCATCCCAGTGGACGATGGCCCCCCTGTCACCCACTGCCCACATATCCGCAGCCGCGCTGCCCCAGAGCCCCCGGAGGATGGTCGTGGACCCGCTCGGGAAAGTGGAGCAACCCCTGCCATCCCAGTGCAGCAGATCGGCTGTTTCGGTTGTCGCCCACACGTCGTCGCCGCTGGTACCGGCAATGCCCGCAGTGCGGCTGCACCAATCAGCCTGCGCAACGCTGACCGAACTGATGGGGCCACAGGAAATGGACCAGTTGTCACCATCCCAGTGCGCGAGCGAGCCAGACTCCCCGACCGCCCAAATATCGTCCGCGGCGCTGCCCCAGGCCGCGTTGAGATTGGCAGGTATCGGGTCTGACCGGAGCCAGGTTGTGCCGTTCCAGCGCAGGCTCACGTGATCGCCTACCGCCCAGACATGGTTGGACGAGTCTCCCCACACTCCGTTGAGCGTCCCAATTTGGTCTCCGACAGCAGACCAGGCCGATCCATCCCAGTGCAAGAAAGAAGACTGGCCAACCGCCCACACGTCGCCGGCACTGTCGCCAACCGCCCAGACATCGTCGGGACTGCTTCCCCACACCGCGTTCAGGGATCTAGACTTCGTGTCGGTTGGAGGTTCTTCTCGCAACTTGAAGCACGTCTGCGAACCAGAGCATCCTGAAGTTTCCGCGTCGGGAATGCAAACTGGGCCATAATGCGCCCGCGCGGTTGCGCTTGCATCTGTTCGGAAGGACGCCTAGAGTTGGTTTTCTAGCTGGAAGGGGGAAACCATGGCAGAGGCAGCTCGACAATACGAGGCTCCAGAGTTGGCGGGCGAAGTTGGCTGGACGCGCGCCGCTTGGCCGTTCGCGAGGGGAGATGATGAGCGGACAAGCCGGCTCGCGACCATGAGGTTGCCCGTGATTCGGGAAAGCGGTGTGTCCTGGCAGCGGCAGGGCCAAACGCTCGATGTGTTCATCGAGCTTAGCAACCCGACCGCGACGCGCACCCGTTGCACGCACTTGGTCGTGGAAGCGGCTGTGCTTGGCGCGTTTGCACCCTTTGTTCCGGTTGCAAAGGTCGAAGTGCCGCCACTCGAACCTGGCGAGAACCAGCGTCTGACACTCAACGTCGCTCTCCCGGCATCTTTCAGGCCGTTTCTACGCGAGGAAACCAAGTGGGCGGGCAACTTGAATATCTGGTTCGATAGGGCGCCGGATTGTGCGGTCGAATTGCATCGCGCGCTCGGGCTCAAGGTTCCGGCGGGCAAGAGCACCGCACTAGGCTTCTACGCTCCCTCTGATGGGACCCAATATGCCTACGCATTTGCCAACAGCAATCGCTGGTTCAGCGTCGACGTGTACAACCTCAGCCGCCGCAGGGGCCTGCTGTCTCTGGTGGCCCCGAGGGTAGTGGGCCTGCGCACCAAGGTTGAGGTGGCGGTCACACGCCGAGTCGACAGGCGGCGGGTGCTCGTCGAATTTGAGTTCGAGTCCGTCGCCACGGAAGGCGACTACCTCGGCTGCTTGGCTGTCGGTTCAGCGTAGCTTAGCGAGTCGGGCCAGAGTGGCGCGGCGGCGTATGCTGGTGACCGGCGCCCATCTGGTGCCACCATCCGATCCGCGTCTGACAATGCACCTCCCGGCCAAGGTGTGCCAATGCCCGGGCGGCCATCCCACCACTTTTGGAGAAGCGACTCGCTGAGTCCGGCTCAAATCGTATAGGGTCAGCACCACAGGGGTTCGATGGGAAGAATCCTGCTCTGCACCGCCGACGAATCCTGTTCCCGCAGCCTCGCGCAGTTGCTGCGCGCGGCGGCCTACGACGTAGTCACCGCGGACGGTCCGGGTGGCCTGGCCCACATCGAGCATGACACCTTCGATGCGGTTGTCACGGACCTGCACATGCCCGGCGCTGATGGGTTCGCCATCCTCGACGCCGTCCGCGCGAAGGCCCCGCAAACCCCGGTCATCGTGATGAGCGGCAGCGCGCAGATCTCGGATGCAGCCCGCGCCATACGCTTGGGGGCCCGCGACTTCTTGGCCAAACCCGTCGACGTCAAGAGTCTGGAGGAAGCTCTCGGCCACGCGGTTACGACAGCCAAGCCTCCGGCGCCCGGACCCCCTAGGCTTCACGTTGGTCCGGACGGACCCTCAACCCCGGTGCCCACGCCGACGGACCGGACCGATCTGCGCGCCAGGCTGAAATCGGTGGAGGACCGCATGGTCGCCGATGCGCTGGTGCGCGCGCACGGCAATAGGAACCTGCTCTTGGAAGTGGACGTGGCTGAACGCTTGCGCCGTTTGCTGGTTCTGCTCAAGCGACGGATTGAGACCATAGGGGCGAAACAGAAGACCGATACCCAGGCGCCCAAGGTGGCGAGCGAGCTCCGCAACAATGGCGTCACGCGGGGCGAGCTAGGCCACCGGCGGAAGGCAACTCCCACACAAGTCGCGGAAGAGCGAATCGAAACGGCGCGTGCGTCCAACGCCAGCGAACTGGATCTACACGGCCTTGGGCTGACCAGACTCCCCCCTTCTATCGCTCAACTCACCAAACTCCAGAGTCTGAACGTCTTTGCAAACCAACTTTCGGCTCTGCCCGAGGCCATCGGCAACCTTGCCCAACTCCAGTTCCTCTACATTTCAGAGAATCAACTGACCGCCCTGCCCGACGCAATTGGCCGACTGTCCCAACTCCAGTTTCTGTCTGCCTCGGAAAACCGACTGACCGTCCTGCCGGACGCAATTGGCCGACTGTCCCAACTCCACCATCTCGACCTCTACAGTAATCGACTGACCGCGCTGCCGAAGAGCCTGCGTCGACTAACATGCCTCAAGAAGTTATACCTCCAGAGGAACCCCGATTTGGGACTTCCGCCCGAAGTCCTCGGACCGGCTCAGCAGCTCGAAGGAGACGCCAGGCCCGCCAATCCCGCCCGTATCCTTCGCTACTATTTTAGGACGTCAGGCTCTGAGAATCCCTGGCCGGGGCCTCTTCGAGGATTGTTCGGCGCGAACGTGCGAGAACTACAGGCCAAGCGAGACGTGGAAGGGTTGTTCCAGATCGCAACTGACAAAGGGAACCATGCAAATAATCGGGCCCGCCATGCCCTCGAAGAGCTAGGCATACAAGCCGTGGCACCACTCATGTCCTGCGTGAGGGAATACTATGAGATAGGCGCGAATCTTTCCTTTGAAAGTATTGCGACGACGCTTTCGGAAGTGGGTTCGGCCATCGTAGTGCCCTTGATCCGACTACTGGAACAATCAAGCGGTGACATTGCAGCCGTAGTTGCTCTTGGAAAACTGAAAGATCCACGAGCAGTTCCAATACTCTGTGCTCTTTTCAAGACCCACAATCCTTTGATTAGCAGGCAGATAGCCACCGCTCTTGCCGCTATCGCCAATGAGGAAGCTGTGGCGGCATTGATGCAGGCATTGGAAGGCGACTATTTTATTGCACGTGCAGATGCCGTCTATGCTCTAGGCATAATTGGTGATCAGAGTTTCATCCCAGCGATTACGAAGGCATGTTCAGATCCACACGAACGTGTCCGGAATGCGGCCGAGAAATCCCTCCATCAGATTACGATGCGCTTGCCTTGAACCCCGCGCTGTCCGAAGAATGGACGCGGGGCGATATGCGGCTTCACGGTGGCTGTGCCTGGCCACAGCCTGGCCACAGCCGGCGCACTTGCAGGCGTGCCGCCAAGAATCGAGAATGCTCTGGTGCGCAGCTGGGCTACTATTCCAGCCATGGTACCCGATTTGAAAAATCGCATCTCAACTGGGAGCAGGGGCCACGCGCGTTGCCTCGTGGCCATGGTGGCCGGCGTGGCACTCGCGGCATCAATCAGCCAGGCCAAGGCATACGATGCGTCGCCCGCGGGGGCACCATCCTCAGAGCCGCCGGAGCGCCAGGAATCGTCTGACTCGGCCGCTAGCGCTGCGACCGGTGGTGACGACTACGCCTCACTGCTCGATCGCCTCGGAAACGCGCGAGCGGTCGAGTCAGGAGGTGACGAGTGGTGCCACAGCCCCATGGTGGCGACAGCGGCACTGCTTTTCGCCAAGGCCACGCCCGAGCAGCGACGCAGTTTGCTCCACCATGAAAATCCCGTTGTTCGCGTGTACGCCGCGTACCACACCCTGGATGACTCGCTTGGGGAGGCGCCAAGTATCGAGCCTCTCCTGCGCGATACGACGCACGTCATGCGGATAGAAAGCTGCATTGGGCAATCCACATCGGTTTCGTCGCTGGTCCTTGAAGCGATCTGTTGGCGGTCCAAGGAACCTGTCGCGCGACAGCTGCTTCAGGTGCTTCTTCAGGTCGCTCGCGCTCATCACCACCCCGCAAGCGGTGGTGCCCTAGCCTGCGTCGCTGAGTCCCTACCCGACAAGGTCACCCTCTTGGCCCGCAAGCAGCTCCACGATTCTGATCCGAAGCTGGTTGCCAAGGCGATCGAAGCACTCGGCAATGCCGGCGTTACTGCCGCTGCGGGCGAGGTTGCGGCGCTGGCCAGCCACCCAGATAGCGGCGTGCGTGCACGAGTCGCCAAGACTCTCGGCAAGCTCGGCGCGCCCGTGGGGGTTCGGGCGCTAGCGAGGCTGGCACGCGACCCCGTGGACTTTGTTCGTCGCGCCGCGGGCGAAGCCTATGTCGTCCAGTCCAATATTGATCCGGCCGTGGTCGTCGACCTTCTGGAAGACGAGGTACCACTGGTCAGTACGATGGTTGCTGCCGCTCTTGCCCCGCACATCACTCCCAAGACGCTGCCTATCATTGCTGCGTACCTCAAGATGGCCCCTTACGCTAACCACCGCGCCGTGCCGGACGTCCCAAAGAACGCCGCGGCCAAGGGCACGGTGGCCCTCTTGCGCGCTCTGGCCGCCAACAGCGCAAACCTGGACGTGCAGGAGA
This sequence comes from Myxococcales bacterium, assembly GCA_003157775.1. GTDB lineage: Bacteria > Myxococcota_A > Polyangia > Fen-1088 > Fen-1088 > Fen-1137. The sequence goes on along the minus strand of PMKP01000224.1, from coordinate 5,002 downwards.
AGGCAATCCGCAGCCTGACCGTCGCTGGCGAGAAGGTGGATCCAGGCGTCCTCCTGGAGGCGATCAAGGAAAGCTACGACGTTATGCTGCAGCAGACTGCGGCCAAGGCTCTCGGCGACCAGGGTGATGTCGCGTATGCGCCAGCTCTTGAAGCGATGCTGAAGGAAGATAACCCCCACGCCCGGATCGCGGCCGCCAAGGCGCTGGTGAAACTCCACGCTTCGCGCTCGCGGGCTGCGCTCAATGCCGCAGCGGCAGGCGATACCTCCTGGGCTGGACCCGAGATGAGGGAGCTGGCCGCCGAGCTCGCCCAGCTCAAGGACACGGCGCCACACCCGATCGAAACGAAGCAGGGCGAGTCCGGAAAACCGGCGAAGCCCAGCCGGGCAAGCAAGGGTGTGCCCAGGGACGAGAAGCGCGCGGCAGAATTCTACGAGAAGGCGTGCGACGCCAGCGAGATGTTCGCCTGTGCGAAGCTTGGCTCGATGTACAGGGAAGGCAAGGGAGTGGCCAAGGATGTGAGGCGCGCACTGGAACTCTACCAAAGGGCCTGCGACGGCGGCGAGATACTCAGCTGCTCCAACCTCGGAACGATGTACGAGGAAGGTCTGGAGGTGCCCAAGGATGAGAAGCGCGCGGTAGAACACTACGAGAAGGCCTGCGACGGCGGCGAGATGTCCGCCTGTGCGAGACTTGGCTGGATGTACGACTATGGCAAGGGAGTGCCCAAGTACAAGAAGCGCGCGGCGGGCCTCTACCAGAAGGCCTGCGACGGCGGTGTGATGCTCGTCTGCTCCAACCTCGGAGCGATGTTCGCTGCGGGTGAAGGCGTGGCCAAGGATGAGAAGCGCGCCGTGGAACTCTACCAGAAGGCCTGCAATGGCGGCGGGATGCTCGGCTGCTGCGATCTCGGAACGATGTACGAGGATGGCAAGGGGGTGCCCAAGGACAAGAAGCGCGCCGTGGAACTGTTCGAGATGACCTGCCACATGGGCGAGATGATGGGTTGCTCCAACCTCGGAAGGATGCACGAGGAAGGCAAGGGCGTGGCCAAGGACAAGAAACGCGCCGTGGAACTTTACCAGAAGGCGTGCGATGGCGACGAGATGGTCGGCTGCTCAAATCTCGGAAGGATGCACGAGGAAGGTAAGGGAGTGCCCGAGGACAAGAAACGCGCCGTGGACTTCTATCAGAAGGCCTGCGATGGCGGCGAGATGACCGCCTGCTCCAACCTCGGACGGATGTACGAGGAAGGCAAAGGCGTGGCCAAGGACGAGAAACGCGCCGTGGAACTGTTTGGGAAGGCCTGCGACGGCGACGTGATGCGCGGCTGTGCGTACCTTGGAGCCATGTACCGTGACGGCGAGGGCGGCCTTTCCAGGAATCGGGATAGGGCTAGGCAACTCTACCGCATGGCCTGCGATGGCGGCGACGAGTGGGGCTGTCGCCAACAGCGCAGAACAAGAGCCGAGGACGCCGAGTAACTGTGTGTGGAGACGATCAGGCAAGGCTGACGTCAGCGATGCCCGTGGCAGCGGCAAAATCGACCATGTGGAGGGGTTTGACCTCAATTATCTCGACGGCGCGCCCGTAAATAGTCAGGGCTTGGCCGGCAGGGAGCCGTCTGTCTGGTTCCCCAGCGGATCTTCGCCCGGACGGGTGAAGCCCAGCAAGCGGGCGCGCAGCACCACGTCGAATTTCCGCGTCTCGGGATTGCTGATCCGATATTCGAGGGCGATCGGTCCCACCCCTGCGGCGTAGGTGGTTCGCAAGATGCGATCGGGATTGCTGCGAACTTCCTCCACGACGGCACAGTTGGCATATGTCCGCGCGGGCATGGTTACGTCCTCGCCCACTGAAACCACGGTGGCCCTTCCGCCAGCCAGCGTCCAGGTCGCGCCGGCGCGTATCGGCGTCTTGAGGATGAAGTCGCCTGGGTTCAGGCTTTCACGCCGGGCGATTCCTTCGGGCAGGATGGCGTAGCCGTTGCGTTCTTCGCCGGCTTGGATGATCACGGTGTCACCTATCTGTTGAAGCGCAGCATAGGTGGCAAGGATCTTCTCGCCGCTTTTCTCGATCTCGTAGGCCCATTTCCATCCTGGCGCCAACGGGAAGTAGGCCGCGGCTTGCTCGGGCGGCGGCGTGCGTGCGGGTGCCTTCTGCGTGGTTGCGCAGGCAAGGCCAGACAGGCTGCCCGCCAGAAGAAGAGCTAGCCGCATGTTCAGGAAGGGCTTTGGCATCCCCTTACTACACGCCAGAGCAGAGGTCTTGGATAGCCATGAGCGCGTGACCTGTCGCGTCCGCGAATCCGTATCAGCTATTTGACTTGCGGCCCTCAGTCTCAGAAAACTGAGGGGCTGCCCCCGCAAATCACCACTTTTCTTGTGCAAGGCGCTGGCGCGAAGATTGCTACTAGTCTTGTCAGATGCGTATGCTCGGCGTAGTGCTTTGCGTTGTTTTTCTCAGCGGGATTCTCCCGCTGGCGCCGTCGTTTGTCTTGGCACAAGGGACCGGGTCTGCTTCTACCCAGCGTCTCGCATCCGAATACCAGCGCCTGCGCGTCGATCTGGACCGGGTCAACGCTGAAGTCGCCGCGCTCAAGCGAGGCGGGCGTAGCGTGCGCGCTGACTACCTTCTGCGTGACAAGCTGGCAGAGGCCGAGGCGTTGGCGCGCAAGGTGACGGCTGCGGAAGCGCGCCTGCGTGCCGCCCGCGGCCCCTTGCCGGCGCAGACCCTGCTGGAGACGGTGCAGATGCCGCCCGCTACGCCCCAGGATGGCGCAGTCGAATTGGAGGCCAAGGCTGACCTCTTGTCTGATCAGGCGCGTCACTTCCGCGCTGAAGCCGAAGCCCTGGCGCGCACTGCAGAACAGATCCGGGTCCGCCAGGCCTTGCGTCGACGCGCCGGTGCGTGGGACCGCGACCCGCTCGCCGGGTTTGAGGCATCCAAGCGCATCGCGATCATTCCGGCCCAAAGCTCGCACGCGGTGGCCAGCGGAGATTCCAGCGCGGCATCACGCGGATCCGCGGCCTCGAGCAGCGACACCGGGTCCAAGTCGGGCGGGAGCAGCGCCTCGCCAGCGAGTCCCTCGGACACGGCCGGGGCGGGCACGGCTAGCGGCCCCACCGCTGTGTCGTCCCCAACCCCGTCGCCGTCCGCGGCTGCGCCCGCAACCGGCCACACGCTGACCNNGATCCCGCCACGCTCGCCGGTATTCGCAGCAGCCTCAGCCAGGCTGGATCGCTCTCAGACCCAGACGCGGTGGAGGCTGCGGCGCTTGCGCTGCGCAAGCACGCCCAAGCCCTGGAGGAGCACGCGCGTCGCCTGCGAGCCGGGGCTGGCCAGTAGCGCTCAAGAGCGCAGTTCGTTGACGCGCTTTGCGTGGGGCGGGTTCGGGCTAATATAAGCCTGGATGCGGCTGACCTTCGCGCTCGTCGGGTTGACCATGCTTTGCGCGCGCCCATGGGCGCGTGCTGACTCGGATCGCCACGAGCTTCGCGTGGAGTTGGGCGCCGAGTACGACAGCAATCCGGATCGGGCCGAGCAGATCGCGAATTTCCCGCCTCCTCTGCCCCAGGCCGGTCCTTCGCCCCTGGCGCGCCTGGTGGCCTCTGGAAACTGGTCCTCGACGCTCGGACAAAAGGGCGCTCTCGCTTTGTCAGGGGCCGTGGCGGGAAAGCGATTCTTCGACCAAGCCGCACGCGGTGACGATGTCTTGATCGCTCAATCGGGTCTCAACGGCACCCTTCGCATCGCCGGGAGGACAATTCTTGGCATAGCGGGCGCCTACTACGATGCCTTTCAGCGCGGGCCGGTTGACCGGCGTGACTTTCGTTCTCTGACGCCCACCCTGCGCATCGAGCGGGGATTCGCCAAGGCCGCACAGATCACGCTGGGCGGGGGCTACCGTTGGTTCACCTTCAAGTCCGACAACAACTTCAGCTTTGCTGGGCCCACGGCTTTTCTGACCGCACGCCAGATGTTTCCCGGCAACCTCGAGCGTGGCGAGGCGGACTGGGAATGGACCGCAGGCGCCAGTTTGGAATGGCGTGGCTTCGAGGGGCTGGCATGTACCAACGTAGACTGCACGGGCGAATCTCCGCCCCGCCGACTGGACCGCTTCTGGATTGGTCACGTCGAGCTGGCGCGCACCACGACGTTCCTGCTGGGAGCCGGGGCTGCGCTTCACATCAACCAGTCGAATAGCTACGGCGAAGGGCTGGTGCGCGGCGTGTTTCACCTGCGCGCCGTGGTTCCCTTGCCGTGGGCGATATCGCTCTCCTCGCGCGCCGACCTGATGGCGACCCACTACTGGAATTCGCAGGTTCTGGCGCAGGAGGTTCTGGCGCAGGGCCAGAACGCCGGCACGCCTCTGGTCAGCATTGAAGACGAAAACCGCAGCACCTTGCGCATCGAACTGGCGCGTCCCCTCGCGCAAGGTTTCGAGATCGGGGCACGCTATGTCCTTTACACCAGCTTCCCGAGCAGGGGTTCGGTCGACTACCGCCGGCAGACCGCCTTGCTGTACCTGGCTGTCTTCGATGAGCGCTAGTGCCGCCTCTAGAAAACTCGGAGCTGGTTGGGCGGCCGGATTGACGAGTTTTCAACAGGCGTCACCCGCGGCACCTTTTTTCTTCCACCACTACGATCGCCATTGACTTCAAGGGTGGCGAGGCCCAAGAATGACCTCCCGAGTTGAGGAACGATTCGTCACGGAAAACTCGGGGCCCGCACCGGCAGTCCACCGGCGGCAGGTTTCCGGAAGGAGGTCTATCTTGATGGCCACCGGAAGCAAAACCCCTCCCAAGCGGACGAAGTTTATCTTTGTCTCAGGTGGTGTGGTTTCGTCGCTGGGCAAAGGGCTGGCATCGGCGTCGATCGGCTCGCTGCTTGAGGCACGCGGCCTCAAGGTCACCATTCAGAAGCTAGACCCGTATCTGAACGTGGATCCGGGAACCATGAACCCGCTGCAGCACGGGGAGGTGTTCGTCACCGACGACGG